>NZ_JAVDQB010000003.1:0-445115 GCF_031454055.1 Roseobacter sp. N2S
TTCGCTTATTCTCGGTCAACCGTTCCAGCCAATCGGCGATCTCCTCGTTCTCGTCGCTCAGGATTGGGCTGTACCGGTAGCACGTCTCGCTGATCTCAAACGCACGGCAAGCCAACGCAATGCTGACCCCGTTCTGCGCGACCGCATTCATGGCCATCTCCCGCCTTCGAGATGGCTTCAGCGCTTTTTTCCAAGGGCTTCCTTCAGCAAGTCATTCTGCATGCTCATCTCGGCATACATCTTCTTCAACCGACGGTTCTGTTCAGCCATGTCCTTCATCTCAGCGATCAAAGACGCATCCATCCCACCAAACTTGGCCCGCCATTTGTAAAAGCTGGCGCTGCTCATACCATGCTCGCGGCAAAGCTCGGAGACGGGTGTACCGCCTTCAGCCTGCTTCAACACCGCCATGATCTGTGCGAAGCTAAATCGTCCGTTCTTCATCGTAAATCTCCTCAGATACCTTGCCGAGAAAATTCTACTTTTGAACACCACTAATTTTAGGGGGGATTACCAGAGCAGAATATGGATTTACGAATTTGATACAAACAGAATTTAAATTCTACATTTGAAGACTCGCGCGAGAATAAACACTCCAAAATTCACGCGACTTTGGACACTCACCGCAGATGCATCCCTAGCCTAACATATTTTCGCTATTTCAAGTGGTTGATATCAGTGGTGCGGGCGGGGGGACTCGAACCCCCACGGCACAAAGGCCCACAGATTTTAAGTCTGTTATGTCTACCATTCCATCACGCCCGCAACTGCTTGATTGGTGGCGCACAATTGCGGTTTGGAGCGGGATTGTAAAGCGCCCGCGGCCTCTGTTTTCAGAAAAAATCGCGGCCCATGCGCGGGCGCAGGCGTGTGGCCATTTCTGCGCCGATGGCGGCGGCATCAGAACGAGGGCCTGTTAACTGATCTGTAAGGCTTTCGCTGCCATCAGGGCGCAGAACTTCACCTAGCAGAGTGATCTGGTCACCGTGCAATGTGGCAAGCCCCGCAATTGGCGTTTGGCACGATCCGTCCAACCCGCGCAACAAAGCGCGTTCTGCGAACAGGCGGATTTGCGTGTCGCTGTGGTTGATCAGGGCCAGTGCCTGTGCGGCGGCTTCGTCCTCTGCTCGCCGTTCAATGCCGATGGCCCCTTGAGCGATGGCAGGCAGCATGTCGTCGGTTGAAATTGGCGTGGCGGTGTCGGCTGGCATATTCAGCCGTTTCAGGCCAGCCATGGCCAGAAACGTGGCCTGTGCAACGCCCTCAGACAGTTTACGTAAGCGGGTTTGCACATTGCCGCGAAATTCAACCACTTTCAGGTCAGGGCGGCGGTGCTGCAACTGGGCGCGGCGGCGCAGGGATGACGATCCGACAATGGCGCCGTGGGGCAGGTCGGCGATTCCCGTCACGCTGGGGGATAAGAACCCGTCGCGCACGTCCTCGCGTTCAAGGATGCAGTCGATGATCAGGCCATCGGGCAGATCGACGGGCATGTCCTTCATGGAATGCACTGCGATGTCGATGGTGCCGTCTAACATGGCCTCTTCGATTTCTTTGGTGAACAGGCCCTTGCCGCCGATTTCAGACAGGGCGCGGTCTTGGACGCGGTCGCCTGTGGTTTTGATCGCATGGATTTTGAACGCCGCCTCGGGCAGATCAAGCACCGCCATCAGCCGGTTGCGGGTTTCATAGGCCTGAGCCAGCGCCAGCGGGGAACCGCGGGTGCCAATGTTCATCGGGGTGTCAGCAGAATAGGTCATAGGTTGCGGTGTAAGGCCGCGATCCGCCTTGGGCAATCGGGAAAATGTCGCGGATGGCTTCCCCTAAAGGGTGTCGCGGGATATAGCGGGCCAAGTTTGCACGAAAGGCCTCGCGATGAAAACCGAAGAGAAATTGCTGCTGCGTGCGCTGCGCGGGGAAACCCTGCCAGTGCCACCGATCTGGATGATGCGGCAAGCGGGGCGCTATCTGCCCGAATATAAGGCGACGCGGGCCGAGGCAGGGGATTTCCTGTCGCTGTGCTACAACCCTGATCTTGCAACAGAAGTCACGCTGCAACCGATCCGCCGCTACGGGTTTGACGCCGCGATCCTGTTTGCCGATATTCTGCTGGTCCCCCAAGCGCTGGGCGCGGATCTGTGGTTTGTCACGGGCGAGGGGCCTCGGCTGTCCACCATCCAAACCGCCAAGGATTTTGGCAAGCTAGGCCCTGCCGAAGATATTCACGAAACCCTGTCTCCGATTTATCAAACGGTGAAAAACCTGCGCGAATCCCTACCGCCCGAGGTGCCACTAATCGGCTTTGCAGGCGCGCCCTGGACGGTGGCCACCTATATGATTGCCGGTCGCGGCACGCCGGATCAGGGGCCTGCGCTGGCCTTAATGGCGGAAAATCCTGCCCTGTTTGAAAAGCTGATGGATCGGATCACCGAAGCCACGATCCACTATCTGTCCCGTCAAGTCGAAGCAGGGGCTGAGGTGGTGAAACTGTTCGACAGTTGGGCCGGATCGCTGGAAGGACTGGCCTATGCGAAATACTGTACCCGCCCGACCGCCAAGATCGTATCCCGCCTGCGCGAACGCTGGCCCGACCTGCCGATTATCGGCTTCCCCCGTGGCGCAACCCCAGACGGCTATGCGGCCTACGCCAAACACACAGGCGTGGACGGCTTGGCAATCGGCGGGGAAATGGACACGGATTGGGCAGTCAAAAACCTGCAACCCGAGGTCTGCATCCAAGGCAATCTGGATCAGGCGCTGCTGGTTGAAGGCGGCCCAAAACTGATCTCTGAAACCAAACGCATCGTCAGCGCCTTTTCCGGCGGCCCGCATATCTTTAACCTTGGCCACGGCATCACACCGGACGCTGATCCTAACAACGTACAGCGCATGATTGATGCTGTGCGTGAGGGATAACAGCTGACGTATCACGGTATCCGAATAGGAGTGCTGTTCGCGCCGGAAGTCGGATCTCGTGATGTCGAAGTGTGGAGGCGAGTACCGGAATCGAACCGGTGTACACGGATTTACAATCCAGTGTATTTCGCCCCGAAAACACACCCTTAGAGCCAAGAAAGTATCAGGACATTTGTCGAACAAGTTGTGAACCTGATACCCGTGTTTCGGCAGGCTCAAAGCCATGAGCGGCATGGCATTGATCTGGGCCGCGAACGTCAAAGGGTTGAAGCCCGCTGCCAAGATTGTGCTGATCCAACTGGCGGATTTTCACAACAAAGAAACGGACCAATGCAACCCAAGCGCCCAGCGGTTAGCGGACGAATGCGAGATGGGACGCGCAACGCTGTTTCGGCACATGACGACGTTGGAGGAATGCGGCCTTGTCACTCGCCATGCCCGTGGTGACGGTGATGGCGGGCGCGGTTCTAATCAATATGAATTGCACCTTGATATCACCCTTGGCCCCAGCTCGCGTCCAAAGATTGGGGACAGCGGCCCCAGTGGGGTTTCGTCTCAAAATGAGACGGGGGGAAACGTCTCAAAAACGCGGGGGAAAAGTCTCAAGGGTGAGACGGGGGTAGTCTCAAATCGGGACACGAACCTCACCATTGAACCTAAGAAAGAACCACCTACGCGCAAGCGCGAGGCGGCGGTGGATGAAGAAGCTGAGAAGATTTTAGCGGCCTATCCGCTCGACCGGCTACGTGGCAAAGCGGCCTGCATTGCCCAGATCGAAGAGGCCAAAAAGGAAGGGATCAGGCCGGAGGACTTGCTCCAAGCTGTCCAAGCCTACGCCAACGACAGCGCAGGATTCACCCGCTCCAAAGTTTGCTTTTCCGACAATTGGTTTCAGTCTCGGCGCTGGCAGGCCTATGTTGAGAAGCAGGCGGAAGACCGGGAAAAGGTGGCAACGCTGAAGGCCGATCACCATGCGCGACTGGCCTGCTGGATCAGTGATCGCAGCCCGATGTGCAAACACATCACGACCCCGCAAGTGACGGCATTGCTGGCGTCGAAGCTGGTGACGCAGGCCCAAATCCAAGCCGCAGGCCTTAGATCAAGACCGCTACCGATCCCACCGAAGAGCAAACAGCAAGGCGACCCATGTCATACGCTGGCGCTGCTGACACGGGACCTTGCGAGGGGCGGCAAGCCTCCCCTTCGAACCCCACCGGCGCGGGAAAAGCCCGCACCAAAGAGCCGCTGACCGAGACGTTCGTCTTCCGTTGTACCGCCGCAGAGAAAGCCCAGTTGCGCGCCAAAGCCGAGGCCGCTGGCTTGCCCGCTGCGACCTTGCTGCGCGAGGCGCTTGGCCTGACCGAGGCCCGCCGCCGCAAGCCCATCCCCCGCGTTGATCCGGCGCTTGTGCTGGCCGTCGGCCGCATTGGCGGTAACCTCAACCAGATCGCCCGCTGGCTGAACCGCGCGATGCTGACAGGCCGTGCCGACCTCGACGCGCTCACCGTTGCCCGCCGCCTGCTGACCATCGAACGCCAGCTTGCCCAGATCGTCGAGGCCGCCCGCCGATGCTGATCAAGTTCTTCCGCAACGGCAAAAGCGCGGGTGCGGGTCCGATCGGCTACCTCGTCGCGGACAAGGTGCTCGCCTACGACGACAACCGCGACCTGATCCGCGATGCTGACGGCCAGCCGATCACTGTGACCCGCGAACCTTTGCCCGAGGTCATGCGCGGCAATCCCGACCGCACTGAAGCCCTGATCGACGCCAGCCGCCACCAATGGACCTACCGCGCGGGCGTGATCAGCTTTGCCGACACCGACGCTCCGACCGAGGAACAGCAAGTGGAGGTCATGGACGGGTTCGAGCGTCTGGCCTTCGCGGGGCTGGACCCGACGCTATATGAGGTGCTCTGGGTCCGACATACCCACGAAGACCGCGTCGAGCTTCATTTCTGCACGCCGCGCTTGGAGCTGACCTCGGGCCGCAGCCTGAACATCGCGCCGCCCGGCTATGAGAAGGCCTTCGACAGCCTGCGCGACGTGATGAACCAGCGCCACGGCTGGGCCGATCCGATGGAGTTGGAGCGCACCCAAGAGGTCCGCGACACCATCGAGACCCCAACCCGCGCCCAAGGCCGTGACGAGCTGCATGCGTGGATTTTGGATCAGGTTAGCGTCGGTCTGATCACTGACCGCGCCAGCATGCTCGACGGCCTGACCAATGCTGGCTTTGACATCCCGCGTGCGGGCAAAGCCTACCTAACCGCCCAAGACCCCGACACCGGCGAGCGCTGGCGTTTGAAAGGAGAGATATTCCATGAAAACTGGCAAACCGACCCGGCTGAGCGAGAAGCTGAACGCGGAACTGGACACGATCCGGCAGGATTACGCCGCCTCGATGGCATCCCAGCTCGAGAACTTCAGGACCGATTTGAGCAAAATTGCGACCATCGCGCATCGTACAATCGAGAGCGATACCCGCACCTTTCTGCGACAGAACAAGAGCTGGCTGACGATCTCGCCCTGGCTGATCACGGGGACACTCTTGGTGGGGATCGTCTCGATGATGGGCGCGAGCTTGCTCTGGACGCTGATGCTGGAGAGCTCAGAGATGAAGGACTTGGGCCTGACGCGGATCGACAGGGAGGACGCGACATGGCTGGTGTTGGACCCGACGAAAACGCGCTTCAGGACCTGCACGCTGGGCGGCAGATCAGTGACCTGCATCAAGATCGAGGAGAACTAGATGACGACACCCCTGACAGCCTTGGAACGCGACTTGCTCGCCTGCGTCGAGCGGTTGGTAACGGCCTGCGAGGTCTCAGCAAAGGAATTGAGCGGGTTAGAGGCACGCTCGACGAGCAGGATGCAGAACCAGTTGGATGGTATAGCGCAATGCGTGACGCTGCTGGTGCGTTCGCAAGCCGTGTCACTGAAAGCATTGCGTGGATTGTTGAACGAGGAAGCGAGTTACAGGATGCTCGACGAACAACTGAGCACGAGCTTGAGCTTAGCGAAGGACGCCGAAGAGAGGCTGAGACAGAGCTAAAAGCGCGCGAGGTCGATATGGACCAGGGGATGACGCATTGAAGGACTGGCAAGTACCGCAATTGAAATTCTGATGTATGCAATTTTATCTTATTTTGCCCGTTGGTTACGCGCGTTTATCAACTTGGCTTGCACCGGTTGCTTACCGTGGTGGATGTTGCCTTGAACCTTGGCGCAACCAATGGTTTACAGAGGACAAGGTTAGCCCGATTTCGACGTTGATTAAGTTTTCTGAATGAATCCGTGAATTGAGTTCGGTATTGACCGACGTCATCGAGGCCATCTAAGATCAGGGGTTCGAAATTGTTTGAGACAGTAGTGACCTTCCAATGCCCCGTATCTGGCGGCGAGAAGCAAGTCCTTTACCAGCATTCTGAAAAACACCGCGACGGAAATCTTGGTAAGTCCCAGTGGACTATTTCAAAGACAGACGAGGCTTTGTCCTTCGAGAATTCTTGTGCAGCGAATTGGACAAATGGAAAGTGCGCTTGGGGTATACACCTTGTAGCGGAAGAAATTGCCTACCTTGGGCGTGATCGGGATGCAGGTGATGTCTTCTTGGCCAAATTTGACAACCACGCCATGGAACAGTGGCATGGATATCCATGTGACTACAGGATCGACAATCAAAGACCTACTGGAGATATTTTGCAGTCTTGGGTGAAAGAGGGCTTCCTGAAACTGGCCAAGATGAGAAAGATAACCAAGGGGCAAAGATGCGCGATCTAAACATCTCCTTGGAGGGGTCCTGGTGGGACACCCTTCTGTACAAGGGTAAGCTCCACGCCCTAACTCCAGAGGGCGATTGGGCCGTGTATGACTGGGATGCCCTTATATCCGATTTAGAAACAGCAGTCGAAGAAGCAGCACGACCCTCGCTGCGATTTTCTTTTCGAGCAAGTAACGCAATCAAGAACGGAGCTTTGTCCCGGCAAGTTGTCACCAAAAGCTTCGAAGACATAGCCACTCTGGATTTCGTTGTTTCTCCTAAGCAGTTGGCGAAGTATTTGCTTGTGGAGTCTGATATTTCAGATGCGTTTCCAAGCACATCAATGAATATGCACTATGATAGAATGATAATGTCATCTCAGAATGGCGTTCACGTTGAGTATGTGAACTCCGAACAACCTGGCGAACACTCATTGAAGAGAATTTCTTCGATTGCGACACGACAAATTGCAGCTGCGTATGGCAAAATAGCATGCGCAGCTGGTGACGCCGGCCTGCGCCAGTTAGATCTTCATCTCGAGCAAGGTTTTAAGCCTGCTGAAAGTGAAGGTTACGAGCTTAGCGGTGCGAGTTGTGACGCATGTGACTGGATGTATCAAAATATCTCGGCCACCTCCTACCGAGGGGGGAGTTATTTAGCGAATTTCAAACGAACTGGTGAAACGTTTGAACTAGAAAAGGCGGAAAACGCGTTCAATGACGTAGAGGGCGCTGAAATCGAGAAGATTGAGTTTTCTGGCAGTACAGTTCTGACCGATGGGATCGAAGATGATAGCTCTGAATCGGTTCAGACGCTTTCTTGGGGCTCGCACGATAAAATATATAAGGTGTCTGGGAACACACTAAGTGCATTTCGTTTTCTAAATTCGGGGAAAAGACCCCTACTAGGAGACATCGAGCTGCCAGGCTGCACGAGTGAAATTGTATCTGTCAGATCGGCACTGTTTGGGGTCATTATCGAGTTTGACGAAGCTGTGGTAGTAGTAAAAGGCGACGGCTCCCTGGTCCAATTCGATGGGGAGCCAGTAAACATTGCAACTTTTTCGAGGTCACGAAGTTATGAAAACCAGCTTCATTTGATAATGGACGATAGAGTTCAGGTGAAGTCCCTCAACCTAGCCTTCGAAGCTGAGGGTTTTTACAAGAAGCAATTTGGGTCGAAAGCTCCCGTTGATTGGTTTGGGTGAAGCAAATGTCGAATGAAATTGCCTGTTGCGTGCCACTAGTTTCCACAAGTTCCAATCGCTAAGGAACATCGATTAGACTTGGCTCAAAGGGCCGCATCGGCGTGCGAGAAGTTTTGGCTAGTTTACCCCTTTCTAGACAGCTGACATTAGTTGCGGGGCAGGAAACTGATAATGTGCGCTCTGGCATTTTTCCGCACTACGGAAACCCCAAAGCATCAGCCCAGGACTTCTCCCCTACAGGCGGCGGTGTATACTAAGTGGCATTGAATGCCTCAATTTAGCCCGGTTAGTTCCCAGGACCGTCAGAGCCATACAGTGCGCGTGAGAACGACACTTAGCAGAGCTGAAGAAAGGAATTCGATTGACATTTGGTAACATATGCGTCACCAACCATTACGATGAATAAGCTCGTTGTTTATGTCACCGAGGCGGGTAAAACGCCGTTTGAAGATTGGTTCAATGGTCTGGATACGGCGGCGGCATTGAAGGTGCGCACGGCGCTAGCGCGGATCGAGACGGGCAATCTGGGCGATGTAAAACCAGTTGGCCAAGGCGTGTCAGAGCGGCGCATCACTTTCGGCCCTGGTTATCGCGTCTATTTTGGCAAAGATGGCGACACACTTGTGATCTTGCTCTGCGGTGGCACGAAGAAACGCCAGTCGAAAGACATCGAGCAGGCCAAAGCATATTGGGACGACTACAAGGCCCGCAAAGAGAAAGGCGACTGACATGCCACTGACGAAAGACTTCAAAGAAACGATCAAAGCGCGCGCCGAGTGCGACCCTGAGTTTCGTGCGGGCTTGTTCCGCGAAGCAATCGAAGCGATGCTCAGCGATGATCTGGACACCGGCAAGGTGCTGCTGCGCGACTACGTGAACGCCACGGTGGGGTTCGAGGCCTTGGCGCAAGACATGGATAAAGACCCCAAGAGCCTGATGCGGATGCTCAGCGCTAAGGGAAACCCGCGCGCAGATAATCTGCTGGCGATGGTGTCACGGTTGAAACAGCGCGAGGGGATGGCGCTTTCAATGGTCCCAGACACAGAATTTCGGGCGTAGAATCCCGCTCAACCAGAATTTTTCTGGCCAAGCCCATTTGCGGACCTTGGTTTTTACTATGCAACCACCCCACAAAAATGAATAAGGTCATGGAGGCCAGCCATTGGGACTTACAGCTAGCCTGATAGCTTTAAGCGCATTAAAAACTTTGAAGAAACAGCCCGTTAAGTGGAACTAATTATATGAGCCTGCACACAGCCCTTACCCGCGCAAAAACCGAGGAAGACGTCAAGGACGCCTACATCGCAGCGCTTGGCCTTAAAGGGGTGAACAAGGGCCTTGTCGATATCCAGACCCTAGAAATCTGGTTTGAGGCCAAAGAGGCCCCAACCCCACCCCTGCTGATGTTCGCACAATTGCTCGTCTACGTTCGCGCCGCACGAAAACGGGGCGAACCCATCCCCGGCTTTCTGTGCGTGATGGACCGCGAAAAGGCGGCATTGATGGCAACCGAGCATGCGCTGCCGCTGCTGGCCGACAAGACAATCGTCTGGCCTAAATCCGGTTCTGCGGCAGACAAAGTGTTAGCAGCCAAAATTGCGCCCACGATTGAAACCCACTTCGTTCTCTACGAAATCAAGGATTACGAGGCTGAGTTCATTAAAGCGACGAAGGACGCGGTCAGCGAGGGCCGGATCATCCGCACACCGATCACGCCTGACAACCTGCGGCAGGTGTTCGACAAATGGGTCGCGATGGTTGGCGTTGAGCTTGGTGTAGAGAACGAGGCGGATTATGCAGTCTTGTTCTTTGCTGACATCATGCATGACGGGCGCGATGAAGCGATGCGCAACCTACCCGCCCGCCTTTTGTTTAGCGGCAATAAGCCTGTGTTCATCATTGGGGCCGAGCAATACGAACTTGCCAGCGAACGCGGCTATCGCAACTTCTGGAACATCTACCACCGCCCGCCTGAAAAGGAATATCGGAACTATCTGCTGGCGCGGCGCGAGAGCCTGCTGCCGATGGACGAACAGAAGTTCAAGGGCGCGTTCTACACCCCGCTGCACATCGTCGACAAAGCCTATGATCAATTGAAAGCCACGCTAGGCGCGAACTGGCAGAAAAAATATATCGTCTGGGATATGTGCGCGGGTGTTGGCAATCTTGAGGCCAAGCACTCCAACCTGCGCAATGTCTACATGTCCACGCTGGACACCGAGGACGTGACGATCATGCGCAGCAACCCCGCCTTCGCAGGGGCAGAGATTTTCCAGTATGATTATTTGAATGACGACGTAGATGATTTTGGGCAGATTGATTACGACCTGTCCGGCAAGCTACCGCAGGGGCTAAGACAGGCGATTGCCGATGCGCGTGAGCGCAAGAAGGGCGCCAAGCCGATCTTGGTGCTGATCAATCCGCCTTATGGGGAAAGCGGATCAGGGATCACCAAAGGCGACGAAAACAAGATCGGTATCGAAAAAACGCGCATTAACGGATGGATGCGCGAGATGAACCTTGGTTATGCCAGCAAGGAATTGTTCGTGCAATTCCTAGTCCGCATTCGAAATGAATTGCCACATTCGACTTTGGCGATGTTCAGCACCCTAAAGTATGTAAACGCGCCAAACTTCGAAGCATTCCGGAAG
Source organism: Roseobacter sp. N2S (assembly GCF_031454055.1). Classification (NCBI taxonomy): domain Bacteria; kingdom Pseudomonadati; phylum Pseudomonadota; class Alphaproteobacteria; order Rhodobacterales; family Roseobacteraceae; genus Roseobacter; species Roseobacter sp. N2S. The sequence goes on from NZ_JAVDQB010000003.1 coordinate 10,534, forward strand.
ATTTGGCAGCCGAAGTATCTCGATGGCTTTGTGGTTCATAGTCGGGCGTTTGACAGCCTAGAAGGCAATTTCCCTATCGGATTTTTGATTTGGGATCATAGCTCCAAAGCGCCCGTGAGCGAAATCACAGTGAACGCGCTTGATCGTCACGGTGCCTTGATCAGCGAAAAAACCTACTCAGTTCGTCCTAAGTCGACGTTACTGAACGCATGGATAGTTGCGCCTCCTGCTAAAGGCGAGGTCACTATACCGCTGTCCAATGCTCTGACGCCATCTCGCAATCCGCGTGTCAAGCGGACATCTAATGGCGCGATTGGTCACTTGTTCGCCAGCAACAATGACATGCAGAACGCGGGTCAGGGAACGTTGATAACCTCATCAATTTTCACTGGGAGGAATGGAGGCGGTCTGTTTCTCTTGCCCGAGAATATAGCCGATGCTGCGGTCGTCTTTTCCGTCCGACTTCTCGTTCGCCACACTTGGCAAAACCACAGTGACCAGTTCCTGCAACCCTTGCAGCCACTTTCCGACATTTTCAAATCAGACTGCTTAATTTGGATGCTGTTCGCCGGAAAGAACCTTACCGCCGGGGCCGACGGGCTGCGTTGGGATGATCGGGACTGGTCGCTCACTAATCACTTTATCCCGTTTACCGAAGGTGAACTGGGGGTAAGGGCGCGGTTTGAAAGCGATTTCATGGTGCGCTACATGGCCGGCATGACCTTCTCGCCCGAAGCGCAGGCCGTCCTCGATGAAGGCCGCAAGCTGTTCCAGCGCTTCCACGCCATCAGCTTCCCCAAAAAAATCAGACTGGAATTCAAACTGGGCCGCCCGGATGCGGGCTGGTATCAGGTCCGCCGCGCGCTTGAAGCCTATAGCGATACCGAATTGACCGACTTCGATCCATTCAAGGCAGCCTACGCGGATTTAACCACAAAGCTGCGTCCAAGGGTGTTCGAGCTTGGATTTTTGCCGAGTTAGACTTGGGCGAGTGTCAGTCGGTCCGGTTGTGCTTGAGGTCTACGGCAAAGGTCCGCGATCCGCCATTGTGCCTTAATGACTATCAAAAATGGAAAGCTCTTTGCGCCGATGCTTCATCAATATGCGCAGGAGTCTTTGCGCTACGACAATGCCGATAGGGCCAAGAACAACCATGACAACGTAAAGGGAGCGTGCGATGTCCCAAGTTGTTTGGCCTGATGTTGCGATCAGAGCTATCAAACCGCCAAAAAACAAGAATGCGCCTGATATGCCGACTTGCCGCGCAAAGGTGAGTATTTCTTGGTCGCAGGGGTCCAAGTCTGACTTTGAGGATTCCAGCGGCTGATATGTGTCGGTCATGTTCGTCTCCTGATTAAAGGGTTTCGAAGTAGTGGCTGGCGACCTGCGCGGGGCTTTCGCCTGTCTGTGCGGCCTGCGCGGCGACAAACCCGATGATTTTGCCGAGCTTGGCGGTAGGCAGGTCTGTTCCGCGCCTGTCAGCCTCGGACAAGACAGCGATCGCACTTGCCTCAGCCAGCTCGGGGTCGTCACTTTTGTGGATCTTGCCGCGCCCCGCCAACAGCCAGTCAAGATTCACTCTGAATGCCTCGCTGATGTTCAGAGCTGTAAGAGCGGGCAGATCCCGTTTTTCCTGTTCATAGTTCTTATACGCGCGGTCAGACACATCGATGGCCGCAGCCATAACGGGCTGAGTAATATCGTTTATTTTGCGAATTTCTCGCAAACGAAGGCCAATGCCGCTCAAGTCTGTTGACACGATGCACCTATGAGTTAATTATTCACCCATATGTGCACTTTTGGAGTGGTTTGGGCGATCCTGTTCACTCTTGCAGTGTTTTTAACTGAAATCCAATGGAAAGGTGAGCCGTGACCAAACCTCTCGAAACACCAAAGGAACTGGCTGAGCGCGTAGGTCTGCCCGTGACCAACATCCGATATCTGATCCGCGAAGACATGCTGGACCATATCTTCACCGCGCCGGGGCAACGGAACCCAAAGATTCCGAGCGGTGCTTGGGAGAAGTATGTCTCTCAATTCACGGTCAAAGCGCAAAAGCCAGCGCGATGCAGAGCAGGCCAAGAAATGGGGGCTGACAAATGACGCGGCACACACCCATCATGGCCAGCGAGACAACAGCCGCGCGATTGCTCGATTTGCGCACGAACGAGTTTAAGGCTTTGGTTGATGAAGGTCACCTACCGCCGGGGCATGAAATTGCGCCTGGCGTAGTTCGTTGGGATACTGAGGTCCTCAAACGAATTTCAGCGGGGGATGTGACAGAGCTATGGGATCAAATTCAGTGGTAGGTCGACGCAAGAAATACCTTTGGCGGCATCCGTCTGGCCGTTGCTATGTGCGCAAGATCGTCAATGGCAAGATGATTTATCTGGGACGTATTACTGCCGAAGAGGGTACGGCTGAATTTGACCGCCAATACTGGGAAATTTTGAGTGGCAAAAAAGCGAACGTGAAGACGTCGTGGGCTGCGCTTATCGACGCAATGCAAGAAACAGACAAGTGGGCCGGGTTTTCCCCGCGCTACCGAGGTGACCTTGAAAATGCCTTCGAATATCTGACTGAAAAAATCGGTCACATGGATGTGTCGCGGCTAACCCAAGCCGATATTTACGAGGCGATGGACCAAAATCGCCATCGGGTCAGGTTTGCCATTTACCTTCCCACAGCGATCAGCATGTTGTGCAAGTTGGCGATCCGAAAGCGTTGGCGTGATGACAATCCCGCAACCGAAATAGAACAGCTCAAAGTTCCAGAAAGTCGTAAGAAGCCACACTTGCCGTGGACCGATTGGGCAGTTGAAAAGATGCGGGAAGAGGGTGAGCCATTGCCCCGCCTGATTTTTGAGATTGGTGTTGGGAGTGTACAACGCCCCGGCGACTGGGTTGATTTTCAATGGGGCGACTATGACGGCGATACTCTTAAACTGCGCCAGAATAAGACAGATACGGTCCTGTCACTGCCATGCACGATTGCACTCAAGGCGGCACTGGACGGCGCGAAAGATGATCTAGGCGTAGCGCCCCACCCATCGCGCCACATCCTGACGCGCGCTAACGGTTCCAAAATGGACTATCACGCGATGGCGCGTGTGATGGTGCGCGAGCGTAAGCGGTTGGGCCTGATGGCCCATGACCAACACGCCTTGCGGTATCGCGGCGTCATGGAATTGGCGTGGGCGAGCTGCACGGACGATGAAATCGCCAGCTACAGCGGCCACACATCTAAAGAGATGATCATCAAATATGCCGGGGAGGCGCGGCAAATCATGCGGGCGCGGCAGGCGGTAGCAAAGCGCAAATGACCCCGAACAGAACAGGCACAGAACGTGAAACTGATACTAGAGGTGATACCCAATGAGCAGAGAAATGCGTAACCCATTGATTATATTGGAGGCGAGTACCGGAATCGAACCGGTGTACACGGATTTGCAAGACTAGGTATGTAGCTGATTTGGTGAGTTTAATTGTTTAGATTCAAGTCGAAATATGTCGGAACAATTCGAGAATGTTTAGATGTTTGTAACTAAGCACAATTTGCCAGAGCTACTCTGTTTCGCAAGAGATGAGTTCCTTAATGTCTAGCTCAATGTAACGTTTCAATCGTTTGCGAGGCAAGGTGGCAAGCCCGATTACCCTATGCTAAAATGTCTCCATCGTCCCAAAGCTTGTTCAAATCAACGTCTTTACTGTCAGGCTCTCTTTCTAGATCAAGTCTATCGATCTGTAGCAGCATGGGGATGTCAAACGTAGTTCCCGTGACCACACATGCACCTTTGGGTAAGGAAGGAATTTGAGATTTCGAGACGGAATCAAGCGTTGATATGGAGTTGTCCAATAGCGCTAGATCACGATCATTAACGAGTCTATGAATGAAATAATTGTGTATCTGAGAAACGATCGTTGAGGATATGTCAGATGGTCTTTGACTCGCAAGTGTAAGAAAAACACCAAATTTTCTACCTTCTTTGATGATCTCCTCGAATAGTTCCAACCGATAGTCTTTCCAACTCTCCGCTTCTCTTGATGACTGAGTGGAAAGAATATTGTGCGCTTCATCAATTACTAAGTGAACGGTTGAAGATGGAGGCGAGGTGCTTGTTTCTTTATGGTGCTCGAAATATCGTTTCGCGACTAATATAGGGATTATTTTTTTCACCTCCTGCTTCACTTCTCTAAGAGAGATTACTTTCAGAGGTTTGGTGGTTTCTTCATGCGCGTCGTCTACTAAGATCACTTTTTTTAAGTCTTCTTTTACTGCTTCCAGCCTGCGAAGAAGAGGTTGAATGTGATCATATTGCGCCGATCCACTGAGAACATCGCGAATAAGTTGTAGATTTGACCGAACTTGAAGTTCATCGAACCCTTGGAGAACGCTGACGTCCAGAGCATCCACTTCTGTCAGGAAAGTGTCCTCACAAAAATCCGCAAAGGTATCTTGGCTAAGGTACTTCCAACTCCCATTTTCTATGACATGGAAACTATCAACATCAACTCCCCGTCTGAGGCCAACTCCATCAAGAGCATCTATCAATCCACCATCATTATCTAGAAGCCTAGCCAAGTGTTTAAGCTGCTCTAACGCTTCGAGGCTTGGAGATTTGGATTTTAGAACAAGTTCGAAGGTTGTCCTTAGGTAACGACCAAGAGAATCTTGGATTTCAAGAAACTTGTTACGACCAGATACTACTCTTCTAAGAAAAGGTTTTTGTGTATTGGCGGTCGCTTGGAATAAAATACCGAGCGTCTCAGCTTCCCAAAATTCTTGATCTCGTATTGTGAAATGATCAGCTTCGGAATGCCGTGTGCTTAATTTTGTGACTTCTTTAAACCTTTCTGGAGCGAGTTGTGCTCCAGTATATTCGCCGTTAAAATCCAGAAAAACGAATTTACTTTTACCGGCAATCTCCTCAATTTTTGTGTCAAATAGTGTTGTAAAAAGTTTAGCTAAAGTATTGGATTTCCCACTACCAGTGTTCCCAAATATTCCAATATGAGTGTTGAAAATATTCATCCATGGTAGTGAAATGGGTAAGTCTTCTTTTAAGAGGCTCCCAATAACAAAGTTTTCTGATGATTTGCTTTCGAACATCTTCTCGACTTGCTGCTCAGGCAACAGTTTGGCCGGTTCGCCAATTTTGGGAAGAAATTTTATGCCATCATGGAACACTCCGTCTTCAAAGTATCCAAAAGGTCGTGCTTTGAGTTTTCGAACATACCGTACGTTGGGGCCATCCCCTTCTTTTAGCCTTTCGTCCAAAAACTCCCCTTCAACAACGCAAATCACTTCTCGAAATCCGTGATCAATTGCGATAAACTCACGAATTGAAACGCCTTTGAAAGATTGGCCGTGATAGAAATGAGTTTCCAAATTTGAATTTTCGTTGGTCTTGATCGTTATTTCAACACCTAGTACAGCGATTACTTGCCCTATTTCGATCATCTCTATTCCCCAGAGACTAGGGGCGGAGCGGTAGAGAATACTTCCTTATTAAAGGTTTTAAAGTCTAATTTTCCATCTGTTCGAATGAGTTCCACATTGTCAAAGACACCAAACTTTATCTCCAATTCGGACTTTATTTGTTCTGAGTAGCAACAGATAAAAACTTTTAAAGTGGGGTTTGATAGCGACCGCTTGACCAAACTCAAAATGTGCTCGTCAGCAAAGGAAAATCCGAAAACTATGAATACAGAATTGGGTTTTTCAAGTTCGTAGCTTAAAGTCCGAAGTGATTGATAGTAGTGCTCTTCGAATACAGTTTCGTGAAACTTCCATTTGGTGGGATTTACTATCGGTAATTTTCGGTAATGTTCCCAAAATTCCTCTATAACTTCTGCGTTCTCGTGGATGTCATCAGGGATAATATCGTTGTCGTCTTTTGTTTCATCAAGCAATAAGTCTTCGAAATCTGAGTTCGAAAATTCTGGCACAGTATCTGCTCTATTTGACGATCTTTGTAGGTCGTAAGAAACTTCAATGTTTTCCCCGTCTTTGTACCAATAAATTGAACCATGAGGTTGTATTAGATTTATTTGAGGGATACTGATTTCGTGCTGGTCAAAGGTTCCTTGGTCTTTAACTGACCTATTGAAGGTTCTCGTTTGGAGGGTCTTTTTTTTAAATCCAATACTTCCATCGTTTAGAATAAAGTCGAACTGACCTTGCTGAACCATTTGTTCGGCGCAATGAGCAATTAGACCATCATAATTTGTCGTGAAAATGTTGGCCCGTCGAACTTGCCCCTTCTTGTTGAGCAAAGTTAATATAGATGTCAAAAAATGCGTGTAGCTTCTTAGAACAGCTTTCTGCGAAATATTTGTTTCAGAATAATCAAATTTGGCGGCAGGAGCTATGACATTTTTGACATAGTATGAAAAGAGAAGGGGCATTATATCTTCGTCATCTTCAAACATTGTCGCGAGCGTCTCAAGCGTGTGGGAGCGCTGGCTTCCAGCTTGCTTAATTTTTAATTCAAGCGTTGGGAGCAGCCCCACCGACGCTCCGGATCCTATGAGGAAATTTAAGTTTTTATCGTAAATATCACTTCTATTAATAGCCGTCAAAACAACACCTTAGATTTTATTGAATAATACCGCGTGCTTAATCAGCAGAAAGGCACTGTAAGTATAAGATAACGATAGAATATCTTGAAGTATAGTAGCTATCGACGGCTATTAAAAGCCTAGTATTTTGTTAGAGGTGATTTGGATAAATCTCGACTAAAATCAATTTCAAGACAGGCTCAAAAAAGCTAAAAATTGATTGTATATCTAGCTTGCTGAATAAGAAATATTGGCAAAGCAATTTGCTACTTAACCACTTACACGCTAGAAACGCTTATCTGAACCACAAGCCTCCTACCCCCGTAGACGTCAGGATCGGAGGGGGCAGGAGGCGACCTCACCACACACACTACTCCTTGTCAGTATATGCATTTAGTGACACCGACCTCCGGTTAGTCAGACAACAGAGCACCAAACGGAGAAAATAGTAACGAATTATTTCATTTGTTACAGTTCTGCATATGCATTAGTGACACCTCCTGTGATCCGCGGATTTGCAACCAAAGCTCCTCCTGTCCTAACTTCGCCCCTAGAACTGTTTGCATGGGTTTTCCCATTCGTCTCACTGGACGCGCGAACTTAAGTTAAAAGGGGCTTGTTATGGTATTGGACAGATTAAACGCTTTGCTAGAGCAAGCCGCTAAAATCACGCGGTTTCTTTCAGAACAATTAAATGGTTTCATTCCGGTAAAAGCTTACCGGTTTATCATGAAGCCAGACCTCAAGGTGATTAGCAACGCTATGCCTCCTTTGCGGCGCATCGCCTCCTCCTTTCCGGTCTGTGAATGTCTTATTCATTGGAATTTACAGTCGCGGAAAATGTTTGGGTGCTGAAATGTCAGTTTCAAATATCGAACAACGTGCGCTAAGCTTGCTTAACATATTTGAGAAAGCTGGAAAAACGGTCAGTCGTGTCACTATAGAAGGCAGAAAGATTGAGCTCGTCCTTTCCAAAGAGCAAGAATTTGACGAGTTCGAGGGGATTGATATGCGCCATGGCAAAACGTGAACTTCCGAAACACATTTATAGACAGAAAAACGGCCTTTACTTCCAAAGACGTGGCTGGCCGTCTCTGAAGCTTGCGAATGAGTTTGGTACGCCGGAATTCTGGATGGAATATGCCGACATTCTTGCAGGCAAGGAAATGCCGAAACGGGTGACGTCTCGCAACTTTGCAGCACTGGTTGCTGATTATCGAAAGTCGCCCCGTTACCGAAGGCTTAAGCCTCGTACAGCGCTTGACTATGACAAGTACCTCGAATTCTTCCTTTCGATCATGAGTGACGCAAATCCGGCCAATATGAAGCGTAAGGATGTTATCCGTTTACGGGATACTAACGCAGAAAAGATATACTTTGCTAATTACTCTTTGCGTGTCCTGCGCGTTCTTATGGAACACTGCGTCGACCTTGGTTGGCGTGAGACAAATCCAGCAAAGGGCGTTCAGGAATTTAAGACTGAGAAAGCAGAGCGTGAACCTTGGCCCTATGAGCTTCTTGAGGTCTATCGGTCTACCTGCGCCCTAGGGACTAGAGAACGCCTCGTGATGGAGCTTTGCGTGGGCACTGGCCAAAGGATCGGTGACGTTTTGGAAATGCGCTGGTCTGATATTCAGGAAGGCGGCTTTGTCGTAAAACAAAATAAAACGAGCAAGGAACTTTGGGTTCCTATCCTTCCAGAGCTTCAGGCGGCACTCAACGCGGCTAGCCGTCATTCTGTCTTTATCCTGACCAACGAACGTGGAACGAACCGTTGGTCTTATCGTGGGGCTTCTCAGGCCGTCAGAAAGGTCAGAGAGGCTATTGGTGCCCTTAAGTATGATATTCATAGTTGGCGCTATAACGCGGCTTGTGAGCTTGTCGAAGCAGGCTGCGGCGACGACTTGGTTGCGTCTGTTACGGGCCAAAGTCCGGCCATGGTGCAACACTATACAAAGAAGGTTCGCCAAAAGATCAGAGCGATTCAAGCACAGCAAAAACGAACAGAACAAAAACGGAATGTTTAGACATTTGTTTAGATTTTCAAATGCGCGTCTGCGGGGCGTCCGCTAAGCCATTGAAATTAAATGGAGGCGAGTACCGGAATCGAACCGGTGTACACGGATTTGCAATCCGCTGCGTCACCACTCCGCCAACTCGCCTTTTCAAGGACTTAGCGGGTAGGTGGTGTTTTTTCTACCCGCTTGTCTACTCATTCACGGTCCGTTTTTGTTCTGTTCCGTGCTGATTGGGCTGTCTTAGCGCGGGTTTTTTGCCTTGTCGAGGCCGAATAATGGGCTGCCATCTTTTTTGTTGTATGGCCAGTCACGGATTGGATATGTTCGTCATCTAACCCCGCGCTGGCAATTTCGGAGGCAACAGTGTGGCGTATGTCGTGGATGTTGTGTTCCACTGCGCCGACCTGTTTTCGAAGCTTCATCATTGCATCCGCAGCGCCCCGGTAAGACCAAGGGCCGTTTCCGCGATGATTTGCTAGGATAGTTTCAACCGAATGATGTCGTTGTGCGCGGCGCAAGCATTCGGCCAAATCCTCGGTTATTATCAGCTCAAGATCAGCGCCGCTCTTGTTCTGATTGACGGAGATAGCGGGCCCGTGGATGTCTATCCATTTGGCGGAAAGAACATCACCAATTCGTTGCCCAGTGCAGTACAACAGTTCAAATAATAGCCGTGTCCGATGGTCATAGGGCAGTGTTTCTCGCACGGATTTGATGGCTTCTTGCGGCCAAGGTTGTGGTTTTCTGGTCTTATATTTTATGGATTTAACCCCTTTTGCGGGGTTGCTAGCTATTTGACCACGATCGATGGCGTATTCAAAAGAGACACGTATCACTCTAACAAAGTAGTTTGCGTAATGTGCGCCGTCAGATTGCGAAAGCTGATCCTGCCAGGCAAGCACGTGTTTGCGCTCAATATCTTCAACCAACAAATTGCCAGCATTGCGTTCAAACCGGCTTAGAAATTTAAGATAGTCTGCTCGCGTACGTGGTTTTAGGTCGGTGAATCGTTTTGAACGCGTGTATTCTGAAATCAGGTTCTTTACCGAAAACAACTTGCTCTTAGGGGCTGTGCCGTTGGTTATTCGGGCGTACTCCGCGTAAAAGGCTGGCCCTACTTCTTGCGACACGAACCTGAGTGTCGGCCATCTGCGGCGCTTGAAATACAAAACGCCTTTCAATCGAACGACATATGCAGGCAGGTCTTTTTTCATTGATCCATTCTCACCAGATCCGCAGGGGATAAGTCTTTTTCGTTGGGCGCGGCAAAATCAAGATGTATCTTAGCACCCGCGAAGGACACTCCGGTAACTACACGGCCTCGGTTTTCATAGTATTGGATCAGGTCTTCCGCGTCCTTCGCGCGTTTTTCTAGTACCTTTGTCATTGTTCTTCCTTCGGGTATCTGTCGCTGCCCCCTGATTTTGGGGGGGATTGAGAGCAACTTTTGACATGCAAATAAATTGGAGGGCGCTCAGTTTCTTAAGTTTGCGATCCGTCTGCGCCAGGCGTCAAAGTCTGAGCGGAGGGCTTGGAATTTGTTTTGTGCTGATCGTTCATTATTCAACTGACTGCGACTGGTGATGCCACAACAGTCGCGCAGAAATTGTGCTGTCGCGCTTGGACTGAATTGCTGACCTGGCAGACCGCAGCGGGTGGCTGCAAACCGCTGGAACCGATCGTCGTTGCTCAACATCCCTGCCTGCTGGGCGCAAGGTAGATCGTTGAAGCGGCGCCGTGGCTCGGTGCTCTTGTGTTTCGATGTGATCATTGCAAAACCCGCCGCTGTGGCTGCTGGGGGCCGCTATCGATTGTTGGCAAAGGCTCCCCTGCGATTTCCAGCATGCAATGGGCTGCCTTGCACCAATTACGGACCACGGCTTGCTTGTTTTCGCCTTGTGCGAAGACATTGTAGACAGTGATGGCCAGCGTTGCGTCAGCTGTCCAACTGCCTTGCTGGATCGGATCTATGATCTGCCCGCCAGTTTCAATCGCGGCGTTGGCCAGGAAGTCCCAACGCTCGGTGGGCGTATCTTTCTGGTCAATGCGATCGAGAAGGTCTCGGACGATAGTGAAGAGGGGGAGCTGGGTCATGTCGGTTCACCTGAAAGTTCGAATAGAACAGCCGTTGCTGCCCGCTTGCCGACCCGTCTCGCGAGGTTCTGAGTGACCATGTAGTTGGCCGTGGTGCAGCGGGATGCGTTTGCAGGGCCGACCGTGGTGGCGATGTCTTTGCTGGTGAACGGACCACCGCGCCACTGCGCGATGAATTGCTCTGCCCGCTCTTGATTGTAGCTTTTAAACTTGAACGTGTTGATAGGTGCCGACGGCATTTTGTGACGCGGTTTGTGCCCTTCGGCCTTGGCCAGTTCCAGCATGCGATTAGTCATAGGTCACCGCCTTGCCGGTCGAAGGCCGCTAGTAGTTTGTCAAAGACTCCGCTGTCAGCAATGGCTGCCAGAAAGGGCAGGGAGCAGGTGGAGAAGATCAGGGCCATCATAGCGCCACCTGTGAATGGCTGGCGGCGTACTGGAGCTGGAATTGATCCCAACGCTGTTGCGTCATGAGGTGATCTGTCGGTGTCCCGAGATAGTTAAGCACCTGCACGGCATCTTGAATGATCTGGATCGGATGCTCGCAAGGATTTGCCATAACTATCCGGGCGTTTGATAGGGCGCGGAAAATCGCGCGTTGCTGTTTGCGGACGCGGTCTCGGCTTACTGCTGCATTTGGGTGTTCTATGATGATCGCGGTCATGCCAGTGCCTCTTGTATGGATAAGAGGTTAGTAGCGATTATCGCTACTTTATGCAAGTGGAATTGTTTCGTTTATCGCTACATAGATTTTGAAACTGATTGACGTGCTTGGCTTCTGCCAGCTGCAGACGGAAGAAAATCCTTTCAAGAGCGAAGTGGTGCGTCCTTAATGGGGAACAGGTCAGTAGTGAGCTTGATCCTTCGGCCTGAAGTATCTGCCTTGTGAATATAATGGCAATATCCGCAGGTACCTTCTAGGTACGCAATGGGGGCTGCGGTTCGCTCCATAACGAAAACTGACCGCTATCAGCCCGAAGTGGACCTGCTTGTTTGACACATAGGGCGGGAAGCGGCCCTTCGCTGCGTTCGCGAAACTTGGTTTTCGCTTATGAAGAAGCGGACGTTCGGCAGCACGCGATGTTTCCAATTGCAGCGAATGGCAGTAAAGAGCCCAATTTGCGTTTTACTGCGTTGCCGCGAATGTCAGTTTCATACAACCCGTGCTTGAAATCAGGCTCCATAACAAAATGTGAACATCGCGGTGCGGGACATATGTTAACCAACTAAGGGTTGAATGGAGGTGATGATGTTGAAGCTTTTCAGGACGTCAGAGAACTTCAGTTTTTGGGTGTTGGCTTGTTCTCTAAATCATCCACAAAAGGAAGAATATTGTTTGAGTCGGTTTTCAGAAGTTCAGTTGCATCCAAGTAATATGCGACCTCGAGCAGTCATCCGGCTGGATCGTTGAAACGCTCTGGGGTGGGGTTTTTAACGCCGTACATACGATCTTTGAGGTAGATACGTGAGTCTGGAGGGTAAGGGCGCTAAAAATCACGTTTGACAATCCTCAACTTTAGATATTCATTTGCCATGAAACTTGTATGTTAGGAAAAAAATTGCGTCGACGTGGGATATTTTTGTTCGCAAGAAAAATCTTTCTTCTAAAATTTTTGCTAATGGGTGCTTGCCTTGTACTTGCTGAGAAAGTGAGTTCAGAAGTAAATATTCTAAAACCTGATTTTGTCGATGAAGTCGTCAAAGTTACTAGCTTTGGAAATGTAGTTTTTAAAAACCACGGTGAAATTCGGCTTTGGGGTCTGATCACCGAACCAACCAAGTTACGAACGCATCTCATTCATGGCCGATACGCATGCTTTTCATTAGAAAAATCTAAAGTGATTTTCGCCAAACAAAAAGAAGTCAACGCAGCAATATGTACTAATATTGATCCGATTTCAGGGCAGGCCAAATCTATGTTCTCGCTTTATAGCAAACTATTCGCGGTAAATTCAGCTCGGGAATATTGCCAAGAAACAAAGAATTATTTTGGGTCCTGTTCAGAATAATTAGAACCATCAAGTTTCATATTTAAGAAAGCAATTTTCATGGCACTTCAAGATGTACTAAACAAAATTCAGATTTCATCAAACGGACCGCCAGGATCGGACAACTCGTTTCAAATAAAGGCGACGGCAGTTTTAACAAACCTGTATGAGAATGGTGGAGCAGAAGCTCGCCAAATGCTAGATGGAATTGCTTCTAGCAGTAGAAATTATCTTATACAGTTTACAGATAACAATGCTCGTGCTGACATCGGAGTTAACAATGAAAATGGTTTAGATACCCATGTTGTTTCTATCGACTTTGAGTGGGTGGAGCAGGAATTCCTGTTCATTGATCAAAATGGCGTTGCAAAAAACATCAGTTCTGAATCTGTTTTAGCACATGAGTTAGCACATCTACATTTTGGAACCGATACAGTTGCGAATGATGACGATCCTGACGGACAATCACCAAACGAAATAAGAGACGCGTTAACATTGATGGACGCGAGTGGTTTTCCTGTACATAAAGGTTCTCAAGTATTATTAGAGAACAGCGTTCAATTGGCACTTGACGAGGGGTCAATTCGAGTAAGCTATCGCGGAGCTTCAACGAACTCTGGCGTTGACACTCCGAATGGCAATGCTTCAACAGAATTAGAAATTGGCTACGACTATACTCCTTTAAACGAGCAAACATTTGATATCGTGTTCGTAGATTCGACCAACAATATTAACGACGCGTTCGCCAATCTCGATCTAGGAAGTTTCTCATCAACTGTTGAATATCTTATCGTCCTTGGCACTGCTGACAACACCATCACCGGCAATTCAGCCAACGACATTTTGCACACTGGCAGTGGCTACGATGTGATCTACGCTTCACTTGGGAGCGATTACGTTAATGGCGGCGATGGTGTAGATATTCTAAGTTATCTGTCTCTAATCAACAGTCCCTTGGGGGCACGCCAGACAGGGATTTCGGCAAATATTACTGGTTTGAATGCAGCAGTATCAGACGGCTTTGGGGGCACAGATATTGTTCAAAAAATAGAGCAATATCGTGGGACCAATTTTGATGACACTTATTCTCTCAGCGGGAAATTTTCAGAATTTGTTAACGAAACTGGGAACGTGCAAATTACTCTGTCCGCTTTTGGTAATACATCTGTTGGAGATACAATTGATGCGAATGGCATGACTGAAACTGGTGGTGTCTTGATCAATCTTGGCCCTGGTTCGACCAATGGCTATGTGTCAAAAAATGTTGCACTGGAAAATGTTGATTTCGCTAACACTGTAACTCTTAACGATTTCGAAAACGCTATTGGCTCCGACTACAACGATGTGATCATTGGCAACGACGGCAACAATGTTTTGATCGGCGGTGCGGGTGCCGATAAAATTGATGGCGGTGGCGGGATTGATGTCATTCGGTTTGACCCAAATAGCGCAGGGGTGACAATAGAACTTCTTCCGTCATTGCCAACCCCTCCTGGTGTTGACCCCTTTGGTGGGCCAACTGCGTCTGGCGGAGATGCAGAAGGTGATCTTTATATCAATATTGAAGCAGTGCTTGGCACAAATAACGTTGATACATTCAATATTAATGCTGGCGGATTTATTTATGCTGGCGGCAGCGGAAACGATGTTTTCGAAATTAACACTAACGGTTTGGGGCCGGCGATTGTTTGGGGTGGCGGTGGGGCAGATACATACCGCTTCAACACAGCGGGTGGCGAAAACGCCGCCATAATGACCGTCAATGTTTCAAACCTGACAGAAGAAAACTTCCATCTGTTTGACTACAATGATTTAGGCCTGCCTTCAGACTTTGATTGGTCAGAAATTGATGCCATTATTTTGAATGCTGATAGTACTGATCAGATTGTCATGGACTATGGCCACTTCGAACGTGTTCTAGGCACAACAACGGTTCAACAGACAGTTACAGAAATTTCCTCTGGCGAAGAATATGGGAACTTTGATCACCTTACTCAACTTGATCTAAATTACTCAAACAACTTTGAACAATTGGTTGCTCAATACACTGCAAGCTTTCTGGGCTCGACTAACTTTAGCGTCTTCGCAGCCGCCGCCAGTTATGGAGTCTTTACAGTCAGAGAATATATCGATGACAGCGGCGTTCATTACGTGAATGCGGAAGATTACAATTTTGCAGACACGCTGAACCTTTCTACTGCCAACTTTATGAGTGCTTGGGTTGATCCGGGAAACGGCGGTCACAGATTTCGGGAACTCAGCTGGTTAACCTATTTGGTGGATCAAGATGGTGAACGAATTGATATGTGGCCGGGCAGTGACGACCCGTATCAGATAGGTGTCGAGAACTTTAGTGAAATCCCAGCGTTTTCTGATGTTGAGGATATCGGAAACTGGTTCATCCTTGGCGGCTCTTTAACCGGAACCTCATTGGTTACGACTGGTGAATTTAATGTCACACTCCCAACGATTGGTGAAATAGAAACAACCGTGCCAGAGATACCAAATCTCGAAGGCGGTGATGACTCTGGAACTGTGGCTGGATCATCTGGAGACGACACGATCGGAGTTGGTTTCATGGATGCAGGCGGTGATACAATCACCGATGAATATGCAGAATTTGTAATTGAAGCGGGCGAAGGCGACGACAATATTACATTGACACGAAGTGTAGATAGCGAGTTCTACGGGGGCGATGGGAACGATACGATCAATGTTCATTACAGCAGTGGTGCAACGTTCTACGGTGGTGAAGGCAATGACCGTTTGTTCTTAGGTGTGCGTGAAAACGAAGCCTTTGGTGGTGCTGGCGATGATTTGATATCGGGGGCTCTGAGCCACGGATCTGGCCACACGATGACAGGTGGTGAAGGAACGGACAGCTTTGTGTTCACCAATGCAGGAACGGCAGCCACCATCAGCTTGATTACCGACTTTGAAGTGGGTGTAGATAGCCTAACGGTTGATGGTCGCATCCTGAACGCAATGCACATCAACCAGATCCCTGCCGAATTCCAATACGCCCACAACAGCGATGGTAATCTGGTGATCAACTTCCAAGGCACGGCAGACGGCTTTGTTCACACCATCGAGCTTGATGGTGTCACAGCTGCGGACTTCTTCCTCGCAGAACGCATTGAGCAGCGCACTTGGGATGGTACGTCAGGCGACGACACTATGGGCATTGGCTACACGGATGCTGATAGCGACATCATCACTGATGAATACTCAGAGTTTTTTGTTTATGGCGGTGACGGTAACGATAATATCAACTTCCTGCGTAGTGTGGACAGCGAGTTCTATGGTGGGGATGGGAATGATACGATCAATGTCAAATACAGCAGTGGAGCAACCTACTACGGTGGCGAAGGCGATGACCGCTTGTTCCTGAATGTACGTGAAAACGAGGCTTATGGCGGCGCAGGTGACGATTTGATCGTGGGTGCCCTAAGCCACGGCTCAGGACATACCATGACAGGTGACGAAGGGGCTGACAGCTTTGTGTTCAACAACATCAAGCATAAAGCGACAAGCAGCGTTATTACCGACTTCGAAGTCGGTGTGGACAGCTTGACAGTTGGCGGCCAGGAATTGAACCTGTTTCAAATTGATGCCCTGCCCACTGGCTTCCAACACACCCACAATGGGGATGGTGATTTAGTTATTAGTTTCCAAGGCACTGCCACTGATTACGTGCACAGTATTGAACTAGATGGGGTGACGGCTGATCAGTTCTTCATGGCGTAGGTGCCAGCGCTGCTGCGTTCCTTTGGGCGCAGTAGCCCTTATATGTTTACCACTCGACCCGCATCCGAAAGCGGACCTTGGTCTTTGTTTCGGATGGGGTCGCTTTGTCCACAAAGCAGACCTCAGGCATGCTAAAATTCTACATGATGCACGAATGTCCGGTTTAAGGAAGCTGCGCCGCAGCGCCCGACATTGTTGTGAAAGGCAGCTAAGGGCCGTTCGCGTGACTTTACAAAGGTCGCTGTCTGCGCTTAGCTGTCGTTCCAAAATACGCGAGCCAGTCAAATTCGTTTTGCGAGTTCAGCCGGAAGGTGAAGCCTGACCCGAGCGGCCCATTTTAGTTTTATATTATGCTGATTGTCAGCGCTGGGGTTCAAAGAAATGAGGTTGAAAAGCCCAGGTTCCGATCCCATGCGTACCTGTTTGACCCAGCCCATTCCGTTGCTGTCTTCGCAGACACATCTGTGCCCAATCACATCTATCGGCACTCCGTCAGGGGTGTCGCGGGTGTAGAAGAGCAGGTCCCCATCCGAATAGACAGGTTCCATGCTGTCACCAACGATCTCGACGGCTACAATGCCGTGCGAGGACAGTTGTGGCGGACATTCAACCTGTGGGCCATCGCCTTTTTCATAGGCGTCAAAAACAGGAACCATTGCACCTGCACCTACTTGTCCAGCGACGGCAACGGTGGGCCGTTCAGTCTCATTGGGTAGCGGAAAGCCGGTGATCTCGGAAATCGACAGCATTTCCTCGGCTGATATTTTTCGGCTTCCGAGAACCATTTTGTTGATGACGGATCGGTCCACCTGTTTCTGTACCAATCTATCCAATTTTGCCGCTAGAGCTGATTGGCTCAGGCCGGACGAATTCAGTGCGTTGGCCAGCCAAACGTTTAGCTCGGAATAGGGAAGGTTCTTCGTATCTATCATGCTAAGGAGAGTAGCGTTTGTGAGAAAATTCATCTGTAATGAAATTCGCTACAAATTACCTTGCTTGATGTAGCTATAATCGCTACACGAGTTTTATGGAACCAGCTACAAAAATCATTCTGGCCCTCGGAGGCCCAAAAGCAATTGCTGAAGTGGTCGGTGTTCATCGAACCCGCGTTTCGATGTGGCAAGCACCACGAGAACGAGGCGGGACTAACGGAATGATCCCTTACAAGCACATTAGAAAGATTATGGAAATGGCTCGGGGGCTTGATGTTGATCTTCGCCCAGAAGATTTCATCCCGCCGTCCGGAGAACCGGATCAGGCTGATAAAACAAAAGGGGCCGCGCAATGACTGCGGCCCCTTCTGCCCTTTCGACTGTCCATTCCAATACTCTGTCCCACTCACAAGGACAGCATAGGAGTAAACAGTTGGAAAAGTCTTTCAGAAAAAAATCACATAAAAACAATAATTTGGATCGGCACACAGTTGATGCAGACCTTGCATGGGTCGGCAAAGCATTGTGGCGGGCCTTGCCTGAAGCGCAGTCGGAAAACGAATTGTGCGAGTTGGCTGCCCAGGTGCTGAGCACGGCCGATCACACCGTCACACCGCGCACAGTGAAGAACTGGGTGCGCGGGGATAATACACCGCATTTTCGCTATATCCGCTCCATTTTGGTGATGGCGGGGGCTGAGGCGGTATTCAATTTGATCGACGCGGAGGCAGCATGATCTTTGGGGGCAAAGTGTTCTGGCGGATAGCCGGGCGGTTCTATCACAAGCGGTCGCAGCGCAGTTTGCGGCTGCACGGCTTGTTTAAAGAGCGATCGGAAAAGTTTTTCCAACGGGTTAAGGGGCAGGGATAATGGCAGTACCAGCGGTGAAACTTTTCGATGCGGGCGGCCTTGAAGACTATCCGATCTCTGCCAGTGATCGACTGGATTCTCATTATTTCCTGCAATGGAACCTGAAACGCTGGCGGGGCAGTGATTTCCGCAAGAAGGCCGACCCGGAGGTTGGCTGGTTTGGCATGCAGCTGTTCTTTGTGGCCCAAGACGGCGCGCCGATCGGGACATTGCCGTGTGATGACCGGATGCTGGCCTTTGATTTGAACCTGCCTCTGGAGCGATGGCAGTCCCTTATGAAACGGGATGTCACGCCGCTTCATAATTGGACGCGAGTGCGTTGTGACAATGGCGAAATTAGATATGCCCATCCGGTTGTGACAGAGGTGGCGCAAGAGGCGCTGAAATCCAAAGTGCGCAATTCCGAGCGGGCCGAGTTGCGCAAGCTGAACAAACGCCTGTCGGATCTGCGGGACAAGGTCACGGCGGTTGGCGCCAAACATCTGCTGAAGAACCCGAATTTTATCGAGCGGTTTAATGATTGGCTCGAGCAGCACCATGACGGTGTCCAGCGCCGCGAGCCGATGATCCGCGAGACGCTAGACCAGTTTATGGCGGAGTTCTCCGCATGACCTGTTCTGTGATTTTCCGTGACGGTCACGGAACAGTCACGGAATGTCACGGAACAATCACGGAAAAACACGGGGTTTTACGGGGTTGGATAGGCGGTTTCCTTTTTTTTGTCCGGTTTTGGTGACCGTTGAAAAGAGAAGAAACGAAATGAAAAGAAAAGACACAGCCGGAACCCGCCAGAAACGGCAGCGGCGGTGGAGAGTTTGGACTTGCTGAGAAAAAGGACAGTGGCAATGGAAACGGCAGAGCAGACAGAGACGGGTGCGGCGCGGGTGAAGCGGGTGGTGCTGGAGCCTTTGGCGGAATTGGGATTGGCACGACCTGCGGGGATGTCGGCGGCATTGTTCGAGAAAGCCCAAAGCGGGTTTGCCAATAATCTGGGGTATATGTCCGAAGAGGGGTTGCTGAGTTTGCGCCTGTCGATCGAGGGCAATCTGCTGGGCAAAAACAAAAACCGCTGGATGGATCCTGCGACGGTTTATGCCTGGGCCCGTTCCATCGAGCCGGAGCCTGCAACCGAGCCCGAGTTGGTGTTGTCGTTTCTGCGCAGTCGGGCGGGCGAAGAGGCCCTGCGCGGTGGCTATGCGGCTGAGTTGCGCAAATATCTGAGTAAATACCGCAGACCGCCATTGCCGAACTTTCTGCACCGCCTCGGCGTTGAGGCCGAGGCAAATCAAAGCCGCGTGGTGCGCATTGAAGAAAACCGCGCCTGCGGGCGGGCGCGGCCCGAAGAGCTGAATTGGCTGAAGTCCTACCGGAATGCCCAGTCGATCGCCAAAGGCCTCGTTGAGGAAGGTATTGCCAAAAGGGCCGAGGCATGAACATGCGCGTGCAGATCAAAGGTGGCGGTGTTGCGCAGCCCAATGGCAAAAAGCAGGTCAGCATCCGCCAACTGGTGGAATGGGCCTTCCAACGGGAGTTTGCCCAAATTGACTTTGACAGCGAGCGGCGCTTTGGGGCGGAGCCTGCGCCGTCGTTTGGAATGGAATATCTGCTGTTGGAGCGCGCACGGGTCGGCTGCAGCATCGATGGCGGTGGCCGCTCGGAACCGCACCATGACGCGGAACTGGTCTCGGCGGCGCTGTCGGTGCTGCCTGTGGCGCGGGGTGGTCGGGGCATGGCGGTGCAGATTGCAGAACTGGCGCGGGTTGGGGCGGTGCCCGATTACATGCCGCGGGCGCACCCTCATGTGGAACCTGTGGAATGGCGCAGCCATTGGCGGGGGGATTTTGCCAAGACTGTGAAACTTCGTCGAGAAACCTACACGGTCGCAAACAGAACGCGGGCGGTGGATGTCTACTGGTGCCCGATCCGCTATGTGAACACTGCGGGCGAAGTGGCTTCCGCGCGGCGGAATTATCTGGACTGGTGGGCGGCGCTGGATGAGTTGCGGTATACGTTCCAGGCGGGGCGGGATTTGATTGCCTATGAGGTGACGGATGCCATGCCGACACTGATGCCGTGGAAAAAAACATCTTGACCACACACTAGGAAGCTTGCCATAAAGCACGTGACCGAATTGCGCCCGCTGGAGTGATCCAGACGGGCGCTTTCTCTTTTTGGCCTTCCAATTCACCAACGACACCGCGACCGCCCTCGGCTGGGCCTTTAAGCTTAGCTGCGTGCGTATCGGTGTCTGGGGATCAAAACTCACATGCTACAGATGTCCATTGATACCCGTGCCATAGAGCGCCGGCTGAACAGCCTTGCCAAAACCCAGCTGCCCTTTGCGGTGGCGCTGGGGATCAATGATGTGACGGGGCAGATTGCGGCGGCCGAGCGGACCACCATGGGGCGGGATCTCGATCGCCCGACGCCGTTCACTCAGCGCGGCCTCAGCATTGAGCGCGCTTCAAAGCGCAAACTGACAGGCATCGTGCGGTTTAAACCCATCCAAGCAGACTATCTGGCGACCCAAGCGACAGGCGGCAAGAGACGCGCAAAGAAGCGGGCGGTGCTGGTGCCCGTGGGGTTGCGGGTGAACAAATACGGCAACCTGCCGAAGAATGCGGTCAAACGCGCGCTTGCCCGGCCCGATACTTTCTCGGGCAAGGTGCGGGGTGTGGCGGGGATTTATCAACGGCCAAAAGGCGGCGCCCGGCGGGGGCGGGGGGGTGTCGGTGCAGCGGCAAACACCAAAGGGCTGAAGCTCTTGGTGGCCTATAAAGCCAGCGTATCTTACAGGCCGCGCCTGAAGTTTGTGCCGCGCGCCCATCGGCTGGCGGATAGAGAGATTGGTCCTGCGATCGCGCGTCGGTTGCGGCTGGCTGTTCAAACCGCGCGGTGAGATTGGGCTAAAGCCATTGGGTCCTTCCGGGGCCCGGGTGTCACGGGGGTAATTCGCGCCCCGTGCTTTTTGTGTGTTTTGGAAAATTTTGAGGGGAAGATTAGGGTTGGTGTTGTTGTTGTGCAGACGCCCTGACGGAAAGGGCGATCATGACACCTGCACCTCCTGAACCTCTGCTGAACCGCGGGCAGATTGCCCAGTGTTTTAACGTCTCGGAAAACACCATCAACAAATGGGTCGGCAAGGGCATGCCGGTGGAGACTGAAGGCGGCAATGGGGTCGCCTATGAGTTCCGGTTCTCCGAGTGCGAGCAATGGTTCAAAGAGGCCCAGAAGGCAGCGGCGGCTGAGAAAGCGGCGGCCAATGAGTTTGTGGCACAGCGCCGCATGGAATTCCTTGGCGTTGAAAAAGACGATGCGCGGGCGGGGTTTACGCCGGCGCAAATGCGCGAGCTGGCGCAGGCCGAGCTGGTCTGGATGCAGGCGGCAAAACAGCGGGGCGCTTTGGTTCCCACAGATGAAATGGTCGAGCTGCTGGACACTGTCTTCTCGGAAATGCGCGCGGGGCTCGATGGTCTGCCCGATTGGTTGGAGCGGGAGTTCTCGCTGAGCGGGGAAGGGGTTGCGGCGGTGATCAAATACAACGACGGGATCCTGCGCGCGGTGCAGCATGCCATCAAAGAGGCGGCACTTTCCTCTGTGATTGAAGGGGATGATCCGCTGGAAGACGGGTTTTTGTGATGGTGACGCTTCCCGATCGCCAGGCGGGGGAAATCCCCGAGCTGCCGCCGATGCCCCCTCATGCCAGTGCCGCCAGTGTTCTGGTCCAGGCGCTGCCGTCCCTGTCACCCGCCACGCGGATGGGTGTGGTGGACGCGGCCGAGGCCAATATGAAGGTGAACGCCAACGGACGCTGGGCGGATTTTGATCGCAACACCACGCCGTATATGAATGAGCCGAGTGATATGACCAACTCGCGGCTTTACCGTGAGGTGATCTTTGCGGGGCCTGCGCGGGCGGGCAAGACCGTGATGTTGCTCGCAACCGTCAGCCACCTTGTCATCTGCGATCCGGGGATCTGTCGGATTGTGCACATGACAGAAAACAGCGGCGCGCAATGGGTTGATGAAGAGCTGATGCCGATGATCGAGAACAGTCCCGAACTGTCCAGGCGGCAAGGGCGCGGCCGCTCCGATCGCAATATCCTGAGCAAGAAGTTCATCGGCGGGGCCAAAGTCTTGATTGGCGCACCCACAAAGAACTTCCTGTCGGGCAATACCACGCGGGTGGTGCTGTTTACCGATATCGATCGGATGGCGCTGAACATCGGCAAAGAGGGCTCGCCTTTTGCCATGGGGGCCAAGCGCACAGAGACTTTGGGATCGCGGGGCATGACGGTGGCGGAGGCCTCGCCCGGCCATGTGATTACCGATCCGGGCTGGCGGGCAAAGACGCCTCATGAGGCACCACCCTGTGCGGGGATCCTGGATCTCTACAATGGCGGCACGCGGGGCCGCTGGTATTGGGATTGCCCGGAATGCGGCGCGGCCTTCGAGCCGCGATTTGAACGGCTGCGCTATGACAAGACGCTGTCTCCGGCTGAGGCGGGGGCGGCGGCTTATATGCTCTGTCCGCATCATGGCTGTGTGATCGAGCACAGTCAGAAGATTGCGCTCAATCGTTCAGGCTATTGGCTCCACGAAACCCCCGAGGGCGGGCTGGCCCGTTTAGACAGCGGCGCTGTGCTCAAATCCGATCGGGTGAGTTATCACCTCAATGGCGCGGCGGCGAGCTTCGCCTCCTGGGCCCGTCTGGTCAGCAAATATGAAACCGCGCTCCAGTCTTACAAAAACGGCGGCGATGAAAGCCCGCTGCAGGTGACGATCAACACAGATCAGGGGATGCCCTATTTGCCCCGCGCCATGAGCGATGAAGGGGCGCTGACAGTGGAGGGGCTGCGGGCTTTGTGCCAGCCGCTTGCCCAGAAGATTGCACCGGACTGGGCAAGGTTCCTGATCGCTTCGGTGGATGTGCAGGCGCATTATTTTGAGGTGCAGATCACGGCCTTTGGTCTGGATGGCCGGCGCGCGATTATCGATCGTTATCCGATCAAAGATGCCCCGGAAAGCGCACCGGGGGCCGCGGGGCGGTTGCTGGAGCCCCATACCTATATTGAGGATTGGGATGCGCTCTTGCCAATCCTGGACGCGGTCCATCCGGTTCAGGGCCAAGACTACGGGCTGCGGGTGATGGCATTGGCCTGCGACTTCCACGGCAAGCCCGGGGTATCTGATCGCGCCACGGCCTTCTGGCAGAAACGGCGCAAGCTGGGCGAGACCTCGAAGTGGTTCTTTGTACGGGGGCACGGCGGCTTCAAAGTGGAAGGGCGGCAATGGTACCGCGCGCCGGTGCGGGCCAGTGATGGCAAGCCGGCGCGGGATATCAAGCTGCTGAATATTGCCACCGACAAACACAAGGATACGACCTTTGCCAGCCTGTCGCGTCCCGATGGCGGGGCGGGGGCGCTGATCCTCGGGCAGTGGATGTCGGATGATCAGTTGAAAGAGTTCACCTCCGAGATGCGCAGCGACAAAGGTTGGGTGAAACGGCCCAATATGCCGCGCAATGAAAGCATCGATTTGAGCGGATATGCTCAAGCCCTGGCCGAGCACAAAGGCCTTTTGAAACTGGACCCCACCAATCCCAAACCCTGGGCTCTCGGCGGTCTGGAAAACACCTATGCGGTGGCGCTCACGGATCCGTCTGGCTCCGAGATCCCACCCGCAGCACCCGTTCACGCAACCGAGCGACCGCGCAAACCGCCGCGGCGGATAACCTATTTGGATTGAGACTTATGGCGACTTACACGGATGCGGATCTTAGGGCGATCAAAGCAATGATTGCGGGCGGCTTAACCCAAGCGATGATTGCGGGCGAGATGGTGCAATACCGCACTCTGGCGGAACTGCAGAAAATCCAGCGGTTGATCGAGGCGGATTTGGCCACAGCGAAAAAGCCTGCCTTTCCGGTGCGCTATGCGGCCACGGATCGGGGGCTGTAACTTATGAAACACTTCACCAATGCCACGATGTTTGACCGCGCGGTTCTGGCGGTCTCGCCGCTTCGGGGTCTCAACCGGATTGAAGCGCGGGCCAAAGCCAATATCCTGATGAACTATGACGCGGGCGGCAATGGCCGCCGGCTGAAAAGCTGGCTGAAGCCTGGCACGGATGCGGACGCGGCGAGCGGTCTGCGGGGGACCATCCGCCAACGGGCGCGGGATATGATCCGCAATGCGCCGTTTGCCAAACGGGCCCAATCGGTGGTCACCAACAATGTGGTGGGCTCGGGCATTGCTCCTTCGATCACGGCCAAAAGCAAAAAGGCCAAAGCCGCGGCGGAAGCGGTGATCCTGCCCTATCTACAATCAACGGATTTTGATGCGCAGCGGGCGCTCGATCTGGCGGCGATGCAAACGGTGGTCTGCAACAGTGTGTTTGAAAGCGGGGAAGTGCTGGTGTTGCGCCGCACCTTGTCCCCGGGCGATGGGCGTGCCGTGCCACTGGCGATCGAATTGCTGGAGATCGATCATCTCAACACCACGGTTCTAACTTGTGGCTCCAATGAGGTGCGCGACGGGATTGAAGTGAATGAGCAGGGCATTGCGGTGGCCTATCACATTTATGCGCAGCACCCGGGCGCGGCCACGCGGCGGATCACCCGCAAAACCACCCGTGTGCCGGCGGCCGATGTGCTGCATATCCGGCGGATTGATCGCCCCGGCCAAATGCGCGGCGTGCCCTGGTTGGCCCCGGTGATGCTGACCCTTGGGGAAATGCGCGACTATCAAGAGGCGCAGATCCTCAAGCAAAAGATATCAGCCTTGTTAGCTGGCGTGGTTGAGGCGGGAGACGATGGGGTGCCCAAAGATCAATCGGGCCTCGATCAGCTCGCACCCGGGGCGTTTGTTTACACAGAGGCGGGGCAGAAGGTCACCTTCACGGATCCGCCTGCGGTCAATGATTATGACGGGGTGATGCGCCTGGGGCTGAGTGCGGTCGCCATGGGCATCGGGATCACCTATGAAAGCCTGTCCGGGGATTTGCGGGGGACCAACTTTACCTCGTTCCGCGCGGGGCGGTTGGAAATGGATAAGAACATCGAGACCTGGCAGCAGCAGGTCCTGATCTCGCAGTTCTGCAGAGGGGTGGGGCGCTGGGTTTTGGATGCCTTTCGGCTCACAAACAGTCGGGCAGTTGCAGCCGTTGGGATCGATTGGACGGCGCAAGCTCGTGCGCTGGTGGATCCCAACAAAGAAATCCCAAGCATCATCAAACGGATTGACGGCAAGCTGACCAGTCTGCAGCGGGAACAACGTCGCCTTGGGCTGGATCCGGATGTGATTGCCCGCGAGCGGGCGGAAGATGAGCTGCGCTATCCTGAACCGGAAGAACCGGTTGCGGGGGATCCTGCGCCCGAAGAAACCCCACCGAAACCCACTCCAAAGGAGGTTCCTGATGAGCCTAAGACTTAAAGCCGGAGAGCTTCGGCTGTTCGGCACAATTGTAAAAGACGAGTATATTTGGCCCGAGGATACGGGCTTTTTTTCTGCGCAAATGGTGCTGGACGCGCTGGCAGAGACGCCCGGCGATGTGACGCTTTATGTGAACTCGGATGGCGGGATGCCCTCGGAAGGGGAAGCGATCCGCGCGGCCCTTGAGGCGCATCCTGGCAGAGTCACTGTGAAAGTCACCGGCAATGCCCATTCGGCGGCCTCGCTGATGATCATGTCAGCGGATCATATTGAAATGTCTGCGGGCTCTTTGATGCTGATCCATGATCCTTCGGTCTATGCCAGCGGCAACGCAGCCGAGTTGACGGCGGCGGCCGCTGAACTGGATGTGATGGCCGATGCCTATGCCACGGTTTACGCGGCCCGTGCTGGCATCAGCTTGGAAGAGGCCCGCGCGATCATGAAGGCGGAAACCATGCTGGGCGCGGAGGCGGCGGTTGAAGCTGGCTTTGCCGATGCGGTGACCCGCTTGCCTGAAATGCAAAAAGCCCAATCTCCCGGCGATCGGACGGCTGCTTTGGCGGCGATCACCGTTGCCATGAGCCGCGCTCGAGAAGCGCAGATGAAATTTGAGGCGGCAGATGACCCACGCCTCGAAGCTGGTGAAAGCCAAACAACCGGCCAAGAGGCCAATGAAACCAATGGAGATCCCATGCCAAATAAAAATGTAACCCCGCCTGTTGTTGCGACCCCAGTTGTTGCGGCCGCGCCTGTTCAAACCCCTGCACCTGCGGCTGTGCCCGCACCAGTCGCCGAGCCTGTCATGCAGGCCGATGCGGTTGCGGCCGATCGTCTGCGGATCAAAACCATCCGGATGAACGCCAAGCCCTTCAGCGCGCACATCAGCGAAGCCGAGATCGATCGTATGTGTGACGAGGGCACCAGTGTGGCCGAGGCCAATCAGGTGATCATGAATGCAGCGGCGGCCGCACAGCCGCGCACCACGCGGGTGGATATCCTGCGCGATGAGACTGACACAAAAGTGGAAGGGATGATCGGGGCGCTGATGCACCGCGCCAATCCGCGCATGCATGCTCTGGAAGGTCCGGCGGAAGCCTTCAAAGGCCTGCGGGTGAAATCCCTTGCCATGCATCTGGCGGCGGGGGGACGCGGCTTTAATGACATTGAGACAGTCCGCGCCGGTCTGCGGGGCACGTCCCTGATGTCGGGGGCCCTGGGCGTGTCGGATTTTGCCTATATCACCACGGAAGTGATGAACCGGACCCTGCGCGCAGCTTATGAGCACCGCGCGGCCACCTGGCAGATGATCTCGCGCATGCGCACGGCGACGGACTTCCGCGAATTGCATTCCATTGCGGCGGGCGGGGATTTCCAACTGAAGCCTGTGGGTGAAAACGGCGAATATCTGCAATCCAGCATCACCGATGAGGGGCAGGGCCTGCGGCTGGCCAAATACGGGCGCAACATCAACCTGACCTTTGAGGCGATCATCAATGATGACATGGGCGTGTTTGAACGTCTGCCGGGGGATTTTGCCCGCGCGGCGGGGGTGCTGGAGAGCAAAATCGCCTGGGGCGCGATCCGTGACAACGCCAAAGTCGGGGATGGCATCGCGTTGTTCCATGCGGATCATAAAAACCTCGGGGCCGCGGGTGCCATTGCGGTGACCACCGTCGGGGACGGGCGCGCGGCCATGTATCACCAGCGGCCTGCGGGCTCGAAAGATGCCGATGACTTCATCTCTGTGACACCGGATCTGTTGTTTGTGCCCCCTGCGCTGGAAACTGTTGCAGGGCAGTTTGTGGCGCAATCCACGCCCACCAAAATGGCGGATACCAATCCGTTTAACGGCACCATGCGCCCGGTTGTGGAAGCGTCCTTGTCTGCGGCGGCGGGGGGGTCGGACAGCCGCTGGTATCTCTTTGCCTCGGATATGCCGGTGCTCGAGCATGCCTTCCTCGATGGCTATGAAGCCCCGACTGTGATGACCAAAGAGGGGATGAACCCCGACGGTGTGAACATGGTGGCGCGCCATATCTTTGCGGCCACGCCTGTTGAGTTCCGCGGCGCGTATCGCCGCGGTTAAGCCTGACGGCCAGCTGAGGCCGAAACCCTAAACCTGCAAAGAGGCGTCCCAATCGGGCGCCTTTTTGCGTTCTTCCCTTCCTTCAACCTGAACACAAGGACTTCTCTTATGAAAAACTTCATTCAAACCGGCGCGAATATCTCCGTCATTGCGGCGGCCGCCGCTGATGCAGGTGATCCTGTGCTGATGGGTTCGCTCTTTGGCGTTGCCACAAGTGACGCGGCTATTGGCGAGACCGTTACCCTGGTGCGCACGGGCGTGTTCGAGCTGCCCAAAACGTCGGCGCAAGCCTGGACGGTGGGTGCCAAGATCTATTTTGACGGCAGCGCTTGCACGACTGTGGTCTCCACCAACAAGCTGATCGGCGTGGCGGTGCAATCGGCGGCCGATCCCTCTGCCACCGGCATTGTCCTGCTGGACGGGGCGGCGCGCTAAGCCATGCAAGGCCCTTTCCTTGGTGTCGCCGCTGCGCTGGCCCGCGCATTTGGCGGCACCGTGACTTTGCATCCGGACACAGCAGAGGCGCGCGATGTGGTGGCGGTCTTCCGCCAGGTGCCGCGCCGCGTCGATGGGCACAACGGGGTTGAGATTGAAACCCTTGTGCCGGTGTTGCGCGCGCCACGCTCGGTGCTGGCGGATCTCAATGAGGGCGATCTGATCGATCCTCAAGACGGGCAGATCTATCGCTTTTTGTTTTGTGAGGAGAGCGCCAGCCCGGCTTCGGATGCACTGGTGACAGCCCAGCTGGAAGAGGTGTCCTTGTATGAGTGACACTTTGGTAGCCAAAGAGATCCGGCATCGCTTCAAAGTGGCGTTGAGCGCGGCCGACATCGCGGTGGAGTCTGTGCCGGTCACGGTGCTGGAGACAGCCCCAACTGGCTGGGTGGTTCCCGAGGACAAACTGCCCGCACTTTATGTCTTCGCCTCGGGCGAGGCTCTGTCTCATGACGCGCTCAGCGAGGTCACACGTCAGCTTTTCCTGGATGTGGTGCTGATGGCGCGGGGCGGCGGCGATCCGATGGACGGGCTGGATGATCTGCAGCTGGCTGTGGAGCAGATACTGAGTGCTGCGGGCGGGTTTGGTCTTGCCCGCAGTCTGCGGCTGGTGTCGGTAGAGATCGCCCAAAATCAGGGGGCGTTGATGATTGGCACCCGCTTGATGAAATACGAGATCACTTACGGCGTGACGCCGAATGATCCTTCTCTTTAACCTTTAAAACTGGAGTTCGGCTATGCCCGTAACAAGCGCCACAATTGGCATGAAAGCGACCTTTTCCATCGGCGACGGTGTGGATGGGGGATCCACCACTTACACCAAAGTCGGTTTTGAAATCACCACGATTACCTCGCCGGGGATGACCCGGGAGACCATCGATGTGACCCATCTGGACAGCGAAGATGATGCGCGCGAGTACATCGCGGGCCTTCTCGATACGGATCCTGCGACCATTGCGTTTAACTATAACGCGTCGGCCACGGATGCGCTGTATGCGGCGATGCTTGCGGGCAAAGGCGACTTCCGAATTACTTTCCCGAATGGGGTAAAGATGGATTTTTCCGGTATTGCGCAAAGCTGGAAACCCGGCGATCCCTCGACCACCACAATGGCGGGCGAGTTCACGGTGAAACCCTCCGGCATTCCAACCCTGACGGCGGCCTCTTAATCGGGCGCAGCGCTTCCGACTTATCCCCAAAACAGCTTCGAAAGGCCCTCTCATGGGAAACAAATTGCGCGGTCAGATCACGACCGAATTTGACGGTGAAAAGATCAATCTGACCCTGTCCACAAATGCCATCTGCGAGTTGGAGGCGGTTGTGGATCAACAAATCCATGTGTTTCTCGAGCGCTTTGAGGAGGTGGACACGGTGCGGATGAAAGATCTGCGCCTGATCTTCTGGGCTTTGATGCTGGAAGAGCGCCCCAAAGCCACACTTAAGGACGCGGGCAGACTGATTGACGGGCTGCGCGGGGATCACCAGCGGATCATGACGGATGCCATTGTGGCGGCCTTTCCGGAAGAGGACGGGGACGGTGGCGACAGGACAGACGGTGATGCGGGGGCAGACGCGCCGGGAAAGTAGAGGGCGCGTCCAAAGGCTGGGACTGGCTGGAGTTGCAGCGGGTCTATGTGGCCTTCGGGCTCGATCCCGAAGGGTTCTGGCGCCTCACCCCGCGCGAGTTGGTGGTGCGCCTTGAAGGGGCGCGCCGTCGCTTGTTGAGCGAACAGGACGGGCGGGTCTGGCTGGCCTGGCATGTGGCGGCATTGTCGCGTCAAAGCAAGCTGCCGGATCTGGCGAGCCTGCTGCAAGCCCACAGCAAAAAGCCAACCCAATCCTTGCAAGACCAAGAGATCGGTCTGGACCAGTTGTTTCTGGCCTGGGGCGGGGATCCCGCGCAACTCGCGGATGTGCGTAAATTAAGGGAAGAGACCTGATGGCAAATCAGAACATCGGAAAACTTGGCGTCTCGATCGGGGCGGATACGTCGGATCTGGCGCGCGGGATCGGGCGGGCCAAGGCTTTGATGGGCAGCCTGTCGCGGGCGGCCAAAGTGAGCGGCGTTGCGGCGGGGGCGGCTTTTGCGGCGGCGTCGGCGGGTATGGTGGCGATGACCAAAGGCGGGCTGTCTGCGGTGGATGCGCAGGCCAAAATGGCGCGCTCGGTGGATGGCACCATTGACGGGCTGCGGGCCTTGCAGATTGCAGGCTCGGATGCGGGTGTCGCTGTGGGGGAAATGAACGGGGCGGTGCAGATGATGGGCAAACGCCTGGCGGAAGCCGCGACCAAAGGCACGGGGCCTGCGGCCAAGGCTTTGAAAATGCTCGGGCTCGATGCGCGCACCTTGATGGATATGGATGTGGATGCGCGCTTTGGGGCGATTGCCGATCGGATCAATGACATGGGCATGAGTGCCCAAGATGCGGCGGGGGTGATGCGGGAATTTGGCGTGCGCTCCAATGAGGTCTCGCTGGCCTTGCTGCAAGGCTCGGGGGCCATTCGCGCGGCGCGCACAGAGGTGCAGAAATACGGGCTTAGCATGTCCGGCGACATGGCGGCGGGGGTTGAGGCGGCCAATGATGCGCTGTCTCGGGTGAGTTTTGTCTTTGAAGGGATGCGCAACCAGCTGGCGGTGGGGCTGGCGCCGGTGTTGCGGGAGTTGGCGGTGAACTTCCAGGCCGCCAGTGTGGCGGGCGGTCCGTTGCAAGCGGCGGTGTCCATGCTGGTGGAGGCTTTTGGGGAATTGGCCAGGGCTATTCTGGACCCGGCCTTTATCGAGGCGGCGGCGGTGTTTGGCACAACCATTGCGCGGGGTGTTGCGGCCCTGTCTCGGGGGCTGGTGGCGTTGATTGATCATGCGGAGATTGCGGGGGCGGCAATGATTGCGCTCGGGGCAGCCATGGCGTTCTTCAACGGGCCTATTGGGTTGGCGGTGGCGGCCGTCGCGGGCGGCGTATTTCTTTTGTCCACGCGGCTGGGGGAGAATGCCACGGCGGCGGATGAGGCAACAACGGCTGAAAAGGAATTGCTTGCAGCATTGGAAACTGTCGACACTGCCAACGGCGATGCTGTGGCATCCGGGCGCGAATTGATCGCAACTCATATCTCACAAGCGCGCGCGGCGATCACGGCGGCTCAGGCTGAATATGAACTTGCGCGCGCTGAGACGGATCGCGCGGTGCAGCAAGCCAAAATGCGGCGCGAGGCGATGCCCGGCAACCTCTTTGCGGATGATGAGGTTGCGCAGGCGGAGGATGATGCGGCGCTTGCTGCTGAGGTGTACAGTCAGATGATTGCGGATCGGCAAGCTGATCTTGAACGGCTGCAAAAGGTGATGCAGGGTTTTGAAATGAGCCAATATCCCGCACGCGGCACGCGCCCGGCGGGGGCTGATAATGGCGGTGGCAGTGGCGGTGGCGGGGATGATCCGCTTGGCGTTTCCAAATTAAACACGGATTTGCAAAAGTTGATTGCTACCATTGATCCGGCGGCCTCCAAAGCCAAGCAGCTGGCAGCGGCGATGCAGTTGTTGACCAAAGCCAAGCAGGAAGGCGTGATTACGGATGAGGAGTACATTCTGCGCGCCAAACAGATCAATGAGGCCTTTGGGGAAACGCCCAAGCTGGCGGGTGCGGCCGCCGCTGGCGTGAAATCCGTCAAAGACACGCTGGACGATGCGGGCAAAGCCGGCAGTACCATGGCGGAGGATCTCAATGGGGCCTTTGGCAACCTGATCAGCCAGATCGAGACCGGGCGGGACGCCTTGGTGGGCTTTGGTCTGGAGATTGTCAAAATCCTCGCCGTGCGTGGGATTTCCAAGATCTTAGGGGGGGATGACTGGTTCTCCGGCAGTCTGATCGGGAACAACGCCCTTGGCACAGACAATTGGCGCGGTGGTCTGTCTTGGGTGGGGGAGCGGGGCCCCGAATTAGTCAACCTGCCGATGGGGGCGCAGGTCATTCCCAACAATAAGATCGGCAGCATGGGCGGGGGCGGTATGCGCTTTAGCTATGCGCCCAATATTGATGCGCGGGGGGCTTCGGTGCAGGCGGTGCAAGAGTTGGATCAACGGATGCGGGCGGATGCGGCGCAGTTTAACGGCAAGGTGCAACAGGCGGTCCTGAAGGCACAATCGGGAAGGAAGTTGTAATGGCGGATCCGCGGTCTGATCTGTTTGATCTCTGCACCATTAAGACCACCACCTTCTGGCCGTTGTTCCGTCAGGAATTGAGCCGCACGGCGGGCGGGGTGACGCAAGCCAAAGATCTGGGCTCGGCCCTGTGGCGGGCCAGCTATACCACGGCACCGGCGCGCATTGCGGATGCAGCTGCGATCGAGGCGGCGTTGATCTCGCTCAACGGATCGGCACGTTCATTCTTGGCCCATGATCTGCGCCGGCCGTTTCCGATCGCCCATCCGGGGGGCTATGGCGGTGCTCTGTCGATCTCAAATCTCTATTCTGAAGATGCCTTCAGCATCCAGCTGACCGCAGCTGATGGCGGGTTGGATCTGCGCCCGGGGGATTACATCGGGTTTGAGTATGGGCCGCGCCCAAGCCGCGCGCTGCATATGATAGTGGAGGCGGGCAAGATCGTGACGCCCGGGGCCTCTAAAAAGTTCAAACTGCGCCCTGCGTTGCGCCCGGGCGCGGAAATTGGCGCTGCGGTCACCGTTAATCGCGCCGCCTGTGAGATGATCCTCGAGCCTGGTCAGGGCGCGCCGTCCCTGGCGGAGGGGCGCACCTCGTCGCTCAGCTTCACGGCCATCCAAATCTTGTAAAACTCTAACATTAGGAGGGACTTCCATGCGGAGTATTCCTGTCAGCACTCAGGCTTTGCTTGAGGCGCAAACCCTTGTGGTGCGCGATTTTATGCGGATCACGGGGCGGGTGCGCGCCACGGGTGCACCGATCACCGAAGGGTTCTGGTCTGATCTGGGCGATGTCTCGGCCCAAGTGATCGATGCGGATACGGGTCTGGTGGTCTCTTATGACTTCAAAGGGGTGGGCTCTTTGATTGCGGTGGATCCGATTCCGATGGTCTCGAACCTGACAGTGCAAGAGATCGAGGTGACCTTCTCCCAGTTGGACGATCGGATCAACGAATTGCTGCGGGTCTATGACATCCGCCAGGCCAAGGTGGAAATCTACCGCGGGGAATTTGATCCCGAGACCATGCAGATGGTGGAGCCGGCGACCTCGCGCTTTGTGGGCTTTATTGACGGCGCGCCGGTGGAAACGCCTGCTGAAGGCGGCGAGGGCAGTATCGCGATCAAATGTGTGTCGAGCGCGCAGGAGCTGACGCGGGGCAATCCGGATCTGCGCAGCCATGAAAGCCAGATCGCGCGGGCTGCGGGCGATGAGTTTTACCGCGATGTGACCAGCTGCGGCGATCTGGTGATCTTTTGGGGACGGCGCGGCACGGTGCGCGATGCGGCGGACAGTTGATGGGGCAGGGTGTAATCCGCGCCGCGCGGGGCGATGAGCGTTTTGCGGTTCTGGGTCTCTGCCGCGCTTTCCATGCAGCCTCCGGCATTCCCTTTGCTTTTGATGCGGCCCATGCGGCGCGCAGCGTGCAGGATTACATCGAGGATCCGCGCAAGCTGTGCCTGGTGCTTGAGGTCGACGGCGCGCTGCGCGGTGTTCTGGCGGCCGCGACCTCGATCTCGCCGCTGGCGCCAATGCGCATTGCCCAGGAACTGGTGTTCTGGGTGGATCCGCAGCATCGGGGGCGCGGATCACGGGGCCTGCTCAGTGCTTATGAGGCTTGGGCGCGGGCAGAGGGCTGCGCGGCCGCCGGGCTGTCCAATTTGAACGACCCGCGTGTGGCGCGGTTCTTCGCGGGCGCCGGTTTTGCGCTCTGTGAGCAGAAATCTCTCAAAAGACTGGATTAAGATCATGGCTGTTTTTACCGCTATTGCCGCGACCATCTCGGCGATCTCCGCTTGGACGGTCAGTCTTGGCGCTTTGGGCACCTTTGCGATCGGCAATTTTTTACTGCGGGCCGCGGTGCAACTCGGCGTATCCGCTCTGGCCATGGCCTTCTCCAAGAAAAGCGGATCGACACCCTTTTCGATCCAGGGCTCGGTGCGCACCGGGGGCAGTGTGCCGCGCTCTTTTGTCTTGGGGCCCGGTCTCTCGGCGGGCTCGCTGGTCTGGCATTCGGAATGGGGTGAAGCGGGCGGCACGCCCAATGCTTATTACACCCAGGTGATTGCGCTCTCGGATCTGCCGGTGGCGGGTCTGAACCGCTGGTTTATCGAGGGGCGCGCGGTCACATTGGAAGACACCGGCGATGAGCGGGGTCTGGCGGCTGTGGAGTACCGTGAGGGCGAGAAAGATCATGCCTGGATCCGCTTTCATGATGGCACCCAGCTCTTTGCCGATGAATTTTTGACGGGCACGGTGAACTCGGGTGCGCCCCGGATCTATGAGGCCACACGGGTGGGGCGCGGCATTGCTTATGCGGTGGTAACCTTCCGGGTGAATGCAGAAATCTTCACCGGCTTTCCCACATCGAAGTTCGTCCTCAATGGGGTGAAACTTTACGACATCAGCAAGGACAGCAGCCAGGGCGGATCAGGTCCCCAGCGCTGGGACGCTCCGCAGAGCTGGGGCGGGGACGGCGATGCTTTGCCTGCGGTACAGGCCTATAATCTGGCGCGCGGGTTTTATTACCGCGATCCGGGCGCTGCGGGGGGCACTGACGAAAACACCACCGTTGCGCTGGGGGCGGATAAATCGAACATGTCCCTGAAGCTGGTGGGCGGTGGAGGCGGCGGTCTGACCAATGCCGATGGGGCTGCCACCACGGTGACCCTGAAAGACGGGGCAACGGTGATCGCAACCTGGACGGCGGCGGGCGGGATTGCGCGGGCGTCCGATGATCACGTCGGTGTTGCCTCGGGCTTTGCGCCCCATGGCAATGGCGCGGAGGGTCAGGAGAGGATCTTTGCGGCCGGCGAGGGCGGCGGCGAGGTCCAGCCGGAAATCAAAGGCGGCGGTGCGGGTGGTTTTGTGGAGATCACGGACTATGATCTGACCAGCCTCACTGATCCGCAGCTGGAAATTGTCATCGGTGCGGGGGCCACGGATGCGGGGGCTGGCTATGTGGTTTATACGGCGGATCAAGCCTTTGATACGATTGTCCCACAGTGGTTTTATGGGTTGCAGGGGCTGAGCACAGCGCGCCTGCCGGCGGCCCATTGGATTGCCCAGATTGAGAAATGCCGTACACCGATCGCAGGAGAAGACGGGCCTGAGCCGATCTACCGCTGTGCCGGGGAAGTCACGGTGAACTCCGAGATCGGTTCGGCTTTTGAAGCGATCCTGACCGCTTGTGCGGGACGGATGAGCGAAGTGGGCGGGATCTTTAAGATCTATGTGGGGGCACCGGATGCGCCGATCGCGCATTTTACCGATGCGGATATTTTGAGCCTTGCGCCGCAAAGCTTCACGCCATTCTTTGGTCTGTCGGATACGGTCAACGGCGTGGTTGCGACTTATCCTTCGCCCGAAGAGGGCTATGTGATGCGCTCGACCCCGCCGCTTTATAACCCGAATTATGAACTCGAGGATGGCGGCCGTCGGTTGCTGACCGATGTGCAGCTGTCTTTTGTACCGTTTCCAGCCCAGGCCCAGCGGTTGCTCACAGGGGAATTGGCGGCTGCGCGCCGCGCGCGCCGGCACACCCATTCTTTGCCGGCGCGGTTCCGGCTGATTGAGCCCGGCGATGTGGTGACCTGGAGCAGTGTGCGCAATGGCTATGATGCCAAACAGTTCCGCGTCGATGGTCTGATCGATCTGCCCAATTGTGATGTGATTGTGGATCTCACCGAGGTGGATCCGGCGGATCACGGCTCTTGGGACCATGCCTCGGATTATGTGCCGGTTGTGCCGGTGCCTCTGCTTCCGGTGCGCCCGAGCGCGCAGGGCGTGGTGGGCTTCCAGGCGCAGGCGGCTGCGGTGCAGGATAGTGCGGGGCAGCAGCGGCGCGCGGCACTGGTGATGACCTGGAATGGCACGGTGGAAGATATCATCGGGATCAAGTTCCAGATCCGCATTGCAGGACAGACATCCATTGTGAGCCGCGCGCAGAGCCGTGATTTTGAGGAAGGCGAGTTGCTGGTTGAAGCCGGACTGGTGGCCGCCACGGCCTATGAATGCCGCGCGAAATATATCACCGGTACCGCGCGGCCTGTGTCCTGGACGGCTTGGGTGGCGGTCTCCACCCAAGACATCCGGCTGGTGTCTGAAGATTTTGCCAGCAGTATCCGCCCGCCCGAGATTGTCTCGGCCTTGCCAACTGTGGGAAACTATGAGGGCCGGCTGGTGGTGTATACAGTGGATGGCAAACTCTACCGCTTCCACGCCGGGGTGTGGACGGCGGAGGTTGCGGCTGTGGATGTGACGGGGCAGCTCACAAACGCCCAGCTGGCTGAGATCGATGCGGCAAAACTAACGGGGACTGTAGTTGATGCGCGCCTTTCCGAGGTCTCTGCCGGCAAGGTCACGGGGCAGCTTACAGATGCACAAATTGCAGACCTGTCTGCGGCCAAGATCGCCGGGCAGCTCACCAATGCGCAGATAGCAGATATTGCAGCTGCAAAAGTCACGGGCCAAATGACAAGTGCACAGATCGCGGGCCTGGACGCTGCAAAGCTGACGGGAACACTGCCAGAGGCCCGCGTGGCTTCTCTGGCGGCCTCCAAGATCACAGGGCAAATGAGCAACGCTCAGATTGGCGGACTGGATGCGGCAAAGCTGTCCGGGACTGTGGTTGAAGCACGTTTGGCAAGCCTGAATGCCTCCAAGCTGACGGGAACGGTCAATGAGGCGCGGATTGCCTCTGTTGCGGCCGCCAAGGTCACAGGGCAGATGAGCAATGCCCAGATCGCCGATCTGGCTGCGGCCAAGATCACGGGCGCAATCACAGGAACCCAGATCACAGACGGGGCAATCAGCACTGCAAAGGTTGCGGCGGGTGCGATTGACACAGCAAAGCTGGCGGCAGGTGCAGTCATTGCTGACAAGATCGGTGCCAATGCTGTCACAGCTGCCAAGGTGCAAGCGGGTGCAATCGAAACTGCAAAACTTGCGGCCGGCGCTGTTGTCGCGGATAAAATCGCTGCTGACGCTGTGGTGGCCGACAAGATCGCAGCGGGTGCAGTGACAGCAAGTAAGCTGACAGTCGGGTATCTTGAAAACCTCAACCTTGACCCTGACTTCACGGATCACGCGGCTTGGGGTGCCAATTCAAATTTGGTTTGGCAGATAGGCGGCGGGAACTGGGGTTCTCCCAATATCGCAAGGTTGTCCGGATACTTCGACGCTTACACTGTTATAACATCTAAAAACATCTTCACGCTCGATATTGAGGGTGAGGAATTATGGCTTTCCTATCGAGCACGGGTGATTTCTGGAACGGGTAGGGTCTACGTTGATCTGCAACTATCGAAGAACCCAGACTTCACAGGGACGAATGGTGTGGACTTCACGTTTGCGGGTATCGGTTCTGTAACCGCCACAACTTTGACCCGTTTAGCTGATAAGGTCGTTATACCATCAGGGTATCGTTACGGTCGTATTCGCATGATTAAGGGGAACGACGGGACGACAGACTGTTTCATTGGTGACATTCAAGTGCGGCGCAAGTCGCGGGGCGAATTGATCGTAGACGGGTCTATCATCGCTGAAAAAATTGCGTCGGGTGCGGTTGACACAGCCAAGTTGGCAGCGGGCGCAGTCATTGCGGATAAGATCGCTTCCAACGCAGTCACGGCAGTTAAGGTCCAGGCGGGCGCAATTGAAACCGCAAAGCTGGCTGCGGGCGCGGTGGTTGCAGATAAGATTGCGGCGGGTTCGGTTGCGACAACGAAACTCGCTATCGGCGGCGGGGGCAATCTTTTGGAAAATTCCAATTGGATTGCCGGTGTTTCCAGTTTTGTGCTCGGGTCTTCGGATATCAAAGGCGAGCACTCGTTAAGTATCCGTTCTGCCGGTTCGAACTACGCGGGAACAAGCTATAAAACGGCCCATGCGTTTCAAAATGGTGTGTCGGCGGGCACGCAGTCCATTTACTTTCATGCGCTTAATGGGGGCATTTCGGATGGGTTTCCTGCTGTTGCGGGGGAGTGGTATGAGGCGAGCATGTATCTTTATGCTCTGCGGTGTGATGCCACTATTGCGGTTACGTTCCGCAACGCGAGCGGCGGGTGGCTTGGTTTTGTGCAATCCGGCAATGTGGTCAACTCTGGCGGCTCTGATAACCCTGACGGCTGGGCGCGGCTTTGGGTTAAGGGGCAAGCGCCTGCGAACACGGCTATGGTGTCGATCATCGTTTACAAGTCAGGCACAACATCGGGCACGACGAGTTATCTCTTTATGCACAAGCCGATGATTGCCAAAACCCATGCTGCAGCGACAGAGCCGACGCCTTATGCCGTAAGTGGTGCAACCTTCATCACCGGCTCCGAAATACTGACAGGCGCGATTCAGGCTGATGCCATTGCGTCCTCGGCAGTCACAACGGCCAAGCTGGCGGCGGGCGCTGTTGTTGCGGATAAGATCGCTTCCAATGCGATCACGGCTGCAAAAATCCAAGCCGAAGCGATTACGGCGGGTAAAATCGCTTCGGGGTCCATTGTTGCGGATGATATTGCGGCCAACACGATTACAGCGGCGGAGATAAAGGCGGGCGCGGTTACCGCTTCCGAACTGGCCGTAAACGCGGTTTTTGCCCAGCATATTACGGCGGGGGCGATTACGGCGGGCAAGATCGCGGCAGGGTCCATTGTTGCGGATGATATTGCGGCCAATACGATCACGGCGGCGGAGATAAAGGCGGGGGCGGTGACGGCGTCCGAGCTGGCGACAGGTTCTGTGGCGGCCCAGCATATCACGGCGGATGCCATTGTGGCGGGCCATATCGCAACGGGCGCAATCACAAGCGGTATGGGGGTCTTCTCGGGTCCACTGCAGTCGGATGATTTTGCCACAGGATCTGCGGGTTGGCGGATTAAGAAAAACGGGGATGCCGAGTTTAATGATCTGATCGTCAGAAGCTCTTTGACAGTGGATGCTGTCTCCGATGGAAGCGAAGATTATGTGGGGGGCGCGGGGCAGTATAACTATGATGCCACCGTGGTGGATGTCACCTTTGAGGGGCAGGAGGGGGATAAGTCTGTCCAGCCCAACAGGGTGTTTGACATCGCCGCCTATTGGCAGATGCGCTGCTACGGTTCCAACAACAGCAATGGAACTAAGATCCCGGTTCGAGGCAGGGTTCAATATCGTTTGACGGTGGGTGGCGCGACGGGGGCTTGGGTGGATGTTCACACCTCTGCGCCCGCGTTGAATGACACCTGGGCCGATTATTACTACATCGAGTCCTTCTCCTTTAAGGCGGATTATGTGGAGTTCCGCCTGACGGCCCATCCGGACATCAACAGCCCAAGCGGGGCTTACAGCTTCCAGAACAACTTTAGAAGAATTGGCATCTCGGCCTATTCTGTGAGGAGATAGGGATGGGGTATTTTGTCAAACTCTCGAGCACGGGGGCGGTGGACAGCACCGCGGTCAACCGTATCGCCACAGAGGGGTATTTGCAGGTTATTGGGGCTGGGACACCCACTGAAGGGGAAGTTCTGGCTGGGGTTCCTTTGTCTGTGCCAGCGCTGGCGACCTCTTATCTTTTTGAGGGTGTTTTGGTGCCGCGGCCTGTTACGCCCAAGCCCGCGCTCCTCGGCACGGTGCTGACCTTCCCGTCTTATCCTGCCGGCACGGTGATCACGATCTCAGATCAAACCGGGGGGGAGGTTCTGTTGGACCACGCGGTCGAAGAGGGGGAGGTCGCTCTGGTGGTGGATCTGCCCGATGCCGGCGTCTACGTCATCGAGGCGGCCCAGCCGTTTCCATTTATTGACTCTGAATTGAGGGTGATCCTGCCATGACCTTGGTTTTAAACAGAACGGCCGCCAGTAAGAAAAGAGAGCTGGACCAGGCAAAGGCGGCTGCGACCCGCCTTGTGAATGCTGCGATCGGGGCCAAACGGGAAGAGTTCATCACGGCGCTGCCCGGGCAGGAGATGATCTATCTGGAAAAAGAGAGCGAGGCGAAAGCCTATCTTGCGGCGGATCCTGAACCTGCCAATCTTGATGCCTTTCCCTTCATGAAGGCCGAGGCGGTGGCCACGGGCTATTCCGCGCAGGAGCTGGCGCAAATCATCCTGTTCCAGTCAGATCTCTGGCGCGAGATCGGCCCGCTGATCGAGGCTGCACGGGTGGGGGCAAATGTGGCCATTGCCGCTGCGGACACTCGCGCGGCGATCGATGGCATCCTCGCCGGTTTTGAAACAACCCTCCAGGGCTTTGCCCCGCCTTAGGCGGTTCACAGCTTTACCCAATCCCTGACCGTTTAACGACCTGCCTTTGTGCGGGTCTTTTTTTTGAGGAAATCACATGAAGAAAGAACTGTTCTTTGGCAGCCTGCGCAACAGCAACAGCGGGCTGTTTGGCGGGGCACTGTCCCTGCACCAGGTGGTTGGGATCGAAGCCTTGCTCGATGCAGGGCAGGGCCTGCCGCTGCCCCATATGGCCAATGTGCTCGCCCAAGTCTTTCGAGAAACCGGTGGCGGCATGTATCCTGTGAAAGAGACCGTCTATCGCAGTCACAAGGATCAGGATCCCTCGGACGCCGCGGTGATTGCGCGGCTCAATGCAGCTTTTGCCAAAGGGCGGTTGCGCTGGGTGAGCACGCCCTATTGGCGGGGCGGCCTGTTCGGGCGCGGCCAGATCCAGATCACCCATGTTGAGAATTACGCCAAGCTGTCATCGGTTCTGGGCGTTGATCTGGTGGCGGATCCGTCCAAAGCGCTGATCCCTGCCATCAGCGCCCGGATTGCTGTTGAGGGCATGCGGCAGGGCCTGTTCACGACACGCAAGCTCTCGGACTATGACCGGCCCGACGGTTTTGATCACACCCGCGCGCGGGACATTGTAAACGGCGACAAAGCCAAGTTCGACAAAGGATCGCGCACAAGTGTTGGCGCTTTGATCGCCGGCTACGCCCGGACATTTGAGCAAGCCCTCACAGCGGGCGACTGGGGCGCAGAGGCCCCCTTCGTCCATATCGACAGCACCCGCGCCCCAAACGACCTGGACGGCCCACCCAAAGGCCTCTGGTCCCACCTCACAACATTCCTGAAAGGACTATTCCTATGAAAACCGCAGCCGAACTGACCCCTTTTGTGCGCTATCTGCTCCTGTTCCTGGCGGGGATGGTGCAGCAAGGCGGGGTGATCCCGCCAGACCTTGCCAAAGCCATGGCTCATGATCCCGCAGTTGTGGATCTGGTGGCCTCTCTGCTGATCGCAGGGGGCGCATTGGCCTGGTACCTTTGGAGCACCTCGCGCAAGGCGCTGGCGGGGCTGTTCAAGTGATCCGCAGCCTTCCAAAACGTTACCTCTACGGCGCGGCCGCCGTCGCAGTTCTGGCCTTCGGGCTCTGGCTGCGGTGGGACGCGGTGCGCGATTATCAAGCCGGACAAACCGTCGATCGGCTTGAGCAGATCCAAGATGCAAGGACCATTGAATATGAAACACGCAGCGCTACTGACAATGCTCTTATTACCTGCCTGCGCGGGGCAGAGTGCTAGTTTTGCCGACATCCAGCGCAAGCCCCCAGTCGTGAGTGAAGCCACAGCCACCTATCTGGTGAAAAACGCGCGGCCGCTTGCAGAGTGGATCGCAGAAACAGCGAAGAAATGCGCGCGCTTTGGCTGCGTGGACTAAGGAGTATCCGATGGAATCCGATCTGAAATGGGTGATTGGTCTGGCGATCAGTCTGGGCGTGACCTTTGCGACGGCTTTGATTGCGTCGTTCCGCAATCTGGCAGGGCGGGTCTCAAATGGCGATCGCGATCTGCACAAGCGGATTGATAACGTCAAAGACAACTACGTCCGGCGGGATGATCTGGATGGGCATATCCAGCGGCTCGACGGCAACGTCAGA
The DNA here is from genome assembly GCF_031454055.1 of Roseobacter sp. N2S. NCBI lineage: Bacteria > Pseudomonadati > Pseudomonadota > Alphaproteobacteria > Rhodobacterales > Roseobacteraceae > Roseobacter > Roseobacter sp. N2S. The sequence continues at coordinate 52,765 of NZ_JAVDQB010000003.1, forward strand.
GATCTGCGCGAGGAAATGCGCGAAAACCATAAGCAGGTGATTGCGGCGCTGGCCGGTAGGAGGTGAGGTTGGGGCGGTGTTAATGTCGGCTGTGAGCCTAAATCGACCGAAAACGCTCGCCCGGAAAGTCCAAATTCTGTCTATTTTTTTCCTGTCACGACATTAACTGCATCCGGATAAATAATCTGACCATCGACGACATAGTCCCTCATTGCGTGTGCAACGTCAGCGACAAGTGCTTCTTTTTCTGCGTCGGGAAGGCTGTGAAAAGCGTTGGCAATAGGCATTGATCCGAGGTGCAGTGGGACGAACTCTGCGGCCAAAGGGACATTAATCGACAATTCTTGGCGGGTTATTGCAACATTACGAAATCCAGCTTCAGAAGCACTCGCGATCAAACTATTTGCTGATGGTGTTTCCCTCTGGCTCCGTTGCTTCTTCGCAACATCAGGAGAGATGAACTTTTCGACCGCAGAGCAGATGGCTTTTGTGTAGGCACTGTGGCCATCCCATATAGACATCGCGATGCGTCCTGACGGGGCAAGAACACGATAGAACTCTTTCAAAGCAGCGGGTTGGTCGGGAAAATAGTGATAGCCATGCTGGGATATGACGGCATTGAAACTGTTTTCTGGCAATCCTGTCCCAAGGACATCGCTTTCCATCCAGATGATGTCTATGTCGGCGGCCAATTCACGTGCCTTCGTTAGCATGCCTGCATTAATATCCAATCCAGTCACACGTCCGTCGCTGCCGACATCCTGCTTAGCTATCCTGGTGGTGACACCAGTACCGCAAGCGACATCCAGAACCGATTCACCGATTTCCAAAGAAACGAGGGTCAGAAGGGCTTCGGCCCAACGTCCGAACCATAGCGGCACCATTGTATTTTCATAGATTTCTGGTGCGCTTCCAGAAAGTTGAAATGACATAGGACGTTCCTCCTTACCAAACCTCACTGGCACTAGGTTCCAGTGAGAAGATGTATCTGCAAGGTTAGTCGGTTGGTTCATCCAACGTCAACTTTATCCTGCTGAGCGGACCCTGACGCCGGATCCTATCAGTTCCACAAAAAAAATACAAAACAAACGACCTTGCCCGCGGTTTTATACCGGGGGCAGGTGGCGCACCAACGCCACCTACCATGCAGCCACTTTTCACAACAGCTGCACCGACTAAGCAAGACTTAGAATCGTCGCCCGAGCCCACGTGAGCCGGGCCTCTCTATTGTGAGTCCATAATCAATGACAACCACTTATGTTGGCGCAGCTGCGCCCGTCGCCCCGTGGCTTGGCGGCAAGAAAGCTCTAGCCAAAACCCTGATCGAGCGCATCGAAGGTGTAGAACACAAATCCTATGTCGAGCCCTTTGTGGGCATGGGCGGTGTATTTCTGCGCCGTGCCTATCGCCCGGAAAGCGAAGTCATCAACGACTTCAACGGCGAAATCATCAACCTGTTCCGGATCCTTCAGCGGCATTATCCACAGTTCATGGATTGTTTGAAATTCCAGATATCCTCCCGTCGTGAATTTGAACGGCTGCGCTCGATCGATCCAGCAACCCTAACCGACCTCGAGCGCGCGGCGCGGTTCCTCTATTTGCAACGGCAAGCCTTTGGCGGGCAGGTGAGGGGGGTGTTTGGTGTGGCCGCTGCGCGCAGTTCGCGCTTCGATCTCACTCGTCTCGGGCCGATCTTAGAAGAAGCCCATGAGCGTCTGGCCGGTGTTGTCTTTGAAAGCCTGGATTGGAAAGACGTGGTCGAGCGTTATGACACGCCTAGTACATTGTTCTATCTTGATCCGCCGTATTTTGGCGGTGAGAAAGACTACGGGAGAGATATGTTCGATCGGCAGCAGTACAAAACCATGGCCGAGACTTTGGGCAAGATTAAAGGCAAGTTCCTGCTGTCGATAAACGACAAGCCGGAAATCCGCGATTGGTTTGATGGGTTCTATATCGATGAGGTGCGGCTGAAATATACCATCTCGCAGAAAGGGACGGACGGGAAAGCGGCGGAGTTGATTATCTCGAATTGGAAGGCCGTGGCTGGGTTGTTTTGAGTTTGGGGAAAGAAGCCGACTAGTTGATGTGTCAGTGCACCACAACATTTTGACGGTTCCGAGGTCTGCCGGGCGGCCATAACAGAATTTGCCTTTAGCTTGATTAATAGCCGCATTTCTTAGGTGTTATAAACTCTGGATCAAGGGTATTAGGGGCTCAGATCAGATCGCGCCAATTCCAAAGCAGAGATAGAGCGGCGGGGAGTAAAATCCCGGATTAACTATGGGGTTCGACGTCGTTAGATTTTTTTGATCGAGTGTCTATCGGTGAAGGCTAGTTATGCGGCGAGACAACGTTCCATAAAGCAATCTAAAAACTCGTCAGTTATACCGACTGGTTTACGCCTTTGGCAAAGAGAGTAGAGTTCATCTACCGCCGAATAAGGAAAAAAACGAACATCCATTGGTTTAAACTGTTCCAAATTGGCTTGATCGAAGACTTTCTTCCGCAATTCGTCTGGTGCAACGATGGTCCAACGGATATCGCGTAAGGCGGGTCCCAAGTCATAGAAACCTTTCATACGTGTCAACCCAGAAGTCACACCAGTGCTGTGTTCAATTTCCATTACTGCGGGCATAAGTCTGCCATTCCTGAACCAAATACAATCAATTAAGCGAGCGGCATTCGACGCTTCAGGATACGCACTCAACACTTTTTCAGCGTCAAGTTGATCAATTACACTTTCCATCTCGGCTATGCGCCGTCCAGCATATTCAATCGACCTATCGTTTGCGGCAACCCATGTTCGAAACCCAAGTTGCTGACCAATGAGAACTAAAGCTATTTGGATTTGGGCGTGTCGCCGCTCTTGCTCGATATTCACCCCTGTAATCGCTCGAGTCGTCTCAAGCGTAACGCCTTCATAGATCACGTCAAAGGAAACCTCAGACACCTGCATGTCTAATTCTTTGCGGCCCATTACGCCATTTTCGTGCGGTTCGTCAGGTAAATAGAGAAGGTGTTTGTGCCCTGATCTTACCTTTTTTGTTGTACCTTTCTGCTCCAGCCGATCTAATTTAGTAGTGTAAAACTCCGGTGTATGTAGAAGAAGTGCTTCCAAGGCTGAGCGACTGTTATAACTACTTCCAAAAACGCGTTCTAAATTTATGGGTTTTCCAGGGACTATCGCATTGGCCAGCCTCCAAATCATAGAGGATGAAAGGCTTACTGATTGGGCGTTGGCAGCATCCGGATTCTTCTTTGTGCCATAACGTCTTACGATCACTGGGCCTTCGGGATAATCAATTCGTTCAATAATCAGCCTTGTTGGAGTGCTGGTGTCCGCATACTGATAATGAATTTCACGCGGCAACTTGCCGATCGCGTGGATCAAGTTCGCAGCGGTTACTCTCATATTCAAATCCTAGATGTGTCAAAATTGATTGAGCTAACCCTCGGCCAGCAAGGTAGGGTACGCCATTACCAACAGTCTTGAACATATTGGATAACGTCATGTTCGATGGCAACTCGAATGACGCCGGCAAGGACTGAATGGCAAGCGCCTCTGCGACGGATATTCTTCGAGCTTCATAAGGGTGCAAATGAACCTCATTGTTTCCGTAGGCGGCAGTTGGTGAATAACGCCAGCGGTGAAGCCGTTTATATGACTTCTTACTATCGTCTCCTTCTTCAACAGATAGGAAACGGGCCAACCCTGCACGTGGTGTGAAACAATGTTTGCCATTCGGATGATTGGCCACATCGTTTTTTTCAAACCAATGTTGAACGGTCAGCTCGATGGGCACTGAACTAGGTTGTGGAGCCAAGTTGCCTTGCTCAAAAGGGGCAGTTGTCGGCCATTCATATTCGAAAGCGGTCCGTTCAGGGAAAATCCGAGCTTTCCAATTGAAAGTTTTCGCGAGTTCACGCGATCGAAAACCAACCAAGATAATCCTGTCGCGATCTTGCGGCGCACCATATTCGATTGAGTTGATTAGGCGCTCATGAAGTAGATAACCAGAGCGCCGTAACTTCAATTTCAACTTTTCAAAGAACTCTCTATGCTTTTTCGTACGATAAAGACCCTTCACATTTTCGAACAGAAAAAAATCTGGCTTGGCCTGACAAATCAAATCAACGTAAACTTTTGATAGGTTGCCATTTTCGCCCTCCTTACCTCTGTTCTTGCCCCCCACGGAAAAATCTGGGCATGGTGGACCACCAATAAATCCCACAACTTGACCTTCTTCTCTTGCATTAAAGATGTCGGCTGCAAGGTCATCGGTAGAAATTTCTTCGATGCTTCTGCTATCGTAGCCGAAGCGAGGTGCTGGATGTCCCATGACCTTTCTTGAGTGCTGATAGGCGTCAAGGAAAGGTTTGTGGAACTCATTTACATAAGCAATATCAAACCCCATGTCTTCGAATCCAAGATCAAGGAACCCCGCGCCAGAGAAGAACGAAAATATTGTAGGTCTTGCTGTGCTCATTGTCAGTTCCTTACCAAAGGGTGTTTTCCGCCCAACTCATAGCTCAAATCGGGCCGATTACCCAAGCTATCTTAGCATGTAAAATAGTTTGAGAAACCCTTCCGTGGACGAAGGGGACATGAATAATGTAGGTATATGCTAGAAGATTCCCTTTGAATGCTCTCTAACGTTTGATTTCTCGGTGAGGTGGGGTTAGTTCAACATTCGGCGCTTGCTTGGACCCATCGGAAACATCCCGCCAGCAGAGGCTGAAGAGAACTTCTATGCACAGCCCGACCTGTTCGATATGGTTTCGTAAAGTGAAGCTAAAAGTCTCCGGTGAAACTGAGGCGATCCATCAAACTGGACTTCATCAGTTCAAACGATGATAAAGATGTCTTATGAAGAAAATGGGCTGGTTGTGAGATGAATTTTGCAGATGTACTCAATGACATTGCTCAACTGAGCGGTCGGCAACTGCACGCGGTCAACCCTCAGACAGGCTTTATCGAGATTTCAGCAGTCCACGAAGACACTGCAAGTTACCGTATAAGTATCAATGGGAAAAAAGAGGTTTCTCGCCCAATCTCACAATTGGAAAAAGTCTGGGATGCGCTTTCCAGATACCGGGTAGTTGATGTAGAAGTGCTTTTTGGTGGAAGCGGTTCGAGTCGGCACATCCCTGAAACGATTTTTGCAAATCTACCGTACGTGGAGCACTTCAAATACAATCGAAAAAAGCACCTGTATCTAGCAGAAGAACATACCCATGAACTAGGAAGCCTTCAGCATGTCACAACACCGGAAGTTCGTAAGTTAAAGATAAAGCTAGATAAAATTGAAAAATTTGACGCGCATGCGTTTTCGAAGGATCTACAATGTGCTCTGGACCTTTTAGGTGCTTCTACTGAAGAGCTAAGGGTGAAGTTTCCGGGGGAGTTCAAAGCGACGAAAGTAGCTAGTGCCGAAAATCAGCTATCGGCGCTGCTAAGTGATCTTCAAAGTACCTTTTTTGACCCACTCGGAGTTGAGGAAAAGCAAAACCAACCCGAGCGTGAAACAACAGATATTGATAGCGCAGAAGTCGTGGGGTTTGATGGCGGCGATCCCACAGACATTGATGGGCAAGATTCTGATATAACTGAATTTGATGACAAGGATGAAATGGCTGCATCACGAATGCGGTTTAAGCCGAATACAATATCCAACATTTATGATCGCATGGTTCATAAGGAGATTGAGCTTCAGCCGGAGTTCCAGCGCAAAGATCGCATTTGGCCTGTATCGATAAAAAGTAAGCTCATTGAATCGATACTGATTGGATTACCGATTCCGGCGTTGTATTTCGGAGAGCGCGCAAACGGTTCATGGGTCATTATCGATGGCCTTCAGAGGGTTACGACGATCTATGACTTCATGACGAACGAGTTTTCACTGTCTGGCCTGAAGATCCTGGATGAATTAAATAGTACCACTTTCGAAGCGTTGCCAAGACCACTTCAAAGGAAAATCAGAGAATATGAGCTACACTGCCATTTGATAACTATTCAGAAAGACAGTGACCGCATGGTCCGTGAACTATTTCAGCGGATCAACACCTATGGCGTGAAGATGAGCTACCAAGAAATTAGATGCGCTTTGTACCCAGGAAACTCCGTGACCTTCACTCGCTATGTAGCTGAAAGGCAGGCATTTGTTGATACGACTTTTGGCAAAGTCAAACCCGATCGTATGCGGGACATGGAGCTGATCCTAGGTGCGATCGCTTTTACTTGCTTAGGACACAAAAACTTCAAAGCTAAGACGTTCGACACCTTTTTGACCAATGCGATGCAGGAGATGAACAAGCTGAGTCCAAAAATCAAAAGTTATTCGAGAACCGAATCTGACAAGGCTCAAGAAGTGGATGTAAACACTGTTGAGATTCTTAAGGGAAGTGCGCCATTTTTTTCTGAGCTTTTGGTACGAATTGAGACCGCATTTGAACTTGCCTCTGAGGTGTTTGGAGTAGATCGGTATAAGAAGGAGCTTGGTGGTCGCGTCATAAATAAATCGATTTTTGAGTTGGTTGTTTCAACGTTTGCTTTGTTGCCTCGGGAACATCACGAACGCCTTATCGAAAAAAGTGACGATATCAAAGATCAGTTCTACGGCCTCCTTGCTGGCGCCGTTGACCAATATGTTGACTGGGATTCGGATACTTACAAGGATCGAGGGTTCGAATATTCCGTAAGTCAATCGACTGGTAAGCAGGCAACTATTAACTACAGATTTAAGAATTTTCACGCCCTTCTTGAAGATGTTTTGGGGGTTGAACTTCATATCAAAGGTTTGTTCGAAAATGATAATTGATAGTGTATCACTAAGAAATTTTAAGTGCTTCGCTGATGAAGTATTTCCACTTTCGAAACTCAATGTGCTGACTGGCGTGAATGGTGTTGGCAAAAGTACTTTGATTCAGAGTATTTTGCTTGCTGCCCAAGCGCCTGCACTGTCAAAGTTGGAGTTTAATGGAGCCCTGGTTGAAATTGGTGATTACTCCGATCTGCATCATTCTAACGCCCTTGATGACAGTTCATGCATATCTATTCGCTCCGCAAATGGTGATTTCCGTTGGGGATTTGAAGAAGGTACGAAATTTGACCAACAAAAATACCCTACTTCTCTGCCGCAAATGGATGGAGAGCAAAATGAGAAAGATTGGTTGGGATCAAACTTTGTTTATCTTTCTGCTGAAAGATGGGGCCCAAGAGATTACGTTCCTTTGAACACGCAGCATGCGAATCCATATTGGTTGGGTAAGCACGGTGAATTCTCAATCGCGTTTCTGAACTCGCTTGCCAACAGTTCCTTGAAAGACAACGACGGCAAGTCGTTAGCTACGACTTCGGAAGACGACCCACGTATCCATTCTGACAATATTGGTGTGGTTATGTTGTCGAACATCATTGCATGGATGGGGGAAATATCTCCAAATGTGAACATAAATACTGATGTAATCAAAGAAGCCGCAATCGGGTATAGTACCTTCGATTTTGGCTCTGGGAGTAAATTTAGAGCTATTAATGTCGGCTTCGGTCTTTCTTATGCGCTGAGTATCGTCACAGCGCTTGTTTCGGCACGGGAAGGTTCGATCGTGCTCCTGGAGAACCCAGAGGCGCACCTACATCCTAGTGGCCAAAGTAAGTTGGGGCAGCTCTTGGCCCTTACCGCTGCGGCGGGCGTCCAAGTTATCGTTGAGACCCATAGCGAGCACATCATAAACGGTGCCCGCATCAAGGTTAGAAAAGCTGAGGTACAGCCTGACCTTGTACGAATAATGTATATTTCTCGTGATGATGAAAAGTTAGCTTCGACAGTTGAGATCCTTGACCTTGATAAGATGGGACATGTTAGCAACTGGCCCAGTGGCTTTTTTGATCAACAAGCGATTGATATGAAGACACTGATTACGGGGCGTTAAATGCAAGGTATCGTTTTCTTTGGGGTACACTCTTTCGGTGAAAATTTTTGGAATACTGCCGATATTCTCGCGAGTCTCGACTGCTCGGAAAAATTGGTGGCACCGCTAAAGAGAAGTTCTTACTCAAAAATAAAAACACCTACCGATTGGTTTGACATCAGGGTTGTAGGTAAGACAGTTTTTGACGTACTTCAGGACGCTTCAGGCGGTGACCAACAGCTATATAGTAGGATGTTGACGAAGGTTTTCGATGGGCTTTTGAGAGGCGTAGCTGATAGCGGTGCTAGTTTTGCGGATGCTATGGCAAAGTTAAGAACAAACTCGATTAACATTGCAGACGAAGAGTATTACCTAGCCTTCAAAACGACTACTAATTGGCCCGACATCGATGGAATTCTAAACATAGCTACTCCTGAAGAGCTATATCAATCTGCCCTTGGCTGCTTGCGCAATGCTCCCGTTAGTGAGGCAAGTTACATCGCGCGGTGTGAGAGAGTATTCTCGAAGCTGATTTTTCATCCCAAAGTAGGGGAAACCATGAAGCGTCATGGCCAGGCAAATGCTGGCGCCAAGTACTCTCCAGCTCGAGTGCAGGGCATTTGCGGCTTTTCTCATAGTGTTACAGATGCGTTGAGCGCGCTGAACGGGGTCGAGTTGCAAGGGAAAACGTCGAGCCAAATTTTGGATGAAGTGCAGAATCAGTCTGGATTTGAATGCTCTCCTCAGGGGAAAGATAAAAGCAACTTAAAATTCAAGTACAATGAAGGAGCGAACGAAAAAGAGCTAAACTGCGAATTTCACATTAAAATACACAAGGACAATGATGCTGCTGCGACCCATTTCCAGGATAGAATTTATTTCGGCTTTTGTGGCAGCGACGACGAGAAGAAAATCTTCGTCGCTCATATTGGCAAACATCTTTAAGTCTTATCGAAAGACCCAATAGACTATTGTCCTGTAGCTCGTTGGAACGTTGATGGAGCAAGGGTCGGAACAAGGCGCTTGCCTCGGAATATTGCTTTGCCCATGATCTCTATGGGCCATTTTCTTGAATGTAGCCTACATAGTATTTGGATGGCAATTTAGTGAGATTGAAAGAAACGACCGGGAAAGTCGTTTAAACGCCTCTACCCATTCACGATTTGTTTCTGTTACGTCCCGCGAGTCTCTACTCACAAAATCAAATGAAATCAATTAAAAGGATTGGATTTGCAATCCGCTGCGTCACCACTCCGCCAACTCGCCGCCTATGGTGTGCCGCAGGCTATAGCAATCGGTAAAAGCGGTGGCAAGTGGGAAGTCGGGGCTGGATTGGAATAGATTGCAGGTTAGCAGAGCAGCCAGGCTTGTTGATCGGTCGAGATTGTGGCCAAAGCCTTGCGGTGAAACCACTTTGTTGACGTTTTAAGAACAAACCTATGCCAAAAGAACGGTTAATAAGCCCTTTAAGTTAGATTAAAATAAACCAAGATGGCAGGGGATGTGTCTTATGACGGGCCCTGCTTGGCAAAGGCTTCGGTGGTGCTTATCTGCTAAGAGTGTGTTTGCATATGGCGGCAGGGTTTTTAAGTCTGTCGTGAGTAAAGGGTGAGGGATGGCGAAGTCCATTATGATCCAGGGCGCTGGGTCTAACGTTGGAAAATCCATGATCGTAGCAGGGCTGTGCCGCGCATTTGTGCGCCGTGGCCTGAAGGTGCTCCCGTTCAAACCCCAAAACATGAGCAATAACGCCGCTGTCACCATGGATGGCGGTGAAATCGGGCGAGCGCAGGCGTTGCAAGCGCGTGCCTGTAATGTTCTGCCCCATACGGATATGAATCCGGTGCTGTTAAAGCCCGAGACCGAGACTGGTGCGCAAGTTGTGGTTCAGGGCAGGCGTATGGCGACTTTAAAGGCCAGAGATTACGGAAAGATGAAGGCTGATTTGATGCCCCGTGTGTTGGAGAGTTTTCATCGGTTGTGCGCCCATGCGGATTTGGTGCTGGTAGAAGGCGCCGGCAGCCCTGCCGAGGTCAATTTACGTGCCGGCGACATTGCCAATATGGGCTTTGCGCGGGCGGCCAATGTACCGGTTCTGCTGACCGGAGACATTGATCGCGGGGGCGTTCTGGCGCAACTGGTTGGCACCCATGTCTTGCTGGACCCCGAAGACAATGCGCTGATAAAAGGCTTTCTAATCAATAAATTTCGCGGTGATGCCAGCCTGTTCGATGAAGGTTTGCAGATCGCGGTGGATCAAACCGGCTGGCACAGTCTAGGTGTTTTGCCCTGGTTCAAAGACGCCCGCAAACTGCCTGCCGAGGACGCGGCAGATATTGGCGGGGGCGGGAATGGGGCCTTCAAGATTGCGGTTCCAAAACTGTCGCGCATCGCTAATTTTGACGATCTTGACCCTTTGAAACTGGAACCCGGCGTGACGGTGGTGATGGTGGAACCCGGGCAGCGGATGCCTGCGGATGCCGATCTGATCCTGATTCCCGGTACAAAATCCACCATCGGCGATCTGGCGTTTCTGCGTGAACAGGGCTGGGATGCGGATTTGTTAAGCCATGTAGAACGGGGCAAACAGGTGCTGGGTATCTGCGGCGGCTATCAGATCTTGGGCCAGATGATCAATGACCCCGACGGGATCGAGGGGCCTGCGGGGCAGGTTCAGGGCCTTGGCCTGTTGGACATCACCACCGTGATGACACCGGAAAAGCGACTGGCCGAGGTGGCTGGCCATGATCTGGGCAATGGGGCCGGGGTCTCGGGCTATGAAATCCACATCGGCCAGACCACGGGGCCGGATTGCAAACGGCCTTGGCTGGAAATTGACGGCCGCCAAGAGGGCGCGTCTTCACCAGACGGGTTGGTGCGTGGCTGTTATGTGCACGGCTTGTTCATTGCGGATGAGTTTCGCCGCGGCTATCTGGAATCAATGGGCGTAGCCCCCAGCGATTTGGTGTTTGATGATGTGATCAATGCGACATTAGATGCTTTGGCCGATCACATTGAGGCGCATCTGGATGTGGAAATGATCTGGATGCTGGCGGCGGATGTGTCAGACCCGCCGAGCGCTGCTTAAACCGATTTATTCAAATTCGCGCGAGGCCAGAGCGCGGTAAATCTCTCGCCGGACCAGTTTGCGCACATTGCGGGTGATCCGGTCGCCCAATTCTCCCTGCAATTCCGAACGAACCATATCGGACACCATTTCACGCAGGGATTCTTCGTCCAGAAACCCGTCGTCGCCTTCGGTGTAATCCACAGGTTCATCAAACAATGCGCTTGAGGCAGCAGGGCGATTTTGGTCTTGGGTGGGCGTTGGGGGCTCTGTGGGGGCAGGTTCCCGATCAATCACGGTCTCTTTCACAGAGGCAATCTCGGCGGGTTCGTCTTCGTCGATAACCTCTTGAAAGGGGCTGTCAGAGAAATCTGCATCGGTCTCTGGCCAGTTCGGCGCCGCTTTTTGACCCGCATTTTGGGCAAGCGCATCCGTACTACCGTCGATTTCACCGCTTGGCGCGTCATCTTCAGTTTCGTCATCAGAAACGGTGCCAGAATCGGCGTCAGTTTCAGTTTCCACGAAATCGAAGTTGACGAGGCCTGACATCATTTCATCCACGGGCGACTCCAGATCTGCATCGTCTGTGCTGAAGTCGTCTGTATCTGCGTCTGTCGCGTTTTCCACAAGATGCGGGGCTTTTGACAGGTTGGCTGTCAGCGGTGGCTCTTCCCGTGCGAAATCGCGCATGGATAGATGCAGTGCAGACATCATGTCAGCGGCTTCGTCCCGTTCTGCCTGATTGGATGACATACGGGGTGCATCCACGCGGGGAGGGACGGATTTCAGGGATACCGTTTCGGGTGCGCTGTCATCATCGCCGTATGCATCGTCCTCGACCATTTCAGCCATGCGGGCTGCGTGATCTTGGGGGGGGGCGTCATCATCTGAAACTACTTGAGAATCTTCATACTCGCCGGCGTCATACTCCCCGTCGCTATACTCACTATTGTCGTGGTCCTGAACCTCAACAGAGCGGGCGATTTCGGCTTTGCTGCTTTCCACAGCCTCGCTCATGACCAGCGATTCGATGTCTGCGATACGCTGTTCGATCTCTGCGGCGGCAGGGGTGGCGGACAGGGCTTCGGGCACGCGCAATGATGGTGTCAGGACCAGCTTTTCCGGCCCTTTCACTTCGGGGCGCTGTATCACATCAGCAACGGTTGATTTCGGGGATGCCGCAGGTTTCGGGGTGTCGTGGACGCTGCGCGCCTCTTCTGACACCAGCCTGCGGATAGACGATAGGACGTCTTCGACGTCCATCTTTCTGCCTGTTTCGGACATTTATCCACTCCTTTTGCCTCAGGCGCGAGTTTACTGAGGATCGTGGATTCGGGCAACTGCTGACTGGGGATCAGTTGCCGTTTCTTTTTTTCAGCTTTTCAAAGAGTTTGATACGTTTTTCCCCGAGAATGCCCAATTGCTGGCGATTGGATGCCGCAGCATTCACGTCCGGATTATAGATCGGAACCCCAAGGCCAAGGTGTTCTGCGGTCAGCAGGCCCATCTCGCCAAGCACTTGGTACTGGGCCACATATTGATCGCGGATCGCGGTGACCAATTGGGAACGTGCCGACAGCAGTTCCTGTTCCGCATCCAATGCATCAAGCGTGGTCCGCGCGCCAAGTTTTGCTTCCTCGGTGACGCCTTCAAAGGCGACTTGTGCCGCCCGCACCTGTTCGCGGTTGGACTGGATAGAGGCACTGGCCACCTGCCAGTTGGTATAGGCATCACGCAGGCCCTGACGGGTCAGATAGCCGGATTGCTGGACGTTGGACAAGGCTTGCTGCAACAGGGCCACATCGCGGCGGCGGTTGCTGTCCAGACGACCCCCTTGATACAGTGTCCACTGGCCCACGATGGCCGCACTTAGCTCATCGGTCAGCAGGTCTTTACCACCCGCACGCGCGCCAAAGTCATATCCCACCTGCCCACTGATATTGGGGTGGCGGTTTTTGGTAGTGGCTTTGGCAGTCAGTTCGGCCGCTTTGGCGTTGAACTGGGCTTGCATGATGCGGGGATGCTTGCGCATGGCGACCGCTTCGGCTTTGTCAGGCGAGTTTGGTAAAACCGGTGCCGCTGGCGGAGAACGCAAGTCCCGCGGCGGTGTGCCGACCACAGCCGTATAGCTGCTTTCCGAGCGTTCCAACGCGCCGCGATTGGCTTCGAGTTGGGACAGGGCGGCGGCCAGTCGTGCCTCGGCCTGTGCCACGTCGGTGCGGGTGACTTCGCCCACTTCAAAGCGGTCTTTGGCCGCGCGTACCTGTTCGCGCAGCACGCGCACGTTGTTTTGGGCCAGCCGGACGAATTGTTGGTCACGGCGTACATTCATAAAGGCCTGAACCGTGCTGAACAGGATGCCCTGTTCCACTTGGATCAAGGCCTGACGCCCCGCCAGAACAGCCATCCGCGCCGCATCCACAGTAAGGCGATCCGCGCCACCATCAAACAGTTGAATGGTCAGTTGTGTATTGTTGTTCCAGACCGTAGTTGGGTTGCGCACCGCGTTTGGAACATTGAAGTCTGTTTCACGGCTGACGCTTATGGTCTGGGTCAGGGTGGGCAGCAAACTGGCCCGCGCAGAAATCACGCCTTCATCTGTGGCCCGAAGAGCGGCTTGCTGTGCCAGAATTTGCGGGTTGGTCAGATAGGCCTGAACCAGAGCATCTGCCAATGTCGTCGCATGTGCGGGGATCGCAGCGGCGCTGAGCAGCACTGCAAACCCTGTTGATCTAAAGCGTTTCAGCATTCCACAATCCTAACTTTCACACATCCGATCAGTTCAGACGCGCTTGCACCTAACCAAAGGTGAATTCTATTTCTTTTCCAAACCCCGGCAAAATCGGGGCCGTTGCATCAAAAGCATTGCGCCAGTCGATGCCGCCGTCACGTTTGTAACCAATTTTACAGTGACCCGTGTTGCCAGATTGACGAATGGCGATAATACGGCCACCCGGTTTCAATTGGTCTGTGACGGTTGCTGGAATCTGTTCCGCAGCGCCTTGTAACATGATGACGCAATAGGGGCCGTGTTTGGCTGCACCCGCTGCCAGATCACCGTGCTGTACCATCACATTGTCCACACCGCTATGGGCCAACACCTCGGTGGCTTCGGCGGCCATAGACTCGTCGGATTCAACCGCAACAACAGCCTCGGCCATTTTGGCGATGACGGCGCTTGAATAACCCAGACCGCAGCCCAGATCGAGCACCAGTTCGCTGGGTTGGATATTGGCCAGATCCAGCATTTTGGCGAATGTGCGTGGGTCCAGCAGAACGCGGTTCGGGGCCAGTACGATATGTTCGCCCATATAGGCGACGCCGCGTTTGGCTGTGGGAACAAATTCCTCACGCTCGACGGTCAACAAAGCGTCGATAATCGGATATTTTGTGACGTCTGACGGGCGGACCTGACAGTCTACCATTGTTGTACGGGCGGCTGAGAAATCGGTCATGGCAAAACCTTCGTGCTGGGTATGCTAACTTTTGAATCGTTTAGTGCCACAATCAAACGGTGGCCGCAACTCGCTGATTGCGAAAAGCCGGTTATGCGTTTGAAGCTGTTGCTGTTGTGTTATAGGGGGTTAGCGGCACGGATGCCCCTGTGGACATATGCATGGCCTCGCCCGGTTTTTCACCCAGTTTGCGCGGGGCGCGCAACAAAAAGAATTTACCGATGCCCGCGCGGGCCCCCACAGGGGGGGCATTTCCATCGCAGGGAAAGCGGGATTTCCAGCCCTCGGGCAGGGTCAGCCCGTGACTTTCAGCCTTTTCGCACATCCAGACCAGTGGAATATTGGCCAGCGGGCGTGCCGCACTGTAGCGATAGACATGACCGCCCACATCCGCATGGGCACCGCGAAACCAGACCTGTTCCAGATGGCCGTTCCAGCCCGGTTCAATATCCCACATGGCAGGAGCATAGGCGTTGCGGTCTTCATCCAGTGCCAAGGCGTGATAGCCCGCTTTGACCGATCCCCCAAGGGTGGTTGTGTGAAATTCGGTCGCCATCGGTGCCAAATGGGTCAGCAGCGGGTATTGAATGCCCAGTGCCTTGACCGTGTCCCACACACCGATCATTTCAATCGGTACGTCGTTGTGGCAGTGGATCGACCTGAACGTGGAGCGGGCGTCTTTGCCTGCTTGGGATTCATACAGACGAAACGCAAAGCGCAGGTTGCTTTTGGTGACATTGGCGCGGCGGATCAGCCCCACGGTGCCGATCATCCCCGCGATCGAGCGCACCGCATACGCCCCCCGCGAATAGCCGAACAGGAAAATCCGGTCGCCAGGGCGATAGTTTTCCGCAAGCTGGGTATAGCCGTCGAAAATCAACTGGTTGATGCCCCAGCCCGATGCAATTGTCACCCAATTGCGAAAGCCATGGCCCTGAATGCCGGGGTGATACCACAGGGACGTGCTGGCGGGATCATAGGTTTCCTGCAGCAGTTTATAGAGCAACCCCGCATTGGTTTCCTCGCCTTGGTCAAGGCGGCTTTGGGTGCCGTCAATAATCACGATATGATTGCGCGGTTGGCGATTGGGGTGGGGCGGCAGGGCTTGCTTGCGCGAAAACCGCAACGTCGATTTCAGTCGTGCGGTTATCTTGCGCCAAAGCGGTTCTGTGCCGGTGTTACCTGTCATTTTAAGGCCGTCATGTCTGTGCCGTCACTTCGCCTCTTGTAGCCATGTCCACATGCGCAGTGGCGTGACGGGCATATCCACCTGATGGATGCCCTTATCCCAAACCGCATCCTGCACTGCGTTCATTACAGCCGCCAGTGCGCCAACGGTGCCCGCTTCGCCGCATCCCTTCATGCCAATTTCATTGGCGGTGGAGGGCACCAGTTCGGCGTGAAAATCCATGTGCGGCACATCGGTGGCACGCGGCATGCCGTAATCCATGAAACTGCCCGTCAATAACTGGCCAGTTTCATCATAAACCGCGTTTTCGGTGATGGCTTGGCCGATGCCCTGCACCACGCCGCCGTGGACCTGACCCTCGGCCAGCATGGGGTTAATTAGCAAGCCAAAGTCATCGACAATGGTGTATTTCACCACCTGCGTGTGGCCTGTTTGCGGGTCGATTTCCACCTCGCAGTAATGCGCACCATTGGGATAGCTGCGCGCGGGCAGATCATATTGCACGGATTGATCCAACAGATCGTTCAGCCCTTTTTCCTGCGCTTTCACAACAACTTGGGGCAGGGTGATGCGGCGATCTGTGCCCAGAATGATGAACGCACCATCTTCAAAAGCCACGTCTTGCGGGTGGACTTCCAATTCATCGCTGGCCAGCGGTTTCAGCGTGTCGATCACCAGATCCGATGTCTTATAGATCGAGTTCCCTTGCATGGTCACAGACCGAGACCCGCCCGTGCCGCCCCCCGTGGGGATTGCGTCGCTGTCCCCTTGGATGATGCGCACTTTGGCTGGATCCCAGCCGGTTTTTTCACAGACCAGCTGGGTATAGGCGGTTTCATGGCCCTGACCGTTGCTTTGCGTGCCCACATACAGGTTCAACTGCCCGTCTTTGGCAAATTCGATGCGGGTGGTTTCCTGTGGTGCGCCAAGGATGCTTTCGATGTAATAACACAGGCCCAGCCCGCGCAATTTGCCCCTTTGCGCGCTGTCAGCCTTGCGTGCGGCAAACCCGGTAAGGTCGGCTTCGGTTTCGGCCCGTGTCAGCACACGCTCAAAATCACCCACATCGTACAATTCGCCCGCAGCGGTTTTATAGGGCATCTGATCGGAGCGGATAAAGCTTTTGCGCCGCAGCTCGGACGGGTCCATTTCAAACTGCCGTGCGGCGTGGTCCATCAGACGTTCCAACACATAAATCGCCTCGGGGCGTCCGGCACCGCGATAGGCATCCACGGGGGTGGTGTTGGTATAAACACCGCGCACCCCGAAATAGGCGGTCTGCACGTCATAAACCCCTGGAAACACCTTTAGCGCCAGTTCGGATTGGATGTTTTGGCCAAACCCCGAACTATAAGCCCCAAGGTTGGACACTGCATTCACCCGAAGGGCGACCATTTTGTAGTTGGCGTCAAAGGCGGCTTCCGCATCGGAATAAAGATCACGACAGGCATTGTCTGTCAGCATGGATTCGCTGCGATCAGGCGTCCAGCGCACCGCTTTGCCCAGCGATTTCGCCGCAAAGGACGCCAGCAGATATTCCGGATAGGCATGTACCTTCATCCCGAACCCGCCGCCCACATCAGGGTTGGTCACGCGGATGGTTTCAGGTGCCACATCAAACGAGGCCGCAAGATGCCGTTTCACCCCCCAGACCCCTTGGCCCGAAAAACACAGGTGCAATTTATCGCCGTCCATTTCCGCATAACAGGCGCGGGATTCCATGGAATTGCAGATCACACGGTTGGATTGTACGCGCAGCTTGACCCGATGGGCGGCGGATTGAAAGGCGGCCTCGGTGGCATCGGCGTCGCCGTGGCCCCAGTCATAGGCCAGATTGTTCGGGGCCTCGGGGTGAATTTCTGCCCCCTCAAAGCCCAGATCCATTGACGTGGGCAGATCGTCGTAATCCACATCTATCAGTTCTGCCGCATCGCGGGCCTGCGCCAATGTGTCGGCGATAATAATGGCGATAGCCTCGCCTGCGAAACGCACACGGTTGATGGCAAGTGCAGGACGATGAGGCGTGACCGCGGTTTGGCCATCGCGGTTTTTCACAGGAATGGCGGCCATTTTATTGTCCATCACCCCGTCCAGATCAGCGGCCACATAGACAGCGTGAACGCCCTGCGCGGCTTTTGCATCGGCAGTGTCGATGCCGGTCAAATCCGCGTGGGCCATTTGCGCGCGCAGCACATACATATGCAGCGATCCCGCAGGGGCGATGTCATCGGTATACCGCCCATGGCCGGTAAGCAGGCGCACGTCCTCGACGCGGGATGCGGATTGGGAAATGCCGAATTTGGTGATGGGAGTGTTCATTCAAGCCTGCCTTCAAGTGAAACGCGTTGCGCCAAGGGTATTCCTTATTGCGGGGACGTCTAGGGGAAAGGGCATAAAACGGGGCGGGTTTTTGGGATAAAATTGGGTGCGGCGCGGCGCTTACCCCTGTGAAACCGCCCGCGGCCTGTTGGCTTTAGCACCTTTGGCAGGGGATTACCCGCCAAAGGCTGATTGGTCCGAACGTTGTGTCCGGTCGATGTTGTGGTGCTGCTTAGGCCTTAAAATGACCTGCAACCACCGCGCTGGCAGCATCCATTGCGCCCGCCCCGTGGGGAATGTTCAGCGCTTTCATCCCTGTGTCCAAAGTCCCGAGCGCCCCAAGCAGCATAATCGGGTTCAAATGCCCCATATGGGCAATCCGGAACACACTGTCCCAACCTGGCTGGCCTTCTTCGGCAAAGCCAAGCCCGATGCCCAGTGTCAACCCCGCCTGATGTTCACACCAATGACGCAGGCGGCCGCATTCGTCATTTTTGGAACGCACAGTGGTCACCGCACGGGAGCGTTTGGCAGGGTCGGTGATGTTCAGGGACAGACAGCCCCAAGCCTCTACAGCGGCCCAAACGGCGCGGGCAAAGGTGTCATGGCGCGCCCAAGCGTTGGTGATACCTTCTTCATGGACCAAAATGTTCAGCGCTTCGCGCAGGCCGAACAGGTGATGGGTCGGGGCGGTGCCTCCGAACTGTTGATAGAACCGCTCTGGGTGCGCGCGCGGATGCCAATCCCAATAATTTGTCACCAGATCGGCAGATTTCTGGGCGGCCTCGGCCTTGTCATTGAAAAACACAAAGGACAGACCGGCAGGGGTCATCAGGCCTTTCTGGCACCCCGTCACCATCACATCCACACCCCAAGCGTCCATTTCATGGCGGTCACACCCCAGCGAGGCGATGCAATCCACAAAGAACAGCGCAGGGTGGTTTGCCGCATCAATGGCTTTGCGCAGGGCAGGGATATTGTTTTGAACAGACGAGGCCGTGTCGGTTTGCACCGTAAACACGCCTTTGAATTCGTGGGATGTGTCTGCCTTCAACCGCTCTGTCAGGCGATCCGCATCGGCATCCGCCTGATTGCCAAAGTCCATCACCTCTACTTCGATGCCCGTGCGTTTGGCTACATCCGCCCAGCCTTGACCAAAGCGGCCCGTGACCAGCACTAGAATTTTATCGCCCCGCGAACAGGTGTTTGCCAGTGCAGCCTCCCATGCGCCATGACCGTTGGCGATATAGATCGCCGCGTTATGACTGGTTTGCGCTACGGTTTTCAGATCGGGATACAGGCTGGCAGTCAGCTCGATCAGCTCTCCGGCGTAGATATTGGGCGAGGGACGGTGCATCGCATTCAACACACGTTCGGGAATAACAGAGGGACCAGGGATCGAAAGTTGGGCGCGGCCAAAGTTTAACGACATGGGAGGGCTTTCAGAAAGTGGAATTGGCACAAGACCTATCCCTGCCGATTGGGAAGGTCAAAAGCAAATTCACCCCTGCTGTTGTCGTCCGAGGGGGCGTATCGCGCCATTGGCTGTGGGGTGCAAATTTCGCGGGATAACTGCGGGGCATGGACAGCAGGGGTGCAGATGGTACAAGGTCGGCCCGCAGGCCTCGTGCCGCAACATGCAAAGGTCTCTATGAGCGACGTAGAAACACCCCACCTGAATGCCCGGGCCGCCTATGGCCGCCTGTGGCGCGAATGGCTGGCCCCCCACTGGCACAAAATGATGGTCGCATTCGGCTTTATGCTGATTGTTGCACTGTCCACCGCGGGCTATGCGAAATTTATGGAATGGGTCATTTCCGCACTGGAACATAAAGACCCCACGGTAATCTGGTGGGGACCGCTTGGCATTATCGGGCTGACCTTTAGCAAAGGTGTTGGCCATTACCTGCAACAAGTGGTGCAGAACAATGTGCTAAGCCGTGTGCAGGCGGATATGCAGAAACATATGTACGACCGTCTGGTCTATATGGATCTGGCCTTTCTGCTGGCGGAAGCCCCCGCAGCCCTTGCGGCGCGGTTCTCGGCGGATATCGAACTGGTGCGCCAGGCTTCTATTGTGGTGTTCGGATCCGTGCGTGATATTCTGACGCTGGTGGCCGCGATTATTGTGATGCTGTCTATTGATTGGGCCATGGCCATCGGTCTGGTGCTGGTCTTTGCGCTGGCTTTCGGGCCGATAGGTATTGCAGGCGCACGGATTCGCCGGATTTCATCCAGCACCCAAAGCGAAATTGCCCATATGACCGAGGCCGTGAATGAAGGCCTGACAGGGATTCGCATGGTGCGCACCTATCAGTTGGAAGAATGGCTGAAGAAAACTTCGGATGATGTGTTCGACAAACTGCAAGTTTTGCGGGTGTCTTTGGTGAAATGGCAGGCCCTGATCACCCCGATGATCGAGGTTCTTGCAGGCATTGCCATTGCGGTACTGTTGCTGCTTGTAGCCCTGCGTATGCAAAGCGGTGCCATTGATCTGGCAGGATTTATCGGCTTGATCACCGCGCTGGGCGTGGCCACCAATCCCGCCCGCAAACTGGGTGGGGCCTATGCTGTGGGTCTGCAAGGCATGGCCGCCCTTGAAAGGGTCTATGCGCTGTTTGACGCCAAAAACGATATTGCAGATGGCACTTTTACCTATGCGGATGGGGTTAAACCCAGGGGTGAAATCGAATTCAGGGATGTCAGCTTTGTCTATCCCGATGGATATGCCGCGCTGCATGACATCAACCTGACCATAGAAGCTGGTCAAACCTATGCGTTCGTGGGCCGCTCTGGGGCAGGGAAATCGACGGTTTTCAACCTGTTGCCCCGTCTGTTTGACGCCACCAAAGGCAGTATTCTGATCGACGGGGTCGAATTGACCGACCATCAACTGGGATCCTTGCGCAATCAGATTTCTGTGGTCAGTCAGGACAGTATCCTGCTGTCTGGAACCGTGCTGGAAAACATCGGCTTCGGGCGCGAAGGCGCCACCCTAGAGGCCTGTATCGCTGCAGCCAAAGCGGCGGCGGCGGATGAATTCATCTCGGCTTTGCCAGACGGGTATAACACGCGGATTGACCCATCCAAATCCAGCTTTTCAGGCGGCGAGCGACAACGCCTGTCTATAGCGCGGGCCATGCTGCGCGATGCGCCAATCCTGCTGCTGGACGAGCCGACTTCGGCTCTTGATGCCCAATCCGAAGCCGCGATTCGCCAAGGTCTGGATGCTTTGTCCAAAGGCCGTACCACATTGGTGATCGCCCACCGTCTGGCTACGATTTTGGATGCGGATCAGATTGTGGTGATGGATAAGGGGCGCATTGTGGATCAAGGCACCCATGAAGAGCTGTTAAAACGCGGCGGCATCTATGCGGATCTGTTCAACTTGCAATTTGACATGAAAGCCGAACACAGCACACGCAAGCGGGGGCGGTCTTTTGCAGGGCGCAAACGCAAGCGGGGTTTGTTGGAAATGGTCAGCCGGTTTGTCAGCTTGGGGCATAACAACGACCACCTGTAGGGTGCGGATTCACTCTTGGGCCTGTGATTTAGAAGGCGTGGTTTAGGGGGCTTTGCCCCCACTGCGCTTGTGCGCATTCACCCCCGGATATTTTTCAAACAAAAAGGCTTTTTAGCGTTTGGTGTAGCGCTGGGCCAGTTTTTCGGGTGGGGTTCCCAGAAAATATAGGGCGAGCGTGGTCAGGTTTCTTGTGCCGCGTTTCATCCAGCCTTCAGAAGTGTAGCGGGCAGCGCTTGTGGTGGCTGTGGCGGGCAGGGCGGTAAGGTTCCGGCGCAGTTTGCGGGCTATGGCAACATCCTCCATCAGGGGGATTTCGGGGTAGCCGCCAATTTTTGTGTAATGGGATGTTTTGATCAGCAGGCCTTGGTCGCCGTAAGGCAGGGCGAATAGACGCGCGCGCAGGTTGGCCCATGCTGCGACCAATCGCGGGGCAGTGCTTTTGGCATCAAAACGCAACTGGAAATACGCCGCATTTTGCGAGGTTTCTATGTGGTGGCGCAGGATTTTCGGCCAGTCGGCAGATAAAACTGTGTCGGCATGCACGAACAGCAGCCAGCCGGTTTTTGCGGTTTTTGCAGCGGCGGCAAGCTGGGTGCCGCGTCCCTGTGGGGACACAACCAGTTCCGCGCCAATGTCATCTGCGACCCGCTCAATTCCGTCGGTCGAACCGCCATCGGCAAAAATAACCTGATGGATCAATCCTGCTTCAACCCCCAGATACAGGCTGGCCACAGTTGGGCCAAGCTGGTCGGCGCAGTTCAAGGTTGGCAGGATGACGGTCAGGGGCGCTGGCATGGGGTGTTCGGCAATGGGTTCTGGTCATGGCTGGGTCTGCGGGCTACATAAACTGTTGAACGCCATTGTGCGACAAGAATTCAAGGATGTAGCTGTTATGACCGAGGGAACGCGTCAGGTTTTGCGGATTACCGGATCGGATCGACACCGGTTTCTGAATGATCTGGTTACAAATGACTTAAAAGGGCTGGAGCAGGGGCTGGTTTATGCCGCGCTTTTGACTCCGCAGGGCAAATACCTGTTCGACTTTTTCCTGTCAGAGGACGGGGATGGGTATCTGCTAGATGTGGATGCAGGGCGGGCTGCGGCCCTGATGCAGCGGTTAAACATGTACAAATTGCGGGCAGATGTGGCGATAGCAGATACGGAAGTATACGTGCATCGCGGTGTTGGCACCCTGCCTGATGGGGCATTCGCCGATCCGCGTCATACGGCGCTGGGGTGGCGAGCCTATAAATCTACGCCGCAGGCAGAAGATACGGTGGATTGGGACGCCCTGCGGGTGCAACATTGTGTGCCCCAAACGGATGTAGAACTGATCGCTGACAGCTCGTTCATTCTGGAATGTGGCTTTGAACGGCTGCACGGAGTGGATTTCCGCAAAGGATGCTACGTGGGGCAGGAAGTGACCGCGCGGATGAAGCACAAGACCGAGTTGCGCAAAGGTCTGGCCACGGTTGCTGTTTCGGGCGCGGTCCCTGTTGGAACCGAACTGACTTGCGATGGTAAAGCTGTTGGTACGTTGTTCACACAGGCTGACGGGCCAGCGGGCAGGCAGGGCATAGCCTATCTGCGGTTTGACCGAGTCAAAGGGGAAATGCAGGCGGGCGACGCGCGGGCCTCCCTGTTATAACACGCAAGTCGGCGGGGGTTCCCCGCCAGACGCGGTTTATTTCTTTTCGTTGCGCACCAGTTTGGCGAAGCGGTCAAACACCTGATCGTTGGATGCAATGATCGACCCGTCTACAATCGGGTTGCCGTCTTTGGTGATGCTTTCGACAAAGCCGCCAGCCTCTTTGACCAGCAGGATGCCTGCGGCCATATCCCAAGCGTTCAGTTTGCGTTCCCAGAACCCGTCGTAGCGCCCCGCTGCCACATAGGCCAGATCCAGCGCTGCAGCGCCCCAGCGGCGTACACCCGCACAGCCCGGAAGGATGCGTGCAAGGTCTTGCAGCGTATCTGGCAAATCTGCGCGGCCGCCAAACGGCAGGCCGGTTGAAAAGATCATTTCAATCATTTCACGACGACCCGATACACGCAAACGGCGGTCGTTCAACCACGCGCCTGCGCCTTTTTCAGCGGCAAACAGTTCTTCGCCCGCAGGATTGAAAATCACAGCGGCGACGATTTCGCCTTTGTGCTCTAACGCAATGGAAATCGCCCAATGGGGCAGGCCGTGAAGGAAGTTGGTGGTGCCGTCCAGCGGGTCAACAATCCAGCGGCGGGTCGGGTCTTCGCCTGCGATCTCTTTGCTTTCTTCGGCCATCCAACCATAATTCGGGCGGGCCTCCATCAGGTCTTCCTTCAGGATTTCTTCGGCTTTTAGATCGGCGCGGGATACAAAATCACCAGGGCCTTTGGCACTGACTTGCAGGTGTTCCACCTCGCCAAAATCGCGCATCAGGGATCGGGCTGCCCGACGGGCGGCTTTGATCATAATGTTCATATTTGCAGACATTTGCGTCATGGGAAGCATCCTTGGTGGTGGAATGCTGCTGTTTATGCCCTGACTTTGGCCTTGCCAAGGGGATTCGGACGCAGCAGGCGGATTCTAGACGCTGGCTTGGTTAACCGATCCGTCTGGGGCGCCGTCATCCGATTGGCGATCCCGTGTGATCATCACGAAATCCCGCATGTAGCCATTGTCCACTTCGCTACTTCGGATCGCGGCATACAGGCGTCGGGTCAGGCCGTTCTGCGTGATCGGGCGGGCGACGAAATCATGGCCGTATTTTTCTTCGGCGATCACCCAGTCGGGCAGAACACTGACACCGCGTCCCGATGCCACAAGCAACATAATCACGGCTGTGAGTTCCACTTGGCGGATGGATTTGGGTTCAACCCGCGCGGGGGTTAACAGTTGGGTAAAGGCATCAAGGCGGGATTTTTCCACAGGATAGGTGATCAGAACCTCATTGCGAAAATCCTCGGCCTCGACAAATTCTTTCTGCGCAAGCGGGTGGGTGCGCGCGCAGACAAAGGTTGGTGCATAATCAAAAAGCGGAATGAATTCAACGCCGTCTATGGTTTCCGGGTCCGCCGAAACCACCAAATCCACTTCTTCCCGTTGCAAGGCTGGTAGCGCGTCAAAGGCAAGTCCGGGGCGGATGTCTACATCCACATTGGGCCAGATCTGGCGAAAGTCTTCTAGCACGGGGAACAGCCACTCAAAACAGGCATGGCATTCAATGGCAATATGCATGCGGCCAGCCTTGCCTGTAATCAGTTCCGAAAAATCCTGCTCCAGCGCGTCGATCTGGGGCAGCACCTTATCTGCCAGTTGCAATAATTTATGCCCCGCTTTGGACAGTTTTAACGGTTTTGAGCGGCGCAGGAACAGTTCCATCCCCACCTGTTCTTCCAAGGCTTTGATCTGGTGGGACAGGGCGGATTGGGTGACGTTCAGCACTTCGGCTGCGCGGGCCAGACCGCCTTGTTGATGAATGGCGCGGATTGAACGGAGATGGCGAAATTCGAGATACATGACAGCCTACATGAATGATCCGCGTTATTATTATTAGAAATATGAATTTGCTTCAAGTTGGAAACCAGTGTCTGTGGGGGTAACACAACTGAAAGCGCCAGCCATGACCAAAGATTTCGACCTCTCCTTTGAATTCTTCCCGCCCAAAACGCTCGCGGCCAGCTTCCGGCTGTGGTCTGCGGTTGAAACGCTGCGGGTGTTTGACCCTGATTTCGTGTCCATCACTTACGGGGCCGGTGGGTCCACGCGCGATCTGACCTGCTCTGCGGCGGGTGTGATAACCAAAAACTACGGTCTGCCCGTTGCGGGCCATCTGACCTGTGTAAATGCAACCCGCGAAGAAACCTTGTCTGTGGCCCGTGGCTATGCGGCCAAAGGCGTGCGCCGTGTTGTGGCACTGCGCGGGGATGCACCTGATGGCGCTGACAAATTCGAACCAGTAAAAGACGGGTTCTCTGGGTCAGTCGAGTTGGTCAAAGCGCTGTCGGATCTGGGTGGATTTGACATTGCGGTCGGGGCTTATCCGAACCTGCACCCTGATGCCACAAGTGACACATCGGATGTGGATCACCTGAAAGCCAAATTCGATGCGGGTGCGGATCGCGCCATCACCCAGTTTTTCTTTGAGGTTGAGGATTTCCTGCGCTTTCGCGACCGTTGTGTTGCCGCTGGCATCACACAACCGATTATTCCAGGCGTGCTGCCGATCGAAAACTGGGCCAAAACCAAGAAATTCGCCGCCCCTTGTGCGATCCCGATTCCCTATTGGCTGGAAGAAGGCTTTCGCCACGCCGAAGCAGGCGGCACAGAGCGTTTGTTTGCAACCGCCCTGTGTTCCGAAGCCTGCGACACGCTGTTGCGCGAAGGGGCCAGCGGATTGCACTTTTACACGCTGAACGACCCGACGCTAAGCGCCGATGTCTGCCGCGCATTGGGAAGAACGCCGCGTCATTTGGAACTGCAAGCCAGCGCATAACCCATTTGCCTGCTTGAAGACGATAGCATCAAGGCTCTACGGTTCGGCACGTCCAAACTGGAGAGCCTTTTGCCATGCGTGACCTGAAATTTGCCGTAACCCCTGATGATCTGCCCGGCCCTGAACAGGCGGAGTGGACAGGGTTGGAATACTTGCAAAAAACCCTGATGGGAGAGGTCGCAGCCCCGCCAATCGCGGGTCTGATGAACTTTCGTCTGGAAGCGGTTGAGCCGGGCCGCGCCACCTTTCGCGGCATCCCGAAATTCGCAGCATTTAACCCTGGTGGTACGCTGCATGGCGGCTGGTACGGGGCCATTCTGGACAGCGCAATGGCCTGTGCGATCATGTCAAAGGCGGGCAAAGGCCAAACCTATACCACGCTGGAATATAAGGTGAATATCGTGCGCCCCGTCCCCGAGGGCATGGAAATAGAAGTCATCAGCGCCGCCAGTCATGTGGGGCGCACCACAGGCGTCGCGGATGCGGAATTACGCGGGGTTGTGGATGGGAAGCTCTACGCTACAGGCTCCACCACTTGTATGCGGGTGGGGTGAATTTGGATATTTAAACCAAAAAGAGGCTGGGGGGCAGCATTAGGCTGCGAAGGAGCCCAGTTCGACCAGTGTTTCGGTCATCACGGCTTTAAGCCCGTCTTCGATTTTGGGGCTACAGACATAGGGCAGGCCTTTGCGGGCTTGGGTCCAGCCGATCACATGGACCTTTTTCACAGCGGGGTCGTGGCCCTGTAACATGGCCCATGTGCGGCAGTCGATTGCGGCAACATCGGCTTTGCCTTCGGCCACCATCTGAACCGAATGGCGGTGGCTGCCGGAATGTTCACCGTGGCTGTAAAACGCTTTGCGCTGGCCGGTGGCTGCGGCCATATCAGCGGTGATCGACAAATAGCCAGACAGCGAGGCGCGGTCATTAAAGGCCAGCCGTTTGCCCGCCAGTTTTTCCACTGGAATCTGCCCTTTGCGGTCTGCGGGGGGGGCGGTGTTGATGCCCCGTCCAGTGGCGATTATGGCGGATCGGTAAAGCGGGCCTTGGCCCCCTAAAAAGGCTGAAAAATCCGGTTGCGCCAGAATGTGCAGGTCAGGGGATTGCCCGCAGGAAATAGGCCCCCAGCAGGTTTGCGAAAACAGTAGGCGGGGGTGGGCCAGCAAAGCCTCGGCGTCGTGATCGTTTTCCGGGCGGTAGAAATCCACCAGTGGATCAACGCCCCGTTTGTGCAATCCGGACTGGATACTCTGCCAAAAGGCATCGGTTTCTGCCCTGAATTCAGGCAGATCATACATGGGCAATGCTGCGCGGTATCGGGTCACTCTGCCTCCTTGCTTCGATGCCAGGTGGGATGGACAACGGGTTCTTTCGCTATCAGAGCATAGGCGCGAAACAATTTCCAGTAGTTTGGATAGACATAGTCGTGATTCATCTGGTGCCAAAGTGCTTTGTCGCGGGTGTAAAGTGCGGGCAGATTGTACCATGGGATGGTTGGGTTCTTGTGGTGAACAAGGTGTAGGTTGTTGTTTAGGAACAATAAACTGAGCGGGGATTTTTCGACAATGATGGTGCGGCCTTCAGGGGTTTCATGCCATTGGTGTTCGGCAAAAGTGCGCAGCGATATTATTGCGGCCCCGCCCCAACAGGCGGTGATCAGGTACAGCCAGACTGGAATCTGGAACAAAAACACAATGCAGCCAAGGATCGGGATCAGGCCGATAGCGTGTAATATCCACGCCTGACGGGCAGCTTTATCCCCAGTGCGGATAAGCGCGTAATCACCAGCCAACAGGGCAAGTGTTGACATCGGAGGCCCGATCACCAACCGCCCCAAAAGCGTGTTTGACCAGCCGAGCACCCGTTGCAACCATTTTGGCAGCCCGTCGTAATACCAAAGCGCGCGGTAATAGCTTTCGGGATCGTCGAAAGGGTCGGTCAGGCGGTCATCCGCGTGGTGACGCAAGTGCATGGTGCGATAGCGGCGAAACGGCCAGATCAGCCCGGGGTTCGCTGTAACCAGCAATTCATTCACCCAGCCGCTGCGGGTCGGGTGGCCGTGCAGGGCTTCATGGACCAGTGAAGAGTGTAAAGCGTTGAGAATCGCCATCAACAATAATGCGATGGCGGGGGCATAGGGGAAAACCAGCCAGCCGATACAGACCCAAAGGGAGTAGGTGGTTAGGATCAGGGCCAGTGTCGGCCATTCGATGCGTAATTTTGAAAATCTCAAGCTTATACCTCACGTTTGTGTGGAATTTCTATGGCAGTAGCGTGTCAGCAGGCAATGTGAGTATTGTAACAAAGCAAGAGTTATGTTGTTTTTTGTAAACAAACGTGGTGAAATGAAACATGGATCGTAGAGAGACTTCGGATATTTTTCGGGACCGTTTGGCCCGGTTGCAAAGCCAAAGTGGCCTGCGGCAATCGGCTTTTGCGGCGCAATTGGGGATTGATCGCTCTGCCTTGTCGCAACTGCTGAGCGGGGCAGGGGCCCGGTTGCCCCGCGCAGATACGCTTGTGGCGCTGGCGGAAACCCATCAGGTCTCGGTGGATTGGCTGCTTGGCCTATCCGAGGATCAAGGGGTTGTGTCGGAAACCCGCGCCATGCTGGAGATTTCCAGCGGCGCGGATAATCTGGACCAGACCCCCCTTGTGCAATGGCATGAAGAGGCGCGGGGCACCAAAATCCGCTATGTGCCCGCAGGTCTGCCCGATCTGCTGCGTGACGGGGCCATAGTGCAATACGAACATCGCAACACCCCGGTTCTGGATGCCAGTCAACGGCAGCAAGACGGCTATCGCCGCAGCTATGCCCGATTGCCGGAAACCGATATGGAAGTGGCTATGCCACTGCAAACCTTGCAGAGTTTTGCCGCAGGGCATGGAATATGGGCGGGATTGTCAGTGGCGCAGCGCCGTGGGCAGTTGGCGCATATGGAACAATTGTTGCGCGAATTATACCCCGGATTCCGCCTGTATCTGTTTGACGGCAGCAAGCGGTTTTCCATGGCATATACGATTTTCGGGCATCAGCGGGTGGCGATCTATGCGGGGGAGATTTATTTGGTTTTGAACGGACGGGCGACCATCCAGACCATGGTTGGCCATTTTGACAATCTGGTCCGCGCAGCCGAAGTTCACGCTCATGAGGTCGCGGATTTTGTAGCTGCGTTATGAACGTTGCTGGCCTGCGCCTCCGGCGGGGATATTTTTAGAAAATGGAGTGTTAGTCGGCGTCCGTTAAACCCGCACCAGCCCCTGATTGGCGCGAGGATTCGGTGGCAGGGGCGTAGGTGCGACTGGCAAAACGGGTCAGCGTGGTCCAAGCGGCTTCAGAGGCGACGCGGCGGGGGGCAGGGTGCAGGCGTTGGCCTTTAGGTGCGGCTGGCCGAAGGGTAAAGACATCAGTGTTTGGCTGGTCTTCCGCCTGATAAAGGTCGGTGGGTGTGGCATAAAACACTGCGGATTTCAGGGTGATACGGTAAGATTTTCCGGTGATTTTAGGCAGATCGGCTGCAATAAAAAGCAGCAGTTCGGGACTGGTGAGCGTTTCGAATACAATTGGCGTTTTGGGTTGGCTGTCGCAGAGATGCGCACCCAGATGTAGGGGGCAATCCCCTGATATTTTGCCAGACTCTTTGGCCTTTAACAGTTCAGCCAAGGCGGTGATGCTGTCAAACCCAAAGGCCCAAGCGGTTGCGGTAGCGCGGCTTGCGTCCTCGGACAAACCCCAGCTGTAACCCACGCCAGTACAGGCTTTTCGCGCCAATGCGCTGACCTCGTTCAAAGACGGGATCATGCGCAGACCTGTTGCGGAAAAAACCAGTCATCGCCGCTTTGGGCCAATGTGTCGGGGTAGGGGGCATCGGCAAACATGTTGATCCGCACCCAACGATCAGAGCGCGGATCAAAGTGTTTTGCGCCGAAAAAGGACAGTTTCAGGCGCAGCATATCAATGGGCAGCATGGTCGCGCAGATGGTGTTGTCGCGGATTTCGGCATAGGGGTAGCGGGCGGCAATCTGGACACGGCGCAGCGCGTGGCGGTGTTCAGGGTGGCTGCGCAGGATTTCAGAGGTATTGGTGTTTTTGCTATAACCTTCAAGGCATTGCGCAAGTCGCATCACATCGCGCAAGGGGCAGAGGGGTTGTTCATAATCAGCGATATCGGCTTCAACGAAGCGTTCGCCAAGGCGGGGTTCCTGCTTTTCGGCGGACACATACCAGACCCGCGCGCTGTTGCTTTCCTCCTGCCAATCCAGTTCCTCTGCCCAGCCGTAAATTTGCGCAATCTGTCCTAGCAACCGACCCACTGTGGCGGTGCCATCTATCTGGCTTCCCGTGGTTTCATCCGCCGCCAATGTGTCGGCAAGATCATCCACCAGTTCCGGGTGACATTCGATCAGTAGCGAGACCACCAATTCGCACCCCTCAATCGAAAACCGCTTTTCAGCGAAGCAATAAACCGCGTTCCACGACACAACCGGCCCCGCTTTCAACAGGGTGTTCAACGCGTTAATATCTGCTTTTAGGGCGGCAAGTTTTTCCAGCTGTATCGGGTGATCCGACCGCCACAGCTGCAAATTCAAGTCGGCGCGGTGAACCAGCGCGGTGAAACGGTCCTGATCGGTTTGTGTGAATTTTGGCAGGTTGCGCACACGGGCCAATGCCCGTTCCTTTGCGGTGATCCAGTTGTTCAGTAGGATCGGGTGGTTCAACAGAAAAGGCGCCATGCCAAGGCCGGTAGAATTGCCGATGCCAAAGCTGCGTCGCAGGGTAGGATCAAGCGGGACAGCGCGCGCGCCGCCCTTGCAGCGGGCCATATGTTCCACCAGATCCATAACGAAAATGCGGGTCAGGTAAACGCTGAGCATTTCGCATTGAAACGGGGCTTGGAATTCGGGGCGGTCTTCAACGTCTTGGCGGTCTGCGGCACCGAATTTTCCTGATCCATAGACGGCCGTGGTGCGCATCAGGTAACCGACCTCGGCAACTTTGGCGGGGTCGGGTTGCTGGCCTGCGGCAAGCGCGTCTACCACATGGGACCACAGGCGCACGGATCGGTTGGCGCGGCTTAGGGACAGTTCGGATTGGGAAATCCGGCCTGCTTCTTGTAAAGGTACGTTTTGGGCTAGTCTAACCCTGTCTTCGGCGGAAGGGATGCCATCAAACAACGTAAATGTGCAATCCCAAGCCTGTGCAATTACCCGATCTGATCGCTGATTATCTGGCAAGTCATGGGCAAATGCCACCAGCGAATAAGCCCGATCTGGTGTGTGAACCGTATAGACCGCCTGACCCACGCCGAGGTGATCTATAGAAAATTCAGTCACCGAAAACCGCCAGTTTTCCCGCTGCATCCGCCGCATCAATATCCGCATAAAAGACAGACGGTGTGCATGGGCCGACCCCATTCGCGCCAGTTTCATCACCTGATCCGGCGGGCGCATGGGGATCTGATCACACAGCGGGTCTTGCATCACTGGGGGCCGAAATTTTCGGTGAAAAACCGATGCCAGTTGTCACCCATGATGCCGTCCACCTCGGTCGCGTTCAGGCCTGTGGCGCGCAGTCCGTCGCGGATGTTTCCAAAGTCACGGTTGTCGTTGAACCACTCGGGCATCGGGGGGAATCCCGCGTTGTCTTTGGACCCTTCACCGTAGTCGATTTCTTTGGACCATCGGCCCACGCGCATCCATTCCACCACGCTGTCAGGCTGGTCCTGGCACAGATCAGACCCAAGCCCCAAATGCGCGGCGCCATATTTTTCCGCGGTGCGGGCGATCATTTCGCAAAACATCTGCAAACTGCAATCGCCTTTGTCTTTCAAGTGATGGGGGTACATGGAAAACCCCAGCATGCCGCCATTGCCAGTGACCGCGCGGATCACGGATTCCCGTTTGTTGCGCAAGGCAGGTTGCCAGTCATGGGGGTTGGCGTGGGAAATCACGATAGGGCGTTCGGAAATATCAGCCGCGTCGATGGTAGATCGGTCGGCAGAGTGGCTCATGTCGATGACCATACCCACACGGTTCATTTCCTTGATCACCTGCTTTCCCATACGGGTGATGCCCGCATCTTCTGACTCGTAACAGCCGGTGGCCAGCAGGGATTGGTTGTTATAGGTCAACTGCATGAAGCGCGCGCCAAGGCTGTGCAGGATTTGCACAAGGCCGATATCATCCTCAATCGGGGCGGGGTTTTGAAATCCGAAAAATATAGCCGTGCGGCCTGTTTCGCGGGCTTTATCCACGTCGGACCCCCATTTTCCGTGGAAAATCAGATCTGGAAACTGTTCAAACCAACGATTCCACTGTTCCATGTTCAGCACGGTTTCGCGGAAATTTTCATGATACGAGATGGTCACATGCACCGCATCCACACCCCCTGCACGCATCTGGCGGAAGATTTTTTCAGACCAATTGGCATATTGCAGGCCGTCAATCAGGAAGGGCATGGGAACTCCGATGTTGGTGTTTACCCGCAGATTGGCACTTGCGGTGTTGGGCTGTAAACAAACTTGTCGGGGTGGATTTGGCGGGAAAATGGCCGCGCGCGTAACTGCCTGGAGGATGCTGTGAAAGCACGTGGACAGCGGGTTATGTTTAAGCTGCTGTTTTTTATCGTATTAATGGGGCGGTTCAGTGTCTTGGAAAATCCTTAGCCGCGCCGGTTACAAAAACGATACTCGGTTTCCTAAAATATTCACCAACGGGTGAGTGAGGGTCACTTTTACGGGAAAAAATGCGTTTATTCGGCGGCCTCAACCCATTTTTCTTCTGTTGTGGAAATGGTAAAGACTGTCTCTACTCCTGTGTAAATAGCTTGTAATTGTTGATTTTTTGCATCTGAAACCGCGTGAAGCACCCGTTTGTTGTCAAGGATCAAAGCCTCCCCGGCGCTCAGGGAGACGGGCACTGCCATGGCGGGGTCGTGGATCAGGGCGCTAAGCTGGCGGTAGGCCGCGTAATAGGCGGTCAATTGATCGAATGGCACGTCCACAATCGGCGCAATACAGCGGTTGTCAAAGCGCAGCCCGACCAGTTGCCCATCGGGGGCGATATTAATCATCGGGCGGCGTGCATGCTGGCGTTTTCCACCTGTTGACTGCTGTTCAAATCGTGCGGGATGGCCTGCCAAAAGATCAAAGCCCCGCGGGTTGTTATCGCGCAGCCGCTCGGCAATGCGGAACCCGTCAACCAGTAGGATGTTTGCGGCCTTAGACTTATTCTCAAGGCTGTAGAATATTTTCAGTTCTGGCATTTCAGTCAGATAGGTTTTGCCCGAGTGGGGTGTTTGGGGGCTGTTGCAGCACGCTTTAGCGCTGTTTTCAGCTTGGGTTTGCAGCAGATCAAAAGGGCAGCTGCTCTTCTCAAGCCGTTTTACAAAGCCGAAGCGCCGAAAGTTGTTGTGTTGCTGGTGTTGGGCGTAGCCTGTGTTGGGCCGCGCAGCCAAGACGGGTGCCGACGCGGGGTAATGGCGGGAATTATCCCAAGGCTGCGCCCCTTCTGGCAGGTAAAAGCCGCCGGTTTTGTCATAGTCATAGGCGTTGCGTTTCAACCATTGGGACGGAAAGGCGAGGGTTTTCTCTTCTGGCGCGAAGCTGACCTCAATGGCGCCGTTCAGCGCCGTTGCGGTCTGGATGCGAATGTCCACAGGTACGTCACTCAGGCTGATCAAACGCCGCCCGTCCTGCGCCCCGCGCGAGCTTGCATCAAGGGCGTTATCGCGCAGCCAGACCGCGTGGAACCTGTGCTGCGCCCCATCCAGAAAGCGGATCGTCAGGTGATCGCCTGTTGCGGATACTGTCACTGTTTCTGCCATGTCCTGTCCTCGAAATAATACTGTTGTGCTGAAATTCATCCGCGCGAGGGCGTTGCCCCGCAGCCAAATCCTAGCCTGCCATCTTGCCTGTTTTGGACCTATAGCGCAGAAACATCGCAGTATTATGACAGCCTGAGCGTATATATTTGTATACTGAAATTCAGGCAGGGCAGGGATTTGCGGCGCAGAGTGCGCTGTTCACAGGGGTTGACCCAAGGCGGGGCTTTGCGCTCTAAAGCGCAAAAAGAGTGGGAAAGATGCGATGATCAATTTGACGCTGGAAAACGGCAAAACAATTATGGTTGGGGTGACTAGCCTGCAAGCGGCGATTACAGGGGCGACGGGGACGGGCGCTGTAATCGTTCTGGGCGGCGGGATCATGTATGACGTGCGTGAAGGCCCCGCAGAAATCGCGGCTTTGCTGGAAGACTACAAAAAGAACAACGCTTAAGGCAGTTGGACTGGCACATAGTGAGTGACTGAGAGGCGCCTTCTGGCGCCTCATTTTGTTTTAGCCCTGCTTGGCGGGGCGATGCCTCCGGCGGGGATAATTTTCCCAAAAAGAGCTTTGGCTTAGGATTTGGGAAGCTTGTTTTCTGGGTCATAGCGACAGGGTTCTACAGTTCGCGCCGGTACGGGCTGGCCAATGACTTCAACCATCAGGTTTTCCGTAGCTTCTGGCTTGATGAAGGCCATTGCGATGTTTTTGCCTGTGCGGTGACCCCAATCGGCGGAGGTGACGGTGCCAACAACCTGTCCGTTTTGCACAACACTGTCGCCCGCCTGCGCAGGGGCGTTGTCAGAGTCGAGGACCAGAGTCACAAATTTGCGGCGCAGGCCTGTGGACTGGGCAGCCTCTAAGGCGGCTTTGCCGATGAAATCCGGTTTTTGCAGATTCACAAAGCGGCCAAGGTCGGATTCAAACGGGTTAAATTCGGTGATCAGGTCGGCTTTCCAGTGGCGATAGCCTTTTTCCAGGCGCATGCTGTCCACCGCACGGGCACCAAAAAGGCGAAGGCCATGGGCCGCGCCTGCTTTGCGCAGGGCAAGATAGGCGGCGTAAAGCTGGGCGTTGGGGACGTGGATTTCATAGGCGTGTTCGCCGGAAAAGCTGACGGACATGATCACCGCAGGGGCGATGCCGATGAAGGCTTCGCGCACCGAAAGCCACGGGAATGCCGCCGCAGACCAGTCACCCCGTGCGACCTGTGTCAGCACGGCGCGGGCTTTTGGGCCTGCCAGTACAAGGATGGTGTGTTCATTGGTCAGACTGCGGATCTGCACGTCTTCATCGGCGCGAATGTTCTGGGTCAGCCAGTCCATATCGTGATATTCTGCCGCCGCTGCCGACCCGTACCAGACGCGCCCGTCAGGCAGGTTGGCGATGGTGGCCTCGGCCTTGATATTGCCCTGATGGTTCAACAGATAACCCAGCCCGACGCGGCCTGTTTTTGCGGTGATCCTGCCGCAGAACATACGATCCAGAAACGGGCGCAGGTCGGTGCCGGAAAGTTCGAACCGGTTGAAACCGTTGACTTCTGTCAGGCCAACGGCAGTTTGAACGGCGTTGACCTCGGCTTTCACTACGTCAAAGACCTCGTTGTAATAATAGCCGTGGGTCTCGGTGAAATCTGGTGTGGGTTTGATGTAATCCATCCGCTCCCATCCATTAACCACAGTAAATTCCGCGCCTTCCGCCGCAAGGATCGGGGTAAGGGACGTGGTTTTGGCGTGACGCCCAGCTTCGCGATGTTCATGGGGCAGGTGAAAGCGGAATTCGTTTTGGTAATCCTCAATGGCTTTAAGGGCGGTTAATTCCACATTGGCATGGCCGGTGAAACGGCGCGGGTCGATGCACCATGTGTCGTAACAGGCCTCGCCGTGGACGATCTGTTGGGCCAGCAACCAGCCGTGGCCGCCGCCTTCACCGATGCCAGCGCGCAGGCCGATGATGCAGAATGCGTTGCGCTTGTTCGGGATCGGGCCGACCAGCGGTGCGCCGTCGATTGTGTAGGTGATCGGGCCGTTAACAATGGTGCGGATGCCGGTTTCCATCAGGGCGGGCATGCGAGCAAAAGCGCCCTCCAGCACGTCGGTCACACGATCCAGATCATCTGGGCACAAAGCGTTGACGAATTTCGGATCAATTCCGTCCATCCCCCAGGTTTTGCAATCCTGTTCATAGAACCCGACCAAAAGGCCGTTCTTTTCCTGACGGCAGTAATAATCGCTGATCGGGCAGCGCAGCAGGGGCATGCGATGGCCTGCCTCTGTGATGGCGGGGATGTCCTCGGTCAGGAAATATTGGTGCTCCATTGAGGTGACAGGATGCTGGACACCCATCATGCTGGCCACTTCATTGACGCGGTAGCCACAGGCATTGACCACGATTTCGCAGTCAATATCGCCTTTTTCTGTGTGAACCGTCCAACTGTCATCTTTGTGCTGGGTCAACTTGGTGACGGGGGTGTGGCGATAGATTTCCGCGCCTGCCTTGCGTGCACGCCGCGCAAGTGCCTGACACAGTTGCGCAGGGTCGATATCGCCGTCCAGCGGATCCCACAGCCCGCCAATCAGATTATCGGTTGAAATCAGCGGATGACGGCGGGCGCATTCTGCCGCGTCGATTACTTCAAAATCTACATCCATGCCTTTGGCAACGCTGGCGAAATGGGCATAACCATCCATCTGCGCCTGTGTGTTTGCCAAGCGAATACCACCATCGCCGTGATGATAGTTGATCGGATAATCCTTATCCTCAGCCAGTTCCTTGTACAGATT
Organism: Roseobacter sp. N2S; assembly: GCF_031454055.1. Taxonomy (NCBI): domain Bacteria; kingdom Pseudomonadati; phylum Pseudomonadota; class Alphaproteobacteria; order Rhodobacterales; family Roseobacteraceae; genus Roseobacter; species Roseobacter sp. N2S. The sequence continues at coordinate 89,310 of NZ_JAVDQB010000003.1, forward strand.
GATGGAATGGGTTTTCAGCCCCACCATAGTCTGGTTCATCCCGAAATTCGTCACCTGCGCCGCCGAATGCCATGTGGTCCCCGAGGTCAACTCGTCCCGCTCCAGCAAAACAACATCGCTCCACCCTTCCTGCGTCAGGTGGTACAGGGTTGAACATCCGGCAATACCGCCGCCAATAACAACAACACGGGTCTGGGTTTTCATCTGGAATCCTTTGGGCGTTAAGTTGATGCAGATAGGCAGGGGCAGCGCCTCCCCGTCAATATCAACCGCTTGTTTCAGATTTTCCGATGCCTGCGGTTTTTGTTTGTGAAACCGCGCGCAGAGTGGGAAAAGGGGCAAAATCTGAAAGGCTGCCGCGCATGCAACATCTTACAATCGTCGATCACCCGCTGGTTCAACACAAACTGTCGCTGATGCGTAGGGTGTCTACGCCCAGCAACCAGTTCCGCCAGTTGTTGCGTGAAATCAGTCACTTGCTGGCTTATGAGGTAACGCGCGACCTGCCGATGACCACCGAAACCATCGACACGCCACTGTGTCCGATGGAAGCCCCGATGCTGGATGGCAAGAAGCTGGCCTTGGTGTCGATTCTGCGGGCGGGCAACGGATTGCTGGATGGCGTGCTAGAGCTGATCCCCTCGGCGCGGGTCGGCTTTGTTGGTCTGTACCGCGATGAAGAAACCCTGCAACCCGTGCAATATTATTTCAAAGTGCCCGAGGGTATGGACGAACGGGTTGTCATTGCCGTTGATCCAATGCTGGCCACGGGCAATTCGTCAGCCGCAGCAATTGATCTGCTGAAATCCGCAGGGGCCACAAACATCAAATTCCTTTGTCTGCTGGCTGCCCCCGAAGGCGTTGCGCGGATGAAAGAGGCCCATCCGGATGTACAGATCATCACCGCCTCCTTGGATGAGCGTTTGAACGAGCTGGGCTATATTGTTCCTGGCCTTGGCGACGCGGGCGACCGGATGTTTGGCACAAAGTAAGTTGCGCTGCGCCGCTCTCGCGGGCTAAGCTTCGAAGGTCGCGCCAAAGGTGCGGCCTTTTGCGTATTAAAGGAGCCGCTGATGAGCAGAATGTTGAACCTTGCCTGCCTGCAAACCCGCGCACAGCCTGATTTTGAAACCGCACTGGACGCGGCACTAATCCTCGCCAAACAAGCCACATCAGAAGGCGCGGACCTGCTCTGCCTGCCGGAATATTGCGGCGGGTTGAAGACCGAAGGGGATAGTTTCGCCCCGCCCGTGGCCGAAGAGTCTGCTCACCCCGTCCTGAACGGCCTGCGCGACTTTGCATCCGCCAACAGCGTGGATATTCTGATCGGGTCCATCGCTGTCAAAGGCGCTGGCCCCAAGCTGAAAAATCGCAGCTTTTACGTTGATAAATCGGGTGAAATCCTTAGCCGTTACGACAAAATCCACCTGTTTGACGTGTCCTTGTCCGAAACCGAAACCTACCGCGAAAGCGATTGCGTCGAGCCGGGCAATCAGGCGGTGGTGGTGGACACCCGCTTTGGCCGTTTTGGCCATTCCATCTGCTACGACCTGCGTTTCCCACAACTTTACCGTGACCTTGCCCAAGCTGGCGCCGAGATTCTGCTTTGCCCCGCTGCCTTTGCAGTGCCCACAGGCAAAGCCCATTGGCATGTGCTAAACCGCGCCCGCGCCATTGAAAACGGCGTCTTTATGGTTTCACCGGGTTCCGTTGGTTCCGTGCCAGGGGGCGGTTCCACCTATGGCCATTCTGTGGTGGTAAATCCATGGGGCGAAATCCTCGCTGATGGCGGCCCATCAGAAGGCGTCGTTCATGCAAAACTGGATCTGGACCTCGTCGCCCAAACCCGCGCCCGCGTCCCCAGCCTCAGCCATGATCGCCCCTATCACGCACCCGCCACCGAAAGCCGGAAAGTGGCCTAACCCGTTCCATTTTCTTTAAATATCCCCGCCGGAGGCTTCTGCCACAGCACCAAAGAAAAAGCCCCGCAAATCAATCGCGGGGCTTTCGACAATTCAACAGGGGTAAAACCCCCCAGACGGTTTACTTCAAAGTGCCGTCGATTTCCTGACAGGCTGCAACCAGACCTTTAACCGCATCAACAGATTTGTCGAACATGGCTTTTTCGTCTTTGTTCATGTCGATTTCGATGACTTTTTCAATGCCACCGGCGCCGATCACAGTTGGCACACCAACATACATGCCGTTCAACCCGTAAGCGCCATCCACGTTTGCCGCACAAGGCAGCACGCGTTTTTGGTCTTTCAGATAGGCTTCGGCCATTTCAATTGCAGATGAAGCAGGGGCGTAAAACGCGGAACCGGTTTTCAGCAGGCCAACGATTTCAGCACCACCATCACGGGTGCGCTGGATGATCGCGTCCAGTTTATCCTGTGTGGTCCAACCCATTTTGATCAGGTCAGGCAAAGGAATGCCTGCAACGGTGGAATAACGTGCCAATGGAACCATTGTGTCGCCGTGGCCGCCCAGCACAAATGCTGTCACGTCTTTGATGGACACTTTGAATTCATCCGCAAGGAAGTGACGGAAGCGTGCGCTGTCCAGAATGCCAGCCATGCCGCAGACTTTTTCTTTTGGCAGACCCGAAAATTCGCGCAATGCCCAAACCATGGCATCCAGCGGGTTGGTGATGCAGATCACAAAAGCGTTCGGTGCGTGTTTCGCAATGCCTTCGCCAACGGATTTCATCACTTTCAGGTTGATGCCCAACAAATCGTCGCGGCTCATGCCTGGTTTGCGTGCAACACCGGCGGTTACGATACAAACGTCTGCGCCTGCGATGTCGGCGTAATCGTTTGCGCCGCTCATGGTTGCGTCATAGCCGTCTACAGGGGCGGCCTCTGCAATATCCAACGCCTTGCCTTGTGGAATACCTTCGGCAATGTCGAACAAAACAACGTCGCCCAATTCCTTCAAAGCTGCCAAATGCGCCAGTGTGCCGCCGATCTGGCCTGCGCCGATCAATGCAATCTTTGCTCTCGCCATGTTTCAAACTCCCGTGTGATGTGAAACTTGCCCGTGTGCTACCGCCATTGGCTGGTCAGAGCAAGGAGCATTTATGAAACCATACGAGCGTCAGGCGCGGGGATGTTGTGTAAGCATCTGTCTTAAAAGGATTATATTTTACTGCCTTTGCTTTGCATTCAGCTCGGGAATAGCGCCCGTCCGGCATGCCGTGGTATACATTTTGATTCGAATTTCAGCGTATTGTTCGCGCCATGTGTGTGCACTGACCTCCAAGTCAAAAACCGCAGCACCCTGATTGGGTGCTGCGGTTTGCAAATCCAAAAGGAGGGGAGGAGCCTAAAGTCTTAGGCCTTTTCTCCGCGTTTCAAAGCCGCGTCCTCTATGTGTTCAAAGGCGTTTCCAGCGGCCACAAGGCAGGTCATGCCATTGGGCAAGGTGATAACAATTGTCCAGGTCCCGCTTTCCGCGCTGGCATACATTTCCACTACACCGTTATTTGCCGCCAACCCGACAGACCGGCGGGTTTCACCGTATTTGGTCTCCAACCGCTCTACCACTTGGGTGCGGCTGGCGCAGTTTGCTTGCTGCGCATGAGCGGCCTGATGGGCCATGATCACCCCGAGAAAGCCCAGGGACAGGGCAAAAAGGACTCTTTGCATCTTTCTTCTCCGTCATTTGGACGGGGGTGGCGAAACCGGCCTTTTCCCAAAGGATTTGCGCCCACGGCCCGAACGTTTGTGATCACAGGACTGCTTCCGATCCATGAACTGGCGGCCAACCGGCCGGCCCGTCCCCCCTGTGTTTGTGTGATCAAAGACTGGCACCAAAGAGGAAAAGAATGGTTAACAGGCCGCTCTGCTACGGGGTTTTCGGGGGCGTCGCGCAATAAAACTGCGCAAAACATAGGCATTCGGTCGCATTGTTGCGCAAGCCCGTTGCGCTGGGGCGACGTTTGTGGTTGATCCTGACGCGCAAACAGACCGTCCCTAATTTCCGGAGCCCGCCGATGGACCTCTCAAATCGCCCTTATCGTTCAGTGTTGTATATTCCAGGGTCCAAGACCCGCGCGTTGGAAAAGGCCCAAGGTTTACCCACCGACGGGATTATCTTTGACCTCGAAGACGCCGTTGCCCCTGATACCAAAGCCGAGGCACGGGGCTTTGTTGCCGATGCTCTGCGGGATCTGGATTACGGCAGCCGCGCGCTTATGGTGCGGATCAACGGGTTTGAAACCGAATGGGCAATGGATGATCTGGCCGTGATCATGGCCAGCGCGCCAGATGCGATCCTGCTACCCAAAGTGTATTCTGCTGCGGATATCGAAAAACTGGCGGCGATTCTGGACGAGGATGCAAATTGCGCCCACACAAAAATCTGGGCGATGATGGAAACCCCGCTGGCCATGCTGAACGCCCGTGAAATTGCCGCCGCCCCCCGTATGGCGGGGATGGTGTTGGGGTCTAACGATCTGATTAAGGACTTGGGCGCACAGACCGATCCTGCTCGCACCGCATTGCACACTTCCATCGGGCTGTGTTTGCTTGCGGCCAAAGCCTATGGGCTAATCTGCATTGACGGCGTCTATAATGCGTTTCGCGATGTCGAAGGTTTGCAGGTCGAACTGGATCACGGTCGTTTGTTGGGGTTTGACGGAAAATCCCTGCTGCACCCCGATCAACTGGCCCCGACAAACACCGCCTATCGCCCCTCGGATGCGGAAATCGAACTGGCCAAACGTCAAATGGCCGCATTCGAACAGGCTGAGTCTGACGGAAAAGGCATTGCAGTGCTGGATGGCAAGATTGTAGAGAATCTCCATATCGTCACCGCGCAGGCTTTGTTGGCCAAAGCGGATGCAATCGCAGCCAGTGAAACCTAAGGAACACCAGCAATGACACTTCTCTATATCGGCATCGCTATTTGGATCCTTGTCCATATCCTGAAACGGGTCGCACCGGGCCTGCGCGCCGCATTGGACAGCACCTTGGGGACGGGGCCTGCAAAAGGCGTGATCGCGCTGCTGCTGGTTGTGTCAATTGTGCTGATGGTGATCGGCTACCGCGCCGAACCCTATGACCCTGTTTATGCGCCGATGGCGGGCATGGGGCATCTGAACAACCTGCTGATGCTGATTTCGGTCATGCTGCTGGGGGCAGGGTCGTCCAAAGGCAAAATGCGCAGCTGGTTCCGCCACCCGATGCTGCTGGGCGTGATCCTGTGGGCCTTTGCACATCTGTTAGTAAACGGCGATTTTGCCTCTGTGGTGCTGTTCGGCGCAATGGCCGCTTGGGCGGTTCTGGAAATCCTGCTGATCAACCGCGCAGAACCCAACTGGACCCGCCCTGCACCGGGCCCGATCAAAGGCGACATCCGCCTGTTTGTCATCGCGCTTGTGCTTTACGCCATCATCACCGGCATCCACATTGCGCTGGGCCATAACCCGTTTTTAGGAACTTACGCATGATTGTTTACCGTCTGATCACCGAGGATGACACCTCGCAATTCTGCCACCGCGTGACCGAGGCTTTGTCCAAAGGCTGGTCGCTGCACGGATCGCCTTCTTACGCCTTTGACGGTGCAAACGGCGTGATGCGCTGCGCACAAGCTGTCACCAAAGAAGCCGAGGGCGAATACTCCCCCGATATGAAACTGGGACAAGCCTAACCATGATCAAAACCAACGCAGGCCGCTTTTTCGAAGATTATACCGTAGGCGAAACCATCCAGCATGCGGTGCCACGCACCGTTTCTGGCGGGGAGCGGGCGCTGTACCACGCGCTTTATCCCGCGCGCCACGCGCTCTATTCATCCGATGAATTCGCCCGTGCCAGCGGCTTGCCTGCCTCACCACTGGATGATCTGGCAGCATTTCACGTGGTGTTTGGCAAAACCGTGCCGGACGTCTCGTTGAACGCGCTGGCCAATCTGGGCTATGCCGAAGGGCGTTTCCTGAAACCTGTCTACACAGGGGATACATTGCGTACCACGTCGCAGGTGATCGGGTTGAAACAGAACTCTAACGGCAAAAGCGGTGTGGTCTGGGTCCATTCCAAAGGCTTCAACCAGCATGATGATGTGGTGATCGACTACAAACGCTGGGTCATGGTGCGCAAACAGAATCTGGATGCAGCAGCCCCTGAAACCGTGATCCCCGATCTGGCTGCTGTGATCGACCCCGCTGATCTGGCGATACCAGAGGGGCTGAATTTCAGCAGCTACGACTTCGCACTGGCAGGCGAAGCCCACCGCGCGGCGGATTATGCCATTGGTGAAAAGATCAACCACGTGGACGGCGTCACAATTGAAGAAGCCGAACATATGATCGCCACCCGTCTGTGGCAGAATACGGCCAAGGTGCATTTCGATACTTCGGCCCGTCCAGATGGCACGCGCCTGATTTACGGAGGCCATGTGATTTCTATGGCCCGCGCCCTGTCGTTCAACGGCCTTGCCAATGCGCAGATGATCGCAGGCATCAACGCAGGGGCCCATGCAAACCCCTGTCTGTCAGGCGATACAATCCGCGCCTGGTCCGAAGTTCTGGACAAAGCCGAAACCTCTGCTAAAGGCGTCACCGCAATCCGCTTGCGTCTGGTGGCCACCAAAGGCGACAGCGCGGATATGGACCTGCGCAACGCTGATGGGAAATACTGCCCCGATGTGCTGCTGGATCTGGACTATTGGGCTTTGATGCCTTCCTGATCCGACGCGGCCCGTTTTGTGGGGCTGTCCGGATTTGGATATTTATCCCAAAAAGAGGCCCGTCGGGCGTGTCAAAGCCCCGATTGGCCTCCATTTTCTTAAAATATCCTCGCCGAAGGCTTCCGACGCTTTTTGATTTGCGCAGGGGTGTGTGGTTTGGCGCGGTGAGTCTCTGGATTTGTGATCACACCAATATTTTCGTGATCACAAATTCGGGAGAGATCGTAAAAAACACGACATTTGAGGGGGCTAGAGCGGCAAATAATTCACACCTTCTCTATGACTTCCTGTAATTCTTTGCTAACAACGCCACAGCAAGCTGATCAAGAGGTGCCTTATGGCAGACGTGAATCGAGGCAATCGCCCGCTATCTCCACATTTATCTATTTACCGTGTAACCATCACCATGTTCGTTTCGATCATGAACCGGATTGCAGGTGCCGGAATGGTGCTGGCGGCTATTTTGATCGTCTGGTGGCTGATGGCTGCGGCCTCGGGACCGGCGTATTTTGATACGGTGAACGGTTATCTGACCTCTTGGCTGGGATTGCTGATCCTTGTGGGGTCGCTCTGGGCTTTGTGGTTCCACTTCCTTGGCGGGCTGCGCCATCTGGTGATGGATTTCGGCATCGGCTACGAGTTGAAAACCGTCAATATGACCGGATGGGTTGTTCTGATTGGCAGCTTTGTGCTGACGCTCATCAGCCTGATCTGCATCATTTAAGGGACGAAGAACATGTCATATAAAACTGATCTTGGCCGTGTTATCGGTCTGGGAACCGCCAATGAGGGTGTTCACGAATGGTTTTCGGGCCGTGTGCTCTCTGTTGCGCTGATCCCTTTGTCCATTCTGTTCCTGTGCTTCGTCGCTCCGCTGATCGGCGAGGATCACGCTACTGTAGTGGCCGCCTTTCAAAACCCGTTTAAGGCCGTTGTGGTGATCCTGTTCTTTCTGGTGGCGTTTAAACACCTGGCCGACGGGCTGAAAGAAATCGTTCTGGATTACGTCCACGGTAAAGCGCTGCTGGCGATCACTTTGGTGTCCACGCGCTTGATCTGTTACTTCTTTGGGGCCGCTGGTGCCTTTGCTGTTGCCAAAATCGCCTTTGCCGGCTGATCGGAGACCAAACTAATGTCCGCTTATGAATATGTAGATCACACTTATGATGTTGTTGTTGTTGGCGCTGGTGGCGCTGGCCTGCGTGCCACGCTTGGCATGGCTGAACAGGGGCTAAAAACCGCCTGTGTAACCAAAGTTTTCCCAACCCGTTCCCACACGGTTGCGGCACAGGGCGGCATTGCGGCGTCCCTGTCCAACATGGGGCCTGATAACTGGCAGTGGCATTTGTATGACACTGTTAAAGGGTCTGACTGGTTGGGTGATACGGATGCGATGGAATACCTCGCCCGTGAAGCCCCCAAAGCTGTGTATGAGCTGGACCATTACGGTGTGCCTTTCTCGCGCACCGAAGAGGGTAAAATCTATCAACGGCCTTTCGGCGGCCACACCACCGAATTTGGCGAAGGCCCACCGGTTCAGCGCACCTGTGCTGCTGCAGACCGCACAGGCCACGCCATTTTGCACACGCTTTATGGCCAATCCTTGAAAAACAACGCGGAATTCTTCATCGAATATTTCGCGCTGGATCTGATCATGGCCGAAGACGGCACATGTCAGGGTTTGCTGGCTTGGAAACTGGACGACGGCACCATCCACCGCTTTAATGCCAAGATGGTTGTTTTGGCCACGGGCGGTTATGGCCGTGCTTATTTCAGCGCCACATCAGCCCACACCTGCACAGGTGACGGTGGTGGCATGGTGGCCCGTCAGGGTTTGCCATTGCAGGATATGGAATTCGTGCAGTTCCACCCCACCGGTATTTACGGCTCTGGCTGTCTGATCACCGAAGGCGCACGGGGGGAGGGCGGCTATCTGACCAACTCTGAAGGCGAACGCTTTATGGAACGCTATGCGCCGACCTATAAAGACCTTGCCAGCCGTGATGTTGTATCCCGCTGTATGACGATGGAAATCCGCGAGGGGCGTGGGATCGGGAAAGACGGGGATCACATTCACCTGCACCTGAACCACCTGCCACCCGAAGCACTGGCCGAGCGTCTGCCCGGTATTTCCGAAAGCGCACGCATCTTTGCGGGTGTTGACCTGACCAAAGAACCGATCCCTGTTCTGCCAACCGTGCACTACAACATGGGCGGCATTCCGACCAACTATTGGGGCGAAGTGCTTGATCCGACCAGCCGTAACCACGATAAAATCTTCCCGGGTCTGATGGCTGTGGGCGAAGCAGGGTGCGCATCGGTTCACGGGGCGAACCGCCTTGGTTCTAACAGCTTGATCGACCTTGTGGTCTTTGGCCGTGCTGCGGCGATCAAAGCGGGTGAGATTATCGACCCCAAAGCCAGCAACCCGGCACTGAACATGGCCTCGGTTGAAAAGGCGATGGACCGGTTCGATGCCATGCGCAATGCCAGCGGGTCGATCCCGACAGCGGAATTGCGTCTGGAAATGCAAAAAACCATGCAGGCAGATGCGGCTGTGTTCCGCACCGATAAAACGCTGGCAGAAGGCGTTGAGAAAATGACGGCTGTGGCGGCGAAGATGGATGACATCAAAGTCACGGATCGTTCGTTGATCTGGAATTCAGATCTGATGGAAACGCTGGAACTGGACAACCTGATGCCGAACGCTTTGGCTACCATTGTTGGTGCCGAAGCACGTAAGGAAAGCCGTGGTGCCCATGCCCATGAAGATTATCCCGAGCGGGATGATAAAACATGGCGCAAGCATACTTTGGCGCGGGTCACTGGAAATAAAGTGAAACTGTCCTACCGTGATGTGCATCTTGATCCGCTGACGGCTGAAAAAGACGGCGGCATTGATCTTAAACGGATCGCACCCAAAAAACGGGTGTACTAGGAGGCTGGTGTGAACAGGTTCAATTCTTGTCTGAACGGGGTGGTTGCGGGGCTTTGCCTGACGCTTGGCTTTGCTGAAGGCGCCAACGCCCGTCAGAGAATTCCTCTGTCGGCGGCCATGGCACAATGTGACACGCAATCCCTGCGCTACAGCCGCCAGCTTGCGGACGGGGCGGCGAATACCCCGTCACAATACAAGTTGAACCGTCACTACCGCACCTGCGTTTATGCCAAATCAGGCCAGTATCCACCAAGTGTAAAGACCCCCACAGGCATTCGCTTGTCCGGGTCGGCGTCCATTGGCATCGTGGTGCGGGACTAGGCGGTTTCTGACCGGGAAAGGACAGAAGATGAAAAAGACACTGATTGGCTGCCTGATGGCAGCAACCTTATGCGCAGGGGCCGCATCAGCAGGGCGCAGCCCGCAGAAAACGCTGGATCAGGCCATTGATATCTGCACCGAGCGGGCGATCATATTTGGCCGTAAACCTTTTGGCCTGTACGGGGATGAACCCCCACCCTATCGCGTTCAATCCGATTACCGCGCCTGTGTCTGGGCCTATGCCCATCAATACCCCCAAAGCCCGGTAGAGTACCGCGATCCTCTACCCACAGTGCTGCGCAATGTGCTGAAATGAAACAGGGCGCGGCATTGACTGTAACGACGATTGTGATGGCGCTAGCGCCTGTGATGATGGCCTGTGTGCCCGTGTCACAGACCACAGCCCCCCGTATGTCGCTGGTTGATGCCCAAACCCACTGCATCGCGCAGGCCAACAGCTACGCCAACCGGCCGCTGATGATCCCCGATGCCAGTGGCACTATTCAAGTCGGCTTGCAGGCAGAACTGCCCTCGCAGTTTTATGTGAACGATTTTTACAAACGCTGTTTCCGCGCCAATGCGGGGCAGAATCCCCAGACCCTCCCCGACCTGCCAGCTTATGGCTAGGGCAGGGGGGCCACACCGCTACGATAGACAGACGCAACACGAAACCCGAGATTGACTGGAACTCTTCCCAGCCACAATGTTAAGACAGCTACAAGCATTCGAAGATCGAACGCGCAGTTAGGAAGACGCATAAAATGGTAGAACTCACCCTTCCCAAGAACTCCCGTATGACCGTTGGTAAAACATGGCCAAAACCGGAGGGCGCGACCAACGTCCGCGCGTTCAAGATCTACCGCTGGAACCCCGACACAGGGGAAAACCCGCGGGTGGATACCTATCATCTGGATATGGACACCTGTGGCCCGATGATTCTGGACGCGCTGATCAAGATCAAAAACGAAATTGACCCCACGCTGACCTTCCGTCGGTCCTGCCGCGAAGGCATCTGCGGGTCTTGCGCCATGAATGTGGGCGGCATCAACACGCTGGCCTGTATCTATGGTCTGGATGAAGTAAAGGGCGATGTGAAAATCTATCCGCTGCCCCACATGCCTGTGGTTAAGGATTTGATCCCCGACCTGACCCATTTCTACGCCCAGCACGCCAGCATCATGCCCTGGCTTGAAACCAAGACCAACCGCCCACAAAAAGAGTGGCGCCAGTCGATCGAGGATCGCAAGAAACTGGATGGTCTGTATGAATGCGTGATGTGCGCCTCTTGTTCCGCATCCTGCCCAAGCTATTGGTGGAACAGTGAAAAATACCTTGGACCAGCCGCTTTGTTGCATGCTTACCGCTGGATTATCGACAGCCGTGACGAAGCCACAGGTGAGCGTTTGGACGATCTGCATGACCCGTTCAAACTGTACCGTTGCCACACCATCATGAACTGCGCGCAGACCTGCCCCAAAGGGTTGAACCCTGCCAAAGCTATCGGTGAAATCAAAAAGATGATGGTCGAACGCACCATGTAATTTGGCCAGATACCAAAACTTTAACGCTGTCCCGATACGCATTAGGGCAGCGTTTTTGTATCTGGCGGTCGGGGGGCGGCCAGAAAGCCGTGACATTTAAAAGGGTTACCGCATATGAGCAGCTTTATAAAAACCAGCAAACTGATCGCCCTTGGCAGCAGCCATTCCCCCTATTCTGTGTCGATAGATATGACTGCCACAAACAAGGGCGGGTTTGCCTTTGTCTGGGAAGATACCAATGGCAGTGATAGCAATGTTTATCTGGATGTTCTGAACGGCAAAGGAAAATTCCTGTCAAATGCCCGTTTGATCGGTGCCACCGCGCAAGATGACACCAAACGCCCTGCTGTGGCGATTTTGTCAGATGGGGATATTGTTGTTTCGTATCAAGATAATACGGAAATTTCACAGGCGGATGTGCGGGTGGAATACCTGAACGCCGCAGGCACGCAGACCCAAAAGACACTTACCATTTCAGGCAACACGGACGCCAGCGACAACGCCTCTGAACTGCTGGCTTTGTCGGACGGTGGTTTTGCCATTGCCTATGACAGTTACGGGCGCAATTCCCTGCATGAAGTAATCTACCGTACAGTGTCGGCCAAGGGACGGCTTGAAACAGGTGAACTACAGGTAAATCAAACCACTGAAAGTTCGCAAAAACAGGGGCAATTGGTGGAACTGTCGGGCGGGCGCACGCTTGTGACTTGGGAATCGCGCAATGTAGACGGGTCGTTCTACGGGGTAATGGCGCGGATTTATTCAAACAAGGGTCTGCCAGAAACTGGCGAGTTTCGGGTCAACATCTATTCATACGACTCACAAGCCGATCCTGTGGTTGCCGTGCTGTCCGATGGCCGTCTGGCCATTGCGTGGCGCAGTGACGGCCAGGACGGTGACGAGGGCGGCATATTCGTGCGGCTATTGAACGATGACGGCAGTTTTGCCAGCACAGAGATTTCAGTCAATACACTGACGCAGCACAATCAGGCTGTGCCTGCGATTGCGGCAACGGCTGATGGCGGTTTTGTGGTGGTCTGGCAATCGGCCGTGGGCAACGATCCGATCGTTCACACCTATGCCCGCCGCTTTGATGCGGATGGCGCCCCGATTGAAGGGCAAAAACAGATCAGCACCAACAATAACACCTTTGACGGCGCGCCTGTTGCCACGGGCCTGTCGGATGGGGGCATCGCAATTGCCTGGGCGCATCTGAATGACAATCAGGACGGGTTTGATTATGTGGCCCGCACCTTTGACGGTGCACTTTATGGCACCCAAACGGCGGACCACCTGCGGGACGCAGTTGGGGCCAACGATCTGTTCGGGCGCGATGGAAATGACAAATTATTCGGCCTGTCTGGCAAGGACAGGATCGAAGGCGGACAGGGCGATGATGCCTTGTTTGGCGGTCAAAGTCGGGATGTATTGTTGGGACAAAACGGATCGGACCGGATGTTTGGCGGCGCAGGCGCTGACCGATTGAGCGGCGGTAAAGGCAAGGATACACTGGCTGGCGAAGCTGGTGCCGATCGCTTGACAGGGGGGAACGGCGCAGATGTGTTTGTTTTCCGCGAAGCCTTTGGCAGTGACACAATCACCGATTTTAAATCCGACCAAGACAAACTGCGCTTGGATGCCGACCTGTGGGGGGACGGCCTGAACAAAGCCCAAGTCCTGAAACAATTCGGCGCGGAAACTGGTGACGGTTTTGAGTTTTCATTTGACGGTGGTGAAACCCTTCTGTTGCAGGGATTAACCGAGTCTGACATCAGCGTTAAGGATTTCGCAATCGTTTAGGCCCGCGCATAAACTGGGCCACGCATAAACAGGGCATGACTCCAAAAATCGGCAAAAGAATCCCGCCATAAAATTTTTTTCAATTGGGTGCAGAAAGTATATTGCACGACTCAACGTTCTGCCCCATATGCGGCTTTAAGACGCCAACGCACGCGCCTCTGGCACGATGGTCTAACCGCACGGTTATGTAGCGACGGTAACGTCTCCTTTGGAAATGAGCGGCCATAGATGGCCGGTTCTAGTGGAGATGCATCATGAATGCTTTTGTCGCCGACTTCGCGGTCGCTAACCCTGTAATAGTACCCTCTGTTCACCGCCAATTGCGCTTGGAAACCTTCCTGCGCACAGCGCGGTTTGATCGCCCGACTTTGGTTCTGGATATCGACCAAGTCGAAGCCCAATACCACGCATTGTCCGCAGGTCTGGGCCACGCGCATATTCACTATGCTGTCAAAGCAAACCCGCATGACGCCATTCTGGCGCGGCTGGTGCAGCTTGGGTCCGGCTTTGATGCAGCGTCCCGCGCTGAAATCGAAATGTGCCTGTCCCACGGGGCTGCTCCGTCACGGATTTCCTTTGGCAACACAGTGAAAAAGGCCGCCGACATTGCCTTTGCTTATGGCGCTGGCATCACATTGTTTGCAGCAGACGCCGAAGAAGAACTGGACAAAATCGCAGCGCATGCACCGGGTGTACAGGTTTACATCCGCCTGATTGTTGACGCCTCCGAGGCCGACTGGCCCCTGTCGCGCAAATTCGGCTGCGCCCGTGACAAAGCCTTGTTCTTGCTGGGCTATGCCCGCGATCTGGGTCTGGTCCCTGTTGGCTTTTCCTTCCACGTTGGGTCCCAAACCCGCCGTGCGGAAATGTGGACAGCAACGCTGGACCAAATCGCAGGCATCTGGCACATGGCACGCGCCCAAGGGTTCGACTTGACCTTGCTCAATATTGGCGGCGGTTTTCCGGCCTTTTACGGCGAAGAAATCGAAGCAGCCACACCCTATGCGGCCCGCGTGATCGACCTGATCCGCGCCCGTTTCGGCGACGTTCCCCATATCATGGCGGAACCGGGTCGGGGTTTGGTGGCCAATGCAGGCATGATCGCAGCCGAAGTGGTTCTGGTGTCACGCAAATCGGACAATGACATGTACCGCTGGGTGTACCTCGACATTGGTAAATTCTCGGGTCTGGCCGAAACCATGGACGAAGCAATCCGCTATCAGTTCATCACAGACCGCGACGGCGACGACACCGGCCCTTGCATTCTGGCAGGTCCAAGCTGTGACAGCGCCGACGTTCTGTACGAAAAACGCCCTGTAAACCTGCCTTTGGGTTTGAAATCAGGTGATCGCTTTATGATCCGCAACTGCGGGGCTTACACATCGACCTATGCCAGTATCGGCTTCAACGGTTTCCCTCCACTGGATGTGGTGGTGATCTGATTACCGAAATATCCAGATAGCCCGAATATCCAGATAGAAAGTGCACAGAACAGCGGCTCTCGGGCCGCTGTTTCTCGTTCCGGACAGGGGATTGAAAAGACTGGAAAATCACCATTTGCAGAGGCAGCCAATGGCTGCAAGTACCGAGTATTGCCAAAAACATTGATATTTCCGCCTTTTTACGGCACTTTTGAAGTATTGTTTAGCAAAGGATTGAAGTCATGCCTGCATATCCTGCTCAACGGGGATACATCCGAAGTTTTGTCGATCTGGGAAATGAGACTTTGGTTAATGCCGAGATAACGTCCCATCAACAAGACGCCGAAGTTACGATTCTCAGCAACGGCAATATCCTGGTAACCTATGAATCCAACCTTCAGGACGGGTCAGGGTTGGGGGTGTTTTCCAGAATATTATCCCCAGATGGGCAATACCTGTCAGCGGATTTGCAGATGAATGTCACCACAGCGGGGGATCAGACCAACCCGCAGGTGGTCGCGCTGGACAACGGGCGGGCGATGGTTGTCTGGCAAAACTCTGGCGACATCTGGTATCGGATTGTCGAAGCAGACGGCACCTCGCCTGCGGGGGAGTTTCAGATCAACGAAACCGTATCCGCCAATAACTTTCGGATCGAAAAATTCGGATCACAGGACTTTTTCATAACATGGGAGTCAAATGACGCAGCGCCCGGAGGCTCTAGCATCGGCGTGTTTGGCCAGCGGTTCAGTTTTAACGGCACCAAGGAATGGACCGAAATCCGCATCAATGACGCCACTGATTGGGGGCAGCGCACTGCGGATACCGCCGAATTGAACAGCGGCACGGTTTTCACCGTGTTTCAAAGTCAGGGCCAAGTGGGCGCGATCAGTGAACAAGGTATCTATCTTCGCAACTTTTCGAACACTTCCACTTTGGTTGGCAGCGATATTCTGGTGTCAGATGCAGTTGGCACGCCAGAAACCCAGCCCCAAATAGAAGCCCTTTCAGACGGCGGCTTTGTGGTTGCCTATTTTGTCGGCCAAGAGGTTTACGCCAAAACCTATCTGAACACGGGTGCGGAAATTCCAGCAACCTTGACCCATATTACAGACGGAATCGGCGGACAGACCAACATGGGGTTCAAATTGCTGGCACTGTCAGACAACCGCTATGGTGTGGTTTGGGTCAGTCCGGGCAATTTCAACAATGACATCCACTACCGCGTGCTTGAGGCGGATGGCACAACGGTGACAACCGGCCCCGTACACAGTCTGACCAATGGCACGCAAAATTTTCCCGAAGTACACGCGCTGCCCCAAGGGGGATTCATCACCGCCTTTGTCACGGGCAACAGCAGCGCATTGGATGTTCGAATTGTGCGCCACGCAGAGGATGGCACCCCCGTCGGGCCGCCCATGCAGGTGGAATACCCCGTCAATACACATACCACCAACGCCCAGTTTGACGCCAAAGTTGCGGTGACGCAGGACGGGCAACTGGTTGTCACATGGCAGTCCGTCAATCAGGACGGCTCGGGCAATGGGGTGTATCTGCAACGGCTGGATGTATCGACCCTTGGCACCAGCGGGAATGATACGATGCAGGGCACGGGCAGCGGGGATTTCCTTGGCGGCTGGCTGGGAAAAGATACCATAGCGGGTGGAAAAGGATCTGACACGCTGGAAGGTGGCAGCGGAAAAGATGTTATTTTTGCCGGCGCTGGCTTTGATTTTGTCTACGGCGGGTTTTCTGATGACCGCTTGTATGGGGCAAACGGCAATGATCAGCTGTATGGCAGTTTTGGTGACGACAGCATCTATGGCGGGGCCGGACGGGATGATATTGCTGGGGAGGAAGGCAATGACGCTTTGTTCGGGGGCGGCGGTAAAGATGTTTTGACTGGCGGAGCGGGGGCCGATTCACTGGTGGGCGGCGGCGGTAATGACAGTCTGGCAGGCGGTGGTGGTCGGGATCAATTGCTTGGCAGCGCCGGCAAGGATGAACTGGATGGCGGCGGCGGGGCGGACACCCTGTCTGGCGGCAGCGGTGACGACAGCTTGGGCGGCGGCTCTGGCGCGGATGTCTTGAAAGGGGGACGTGGACGTGATGTTTTGGAAGGCGGAACGGGCAACGACACCTTAAAAGGGCAGGGCGGTGTTGATGTGTTTGAATTCACCGTCGGTTCAGGCGCGGATGTGATCACGGATTTCAACCTTTTGACCAATGAAAAGCTGCGCTTGGATGTGGACCTGTGGATTGGCACAAAAACCGCGCAACAGGTGCTGGACGATCACGCCACAGTGGTGGGATCGGACACGACCTTTACTTTTGGCACGGACCAATTGGTGCTGAAAGGCGTCAGTGATCTGAACACGCTGGTCGATGACATTCAGTTTATAGTGTAGCGGCCCGTTTTCCTATCGCGCTGCGTCATTTTAGTTTTTCTTCCTTCCTGTGCGACGCTGTTCTAGGCTTGCCCATCAGCGGAGGACGATTATGGGCAAAACCTATCAGACAGATGTGATTGTAATTGGCAGCGGTTTGGCAGGACTGGTTGCCGCAAGTCAGGCGGCGGCGCGGGGGCGCAAGGTTCTGATCCTCGATCAGGAAGGTGCGCAATCCATTGGCGGGCAGGCGTTTTGGTCACTGGGGGGGTTGTTCATGGTGGACACGCCCGAACAGCGGCGGATGAAGATCAAAGACACCCGTGCCTTGGCCTGCCAGGACTGGTACGGATCAGCCCAATTCGACCGCCCAGAGGACGCCAACCCCAAAGCCTTTGCCGAAGCTTATCTGGATTTCGCCGCAGGCGAAATGCGCCCGTGGCTGCACAGTCTGGGCATGCGCTGGTTTCCTGTTGTGGGCTGGGCCGAACGGGGCGGCGGGCAGGCCCATGGTCACGGCAATTCGGTGCCGCGATTTCATCTGACATGGGGCACAGGACCCGGTGTTGTGGCCCCGTTTGAAAAGGCCTGTCTGGCCGCAAGCGATGCAGGCCAGATTGAATTTGCCTTTCGCCACAAGGTCACAGGCATTGATTTAAAAGGGAAAACCATTTCGGGCGATGTGCTGGAACCCACCGATGCCCCGCGCGGGCAATCCACATCTCGCAAGGGAATTGGGGATTTTACGGCCTCGGGCGACAGCATCATCATCACCACAGGGGGCATTGGCGGCGATCATGATACGGTGCGCCACTATTGGCCAACAGATCGCCTTGGCCCGGCGCCGAAAAAGATGGTGGCAGGGGTGCCTGATTATGTGGACGGACAGATGCAACAACTGGCTGAACAGGCGGGGGCAGGGGT
The DNA here is from genome assembly GCF_031454055.1 of Roseobacter sp. N2S. Classification (NCBI taxonomy): domain Bacteria; kingdom Pseudomonadati; phylum Pseudomonadota; class Alphaproteobacteria; order Rhodobacterales; family Roseobacteraceae; genus Roseobacter; species Roseobacter sp. N2S. The sequence continues at coordinate 107,331 of NZ_JAVDQB010000003.1, forward strand.
GATCAACGCCGATCGCATGTGGCATTACTGCGAGGGCGTAGAGAACTGGAATCCGATCTGGCCAAACCATGGTATTCGTATCTTGCCCGGCCCGTCCTCCCTTTGGTTCGATGCGCTCGGCAACCGGATGGAGGCCCCGTTTCTACCCGGATTTGACACTCTTGGAACGTTGAAACGAATTCTGTCCACGGGGCATGAACACAGCTGGTTTATCCTGACCCAAAAGATCATCGAAAAAGAATTCGCCCTGTCAGGGTCGGAACAAAACCCTGATTTCACCTCGGGAAAGTGGATCGAAGTGCTGAAATCGCGGCTTGGCAAAGGGGCCACCGGGCCTGTTGAGGCGTTCAAAAAGCACGGCGTGGATTTTGTGGTGCGCGAGTCACTGGACGATCTGATCACGGGGATGAACGCACTGACCCCTGAAACGCCGCTTGATCTCGCCCATATCCGCCAACAAATCGAAGCGCGGGATCGGGAGATGGGCAATAAATTCACCAAAGATGCGCAGGTGACGGCGATTCACGGGGCGCGGAATTATCTGGGGGATAAGCTGATCCGCACGGCCAAACCCCATGAGATTCTGGACCCAAGCGCAGGCCCGTTGATCGCGGTGCGCTTGAATGTGTTGACGCGAAAATCCCTTGGCGGCTTGCACACCAACCTGAAGTCACAGGTGCTGGACGGGCAGGGCAATGTGATCGAGGGCATCTATGCCGCGGGCGAGGTTTGTGGTTTCGGCGGCGGCGGCTACCACGGCTATAACGCGCTGGAAGGCACGTTTCTGGGGGGCTGTATCTTTTCCGGAAAACTGGCAGGGGATAACGCCTGATCGGTTCAAAGGTGGAAATTAACGCTATAAAAACACCCGCTCCGGTTTTGGATCCACGTAGCGGCGCAGGCGATCCCCTGCGTTTCGCGCGAATTTCAACAGCATCTTTTTGCGCCGCGCAGCGGCCAGTTTCATTTCTGGCGCAGGGCGGATGATTTCAGCATCATAGGCGTCTGCGATGATCAGGCCGGTATCCGGGGGCAGTAGTTCTGTCGGGAAATCAGGCGGAACCGCCCAGAAAAACCGGTCGCACCATTCCAGATAGCCCTGCCATTTGGAATCCGCCAAAAAATCCGCGCGGCTGGATTTGCATTCAATCACCCAAAGTTCTGATTTTGGCCCCAACGCCATCAAATCCACCCGCAACCCTGTCACGGGGACGAATTCTTCGATGCAGATGAAATCATGCTGGCGCAGGTGGCGGGCGGTGCCGCGGGCGATCAATTGACCAGCCTGAAGAGAGGGGAGCGATTCCATCTCACCAGTATGAACAATACGTGAACATCTCGTCAAGAGGCTGCGCGGCGGGATCGGAAAACACCTTTATTTTTAACGACCTCTTGTCCCCTTCGGGGATGTGACCTAGATTGTGTGAAGGCGGGTTCTGCCCTTCATGTGCTGAGGTTCTATTCCAGTGGCCGATAAGTTCCTTGAGGGAGCTGGCTCTGCGACTGATCCTGGTCTATCGTACCCGGTGCCCACCTGTTTAATGCAGGCTCTCGGGAATAAAAACACCTCCACGGTTGTGCCGTCCTGCGGTCTAGTGGGCCCGCCGCTTTTCATCCCTTAGTTTTCGCTTTTGGCAGGTACAGATGCCTCCGGCGGGGATATTGGTGGAAAATGGAAGCGAGGGATCATATGCAGATTTCCAAAGTAAAAGCCGAAGCCCGCAGTGCAGCTTTTGCCGCGCGGGCGCAGGCCCATGGTGCGGGGTTGGACGCGGCCGCAAATCACAATCTGATCGGGCAATTGGCGCTGTATCCGCAGGCGCAAATCATTTCCGCCTATATGTCCATGCGCACCGAGGTTAGCCCGCTGGCAACCATGACAATCCTGCACGGTCAGGGCAAACGCATCTGTGTGCCAGTGATCAATGCCGCTGGCACGCCGCTGTTGTTTCAGGAATGGCACCCCGAGTGTGACATGATCGACGGCCCGTTTGGCGCGTCTGTACCGGCTGCGGGCGAATTTCTGTTGCCCGATGTTTTGATCACGCCGCTGCTGTCTTTTGATCGGCGCGGGTATCGTCTGGGTTATGGTGGCGGGTTTTATGATCGCACGTTTGAAATGTTGAACAGGGTTAAACCTGTCAAAGGTGTCGGCTTTGCCTATAGCGTGCAGAAGGTTGATCATGTGCCGACCGAACCCACCGATTTTCAACTGGATGCCATCGTGACCGAGGTCGAGGTTTTGCGTTTTTGAATTGCACTTATTGGGCGGGGGAAGTATCGCTGAGGGCATGAAACTACTCTTTTTAGGCGATGTAATGGGGCGCGCTGGGCGCCGTGCGATAACCGAGCGTTTGGCCGGTTTGCGTGCTGACTGGAAACTGGATTTTGTCGTGGTGAACGGCGAAAATGCCACCAGCGGGGCGGGGTTGAATGCGGCCCATGCGCGGGCTTTGCTGGATGCGGGGGCAGATTGCCTGACCCTTGGGGATCATGCCTTTGACCAGAAAGAGATGTTGTCGTTTATCGAACAGGAACCCCGCATAATCCGGCCCCTGAACTATGCCACACAGGCCCCGGGCAAAGGCGCGCGCATGTTCAAGGCGCAAAACGGACGCAAGGTGTTTGTGGCGCAGGCGCTGGGGCAGGTGTTTATGAAAAAGCCCTTTTCCGATCCGTATTCCGCGCTGGATGTGGCCCTGAAAGCCGCACCACGCGGTGGCATGGCCGATGCGGTGATTGTTGATTTCCACGCCGAGGCCACCTCTGAAAAGATGGGCATGGGCCATTGGCTGGACGGGCGGGCGTCATTGGTTGTGGGCACCCACACCCATGTTCCCACCTCTGATACAATGATCCTGCCCAAAGGCACCGCGTTTCAGTCGGATGCGGGCATGTGCGGCGATTATCACTCGGTGATCGGCATGGAAAAGACCGAACCCTTGCGCCGTTTTGTGACCGGTATGGTGAAAGAACGCTTCACCCCCGCCAATGAAGAGGCAACCCTGTCTGGCGTCTATGTGGAAACCGACGATCGCACGGGTGCGGCCACCAAAGTTTCACAAATCCGCATAGGCGGGGTTTTATCCCAGTCCGGTCCCACGTGACACTGCGGTTTTTGCCCGTGCTTAGTCTGGTTCTTCTGGGCTTTGCTTGGGGATTAACCATGCCTATGACAAAACTGGCGGTCAGTACAGGACACGGCCAGTTCGGGATTATTTTCTGGCAGCTGGTGCTGGTGTCTTTGATAATGCTGCTGATTTCAGCGTTTCAATCGGGTAAATCCCCCGTCGGCCTGCGCCATCTGCGGTTGTTACTGGTGGTGGCACTGTTTGGCACGATCATTTCCAATTCCATGTCCTATATCGCCGCCAGCCATGTGCCTAGTGGGGTGATGTCTATTGTGATGTCGCTGGTGCCAATGTCTGCCCTTCCCATCGCCCTATTGTGGCGCTCCGAGGTCTTTGACTGGCGGCGGTTGTCTGGTCTGGTGTTCGGCGCCTTGGCGATGGTTCTGCTGGTTGGGCCTGATGCCAGCCTGCCAGATCCATCAGCCGGTTTCTTTGTGCTGGTCGCAGCCCTGTCCACCATCTGTTACGGGTTCGAAGGCAATTATGTGGCCCGCTTCGGGCTGGACGGGTTGGACCCGATTCAGGTGTTGTTGTATTCGTCCCTTCTGGGGATCGTTCTGATCACCCCGCTGGCCATTGGCACGGGGCAGTTTTACAACCCTTTCGCCGCGTGGTCGGTTGCTGAAAACGCGCTGTTGGTGTCGTCTTTTGCCCATGCGCTGGCCTATGCGGGCTATATCTGGCTGGTGGGCATCGCGGGCGCTGTATTTGCTGCGCAAATATCCTATCTTGTGACCGTCAGCGGGGTTCTATCCGCCATGGTTATTCTGGACGAGCGCTATTCCGGTTTCATCTGGCTTTCCCTTGGTCTGGTTCTAATCGGCTTGTTTCTGGTACAACCCAACCGGCCGCAAAAAATACAGACTTGAGCCGGAACTCCCCATAGGTCACAGTCGTTTCCAGCACTTTAAAGGCTTAAAAAATGCTCGAAGATATCATCCCGCAATCATGGCACGCAGGGCTTTCTCTGGGGATCGTCGCGGTTATGTTCATCCTGTTTGTCCGCGAAAGCTACCCCACAGAAGTGGTGGCCATCGGCGGAGTTGCTTTCCTACTGCTGACAGGGGTTTTGCCCTATGACGCCGCACTTGAGGTGTTTGCGAACCCCGCGCCGTGGACCATTGCGGCCATGTTTATCATGTCGGGCGCATTGGTGCGCACGGGTGCGCTGTATAGCCTGTCCAACTGGGTCACAACGGTGGGGGCAAAACGCCCCAAAACCGTCTTGGCAGGGCTTGGCGTGTTCACCCTGCTGGCCAGTGCGTTCATGAACAATACCCCTGTGGTGGTTGTACTGATCCCCGTAGCCTTGCAAATGGCGCGGATGATGAAGGTCAAAGCGTCCAAACTGTTGATCCCGCTTAGTTATATGGCGATCTTTGGCGGGATGCTGACCCTGATCGGCACCTCTACCAACCTTTTGGTGGATGGTGTGGCACGGGCCAACGGCCTTGCCCCCTTTAGCCTGTTCGAGGTTACGCCCCTTGCGATTATTCTGGCCATTTACGGCGCATTATACCTGACCGTTATGGCCCCGCGCCTGTTGCCGGAACGGGAAACCATGGCGGAAATGCTGCGCGATAAATCCAACATGAAATTCATCACCGAGGTCGTCGTCCCCGAAGACAGCGCCCTGATCGGGGAAAATCCGCTGGAAATCGATGCATTTAAGCGGGACGGCGGGCGCGTCATTGACGTGCTGCGCAACGACAATACCCTGCGCTTCCAGTTTCCAAATGTGACGCTGCAAGCGGGGGACCGTGTGGTCCTGCGTACCCGCATAACCGAGTTGTTGGGCCTGAAGGAAAACAAGGAAGTGATCCTTGCCGATAAGGTGTCACACCGCGAAACCACCACCGTAGAGGCGCTGATCACGCCGGGGTGCCGGATGATCGGGCGGCGATTGTCGTCCTTGAACCTGCGGCGGCGCTTTGGGGTTTACCCGATGGCGGTACACCGCCGGAACCAGAACCTTGGCCGTGAAATCGGTGAAATTGTGGTACAAGTGGGGGATACAATCCTGCTGGAAGGCGCGCCAAATGATATCCAGCGTCTGTCCAAGGAAATGGAGCTGGTGGATTTGGCCATGCCAGAGGCACGTCCCTTCCGCCGCGCCTATGCGCCTATCGTGATCCTGATGCTGGCGGGGGTTGTGATCCTGTCCGCCCTTGGCATTGCGCCGATCTTTGCCCTGTCCCTTGTGGCGGTGGCCGTGGTGTTGTTGCTGCGTTGCATTGATGCGGATGAGGCCTTTGCCTCGGTTGATGGGCGCTTGTTGGCGCTGATTTTTGCCATGCTGGGGATCGGGGCGGCCTTGCAACAATCTGGTGCTGTGGCTTTGCTGGCCAACAGTGTGGCGCCGATGCTCTACGGAATGCCGCCGTTCTTTGTGATCTGGGCGATTTACCTGCTGACCTCGGTGCTGACGGAACTGGTCAGCAACAACGCTGTGGCGGTGGTGGTGACGCCGATTGCCATCGCGCTGGCTTCGGTTTTGGGGATTGATCCACGCCCGCTGGTGATTGCGGTGATGGTCGCCGCCAGCGCCAGTTTCGCCACGCCAATTGGCTATCAAACCAATACGCTGGTCTATGGCCCGGGGGGCTATTCCTTTACGGATTTCCTAAAGATCGGTGTGCCGCTGAACCTGACAGTCGGCCTGCTGGCCAGCGCACTGATCCCACTGTTCTGGGATATGTGACGGATTAGATTGCAGAAAAAGGGGGGGCGGGGATCATCCCGCCCCTGCTTACAACGGCCAGAAGATCAGGATCGCAGGGATGCTGACCGCGACAATCAGGATTTCCAGCGGCAGACCCGTGCGCCAGTAATCGCCAAAACGATAGCCACCGGGGCCAAGGATCAGCGTGTTGTTCTTATGCCCGATGGGTGTCAGAAACGCACAAGATGCAGCCACAGCCACAGCCATCAAAAACGGATCAGGGTTCACCCCCAGACTTTCCGCCATTTTGATCCCCACAGGGGCGGCCACAATAGTGGTGGCAGTGTTGTTCAGCACATCTGACAGGGTCATGGTCACCACCATCAGCACAGTCAGAATAACCCAGGCGGGCATCCCTTCGGTCAGGCCGATCAGGGAGTTGGCGATCAGGTTTGTCCCCCCCGAGGTTTCCAGTGCAACCCCGAGCGGGATCATCGACCCCAGCAATACGACCACAGGCCATTCAATATGGGTGTAGACCTCGGACAGGGGAACGATACGGGTCAGGGTAAACAGGGCCACAACAACACCCAAGGCCACAGGCAAATAGATCAGCCCGAAGGACGCGGCAATTACCGCTGCCGCGAAAATACCAATGGCAAGCCAAGTCTTTTCGTCCTGCGTTACCGTCAGGCCCCGTTCCACCAAAGGCAAACAGCCAAGCCAGTCCACAACCTGGTTCTGGGTTTCCGCAGGGGTCAGCAGCAACAGAATGTCACCCGCCTGAATCGGCGTGCGCCGCACCTGACTGTTGATCCGTTTACCGTTGCGTGAAATCCCCATCAGGATGGTATTTTGCCGCCAGTTCAACCCGATAGACTGGGATGTTTTGCCTGCGATACGGCTGTGTTCTGTCACCACAACCTCGGCCAACGATAGACCTTCCCCCGCGGCTTTGACGTTCTCCTGCCGCTTTTCATCCGCGAAGTTCAGCTTGAACGTGGTGCGAAACTCATCCAGCGCCTCTGGCGTTGCTTCAAGCACCAAAGCATCCCCTGCCATCAAAATCCGGTTACGCGCATTGCCGTACAGACGACGCCCCTCGCGGATCAGACCGACGATGGCCACATCGGCTTTTTCCGCCTCAACCGACAGATCCATCGGTTTCTTCCCGATCAGATCGCTTTCCGTTGGGATGGTCAGTTCAGCCACGTAATTGGCGCTGTCCAACAGCTTATCCACTGGTGATCCGTCATCAACCTGCGGAATCAAGCGCCAACCGATGGTGGACACAAACAGCAAACCAGCCGCCGCTGCCACCAGACCGACAGGGGCGAAATCGAACATTTTGAACGCCTCGCCCAAAGAATCCTCGCGGATTGTGGCGATGATGATGTTGGGCGGTGTGCCGATCATCGTCACCATCCCGCCCAGAATCGTGGCAAAAGACAGGGGCATCAGGGAAAGCCCCGCCGCCCGTTTGGCCTTTTTCGCGGTTTGCAAATCAACTGGCATCAACAGCGCAAGGGCCGCCACATTGTTCATAAACGCAGATAGAACCGCACCCACGCCGCCCATAATCGCAATATGCGCGCCAAGCCCGCGGGAACTGTCCACCAAGGCGCGGGTGATCAGCCCCACAGCGCCCGAATTCACCAGCCCTGCGGATACGATCAACACCAGCGCCACCACCAAAGTGGCCGGATGCCCAAAGCCCGAAAAAGCATCTTTGGCAGGCACCACACCCACCAAGACCCCTGTCAGCAAGGCCCCGAAGGCCACTAAATCATAGCGATAGCGCCCCCACAGCAGAAGGCCGAACACACATGCGAAAATAACGAAAAGCAGGATTTGATCTGTTGTCATGCCCAAGATGTAGCCAAAGGAAAGATGCAGGTCACCCGCAATCCATCCATTTTCTTAAAATATCACTGGTTTGTAATTACTTCAGCAGCAAAACCGGCAAGGCAGACAGCAACAGCAGCACAGCCATACCGATGTTAAACGCCCGCAACCAGCGCGGGCGGCTCAGCAGGCGGCGGATTTGTTGACCCATCACCGTCCAGGTGCTGACACAGGGCAGGTTGATGACGCCAAACACCAGCCCGACAAGCAGAATCGACCAGACCGTACGTTCAGGCGCATAGGCGGTGATTGCTGTCAGCGCCATAGACCACGCCTTGGGGTTCACCCATTGAAACAGCGCTGCTTGCACAAAGGTCATGGGAGTGCCGCTGGATTCGCCGGTTTTAGGCGGGGCGGCATTTGCAATCTTCCAGGCCAGCCATGTCAAATAGGCGATACTGAACACTTTCAGGATTGTGTAAGATAGGGGAAACAAGTCGAATAACCGGATCAGCCCAAGCCCCACCAGAATGATCATGATGGTAAAGCCGATGCCAATCCCCAGCATATGCGGAATAGACCGCCAAAACCCGAAGTTCGCACCCGATGCCATCAGCATCAGGTTATTCGGTCCCGGCGTGATCGAAGACACAAAGGCAAAACCGGCAAGGGCAGGGATAAGATCATAAGTCATGTCCGCATCTATCGCTGGATACGGGCAAAATGAAACAGCAATATTGACCTATCCTGTGGAAATCTGCACCCCTTGGTGCGGTCTTGGCCATTAGGGCGCGCGTGTGGCAGTGCTTGCCCCCTTGCGGGCGACCATTTATAGACAGCCCGAAGAGACATTATTTACGCCGGAGACATTTATGGCAGGCCATTCCAAATGGGCAAACATCCAGCACCGCAAAGGGCGGCAGGACGCGGTGCGTTCCAAGCTGTTTTCCAAGCTGGCAAAAGAGATCACGGTTGCGGCCAAAATGGGCGATCCCGATCCCGAAAAAAACCCGCGTCTGCGTTTGGCCGTCAAAGAGGCCAAGGGGAAATCTGTTCCCAAGGACGTGATTGATCGCGCGATCAACAAAGCCTCGGCGCAGGATGGGGAAAACTACGAAGAGATCCGCTATGAAGGCTACGGCCCAGCGGGGGTTGCGGTAATTGTGGAAGCAATGACTGACAATAAAAACCGCACAGCATCCACCGTGCGCTCTACCTTTACCAAATCGGGCGGCAATCTGGCTGAAACCGGTGCCGTGTCCTTCATGTTTGAACGCAAAGGTCTGGTGGTTTATCCCGCTGCGGTTGGCGATGCGGACACTGTATTCGAAGCCGCAATCGAAGCGGGTGCCGAAGATGTGGAAAGCACCGAGGACGGTCACGAAATTTACTGTGAATTCACTGATCTGAACGATGTCAGCAACGCGCTGGAAGCCACGCTTGGGGAATCCGACTCCTCAAAGCTGATCTGGAAACCGACCACCACAACCGAGTTGGATCTGGAGGGCGCAGAGAAGTTGATGCGTCTGATCAATGCGCTTGAAGATGACGACGACGTACAGACGGTTACAGCGAATTTCGACATTTCAGACGAGATTATGGAACAGTTGTAAGTTTTTCGAGTATTTATCGAACATTGAAGCAGGGCAGCAGATTTCATCCGCGGCCCTGTTCTTATTTGGGATCAGCTTTCGGACACGTAGTCTTTCAGCAGTTTGTCGTTCTTTGCGTCTTCGAGTTGGCGGATTTTATCTTGACGGTTCATGTCGTCAAAGCGGTATTTGACCACGTTGATCAGTGAAATGGACAGCATCAGGATGCCCATGCCCCAATAGCCTTTGGTAGAGAAGTCCACTGGCGCGTACCAAAGCGAGCCGGCCATCATGGCATAGGCGATCAGCACGCCTGCAAGGTTCAGAAATACGTAAAGCTGTGTGGATGTCAGGGATTGATTGTTCATGAAATTGGTCCTTTGGTGAATGGGGTCTGGTTTAAGATTTCAGTTTTGCCAGCACATCGCGGGCAGAGGTTTTGGTGGCTTGGCCACAACCAGAAGCACCAAGGCGGTCTTCTAGGGTGCGGTGGGTCAGGCCCTCGTCGATTTCCTCATAGATGTCGGCCAGATCATCCGTGTTCTCGCTGCCAAGGATCGAATCGATCAGGTCTTGCGCTTCTTTTGCGGGGCCGCCGGGTAGGGCAGAGGCCACGGCTTTGCTGGCGTTCTGTTCGGCGCGGATTGCTTTGGCGGAAATTGCCCCCTGACGCAGGTCAATCATGCGGCGTTGGGCTTTTTCCACCTTCAGGCGCAGGGCGCTGATCTTGCGATCCAGCCGCTCTACGGTATCGGCGCGCCGTGCCAGCTCGTTTTCCATATCTGCGATGGCTGAGGCGGATTCGTTCACCAGATCATCCAGTCCTTTATCGAGCGCGCTGCGGGCGCGATCCATCAGGTCGTCGATCCGTTTGCTGAGCGTTTGTGCCTGTGTCCGTTCGGCGCGATGCCGTTGGATCAATGCTGCCAGCGAGGCTTTGGCCGCACTTAATCCGTGATCGGTTTCGCGGATTTTCTGGTCGATCAGGTCCAGCGCGTAATAGTTGCGCACCTGTTCGGTGTCACGCGCAGCTTGTCCTGCAAAAATCGTTTTTAGGGTCGCGAACATTTCTCTCTCCATTTGTGAACGATGTTCACAAACTGGATAAGCGGATGTGCGTTTGTGATCAAGAAAAAACTTGAACGATGTTCATTTATTTTACTAAGAGACTGTTTTTAAACGGAAGAAAAGGCAGATATTACAATATCTATGGCCTCGGGAACCTCGGACTCCGCCACACCAGAGGGGCGTTTCTGGTGGGACAGCAGAATCACGCCGTGGATGGCCGAGAATATCGTGCGGGTGCGCAGGTGCAATGCCGCAGGGGTCAAATCGGGTTGCAGTTGTTTTAACGGGCGCGAAATATGCTCCATCAAACGGATCAGCGCCTCGCGATACCAATCGGGGGTGTTTTCCGGCTCGACGGTGGTGGCGGCAAAAATCGCGCTCCATGTGTGGGGGTTGGTGGTGGCGAAGTGGTGATAGGCGTGGCTGAGTTTTAGCATCTGCTCTTTGGGCGGCAAAGTGTCAGCGCCCTCCATGACTTTGGCCAGTTGGCTGTCCATATCGCGGAAAATCTCGACCTTGGCGTGGAAAATCAATTCGTCGAGATCCGCGAATATGTTGTAGATCGCCCCAAGTGCGCAGCCCGCATCCTGCGCCAGATCGCGGGCCCGCAAGGAGGACAAGCCGCCATCGTGAATGCGCACAAGGGCGGATTGCAGCAGTTTATCCCGCAAAGCGGCGCGTTTTGCTTCTCTTATTCCGGCCATGGGGGCACCTTTCCTGAACCGCGTTCAGTATGAAGCGGCAGGGCGGGGGTGACAAGGGGGCTGCCTAGCGGAACAGGGCCGGGATTAACGGGCGTGCAGCGATCATCGCCACCAGCATGGCGATCATAAAGACCAAACCGCCCGTGCCGCTGAACGAAAGGGAGGCGAATGCAGGGCCGGGGCAAAAGCCGGACAGGCCCCAGCCCATACCGAACAAGATGCCACCGATCACCAGTTTACGGTCGATTTCGGTCTTTGGCGCTGCGGGCAACGGGCTGCCGAGCACGGCAGTCTCGCGTTTTGCGGCAATCCGCCAAGCGATGAACATGGGGATTATTGCGCCGCCCATGACGAACATCAACGTGGGATCCCAGCCGCCAAACAGGTCCAGAAACCCTTGCACCCGTTTTGTGTCTGTCATGCCAGACACTACCAACCCTGCGCCGAACAGCCCACCACACAATAAGGAAATAAGAATGCGCATCACAATACCCCCATGCTGCGGGCGGCGATGATTACCAACACACCTGCACCAATATAAATCACAGTGGCGATGATGCTGCGCAACGACAGGCGCGACATGCCACAGACCCCGTGGCCCGACGTGCAACCCGATCCAAGGCGGGTGCCAAAGCCGACCATCAGCCCCGCCACCACCAGCAATCCCAGATTTGAGGTCACATGGGTCGAAGGCATGTCAACAAACAGCGTCGCCAGTGCAGGTACTCCGATCAGCCCCGCCAGAAAGGCCAGCCGTTCACCCGCGACCTTACCCGCAGTTCCATCTATGACGGAGCCCGCAATCCCCGAGGCCCCCATTATTCGCCCGTTCACCAGCAGATAGATCGCCGCCGCGCAGCCGATCATCCCTCCGCCAAGCAGCCCGTAAAGCCAAGAAAGTTCCATTTGCCTGTCCAATCTGTTGTTCCAAGACCCGTTTGCCGCCCGTTTTGTCGATACAGCTGCGACGTTACGTCAGTGTGCCAGCTTAGGGGTTTGCACTGCAACAGCCTGTTTTTTACGCAGAAAACAAGGGTGTTTTTACGATTTATGGGCAGATTGCCGCATGTACTCGGGGGCGAATCCTGCTATCCCAGTTCGGTGATGTATAAATGTGCGTCGGTTTTGCCCAGTCGGGGCAAAGACCCGATCGCAACGCTTGAACAAAGGAGGTTTGTCATGCGCATCGGAACTCCCAAAGAGATTTTCGAGAATGAAGCCAGAGTGGCAATGACGCCGGACTCTGCACTACAATTACAAAAACTTGGCTATGAATGTGTCATCGAAACAGGGGCGGGCGCTGCTGCGCGTTTCTCGGATGAAGATTACGTGGCGGCCGGTGTCGAGGTGGTGAAAACTGCGGCTGCTTTGTATAAAACAGCCGATATTATCGCCAAGGTTCGCCCACCCGAGGATGTGGAAATCAAACGTCTGCGCAAAGGTCAGACGCTGATTTCCTTCTTCTATCCAGGTCAAAACGCCGAATTGATGGAAGCCGCCAATAAAAAAGGCGCCCATGTGATTGCGATGGACATGGTTCCACGTATTTCCCGCGCCCAGAAAATGGACGCGCTCAGCTCTATGGCCAACATCGCGGGTTACCGCGCTGTAATGGAAGCAGGCAATAATTTTGGCCGGTTCTTCACTGGTCAGGTGACGGCTGCGGGTAAGGTTCCTCCGGCCAAGGTTCTGGTTGTGGGTGCTGGTGTGGCCGGTCTGGCTGCAATCGGGGCGGCTGCCTCCCTTGGTGCACAGGTTTACGCCTTTGACGTGCGCCCCGAAGTGGCCGAACAGATTGAATCCATGGGCGCAGAGTTTGTCTTTCTCGAATTTGAGGAAACCCAGACAGACGGCGCGGCAACGGGGGGCTATGCGGCCCCGTCCTCCCCTGAATTCCGCGAGGCACAGCTGGCCAAGTTCCGTGAGCTAGCGCCGGAAATGGATATTGTCATCACCACAGCCCTGATCCCGGGACGGGATGCGCCGAAATTGTGGACAGCCGATATGGTTGCACTGCAAAAGCCGGGCTCTGTTGTGGTTGACCTTGCAGCGGAACGGGGCGGCAACTGTGATCTGACGGTTGCGGACCAGAAAATCGTCTCTGACAACGCTGTGACCATTGTGGGCTACACTGACTTCCCGTCCCGCATGGCCGCACAGTCTTCGACGCTCTATTCCAACAACATCCGCCATATGATGACCGACCTGACGCCTGAAAAAGACGGCAAGGTTGTGCACAACATGGAAGACGATGTGATCCGCGGTGCGACCGCCACGTTTGAGGGGGCTGTAACCTTCCCGCCGCCTCCGCCGAAAATTCAGGCGATTGCGGCGCAAAAGCCAAAGGCACCCGAAAAAACTGCCGAGGAAATCAAGGCAGAAGAAGCCGAAGCCATGCGCAAAGCGGGCATGACGCAAACTGGTCTGCTGGTTGCAGGTGGTTTGGTGATGCTGTTGATCGGGGCTTTTGCGCCGGCCAGCTTTATGCAGCACTTTATCGTGTTTGCCCTGTCCTGTTTCGTGGGCTTTCAGGTTATCTGGGGCGTCAGCCATGCGCTGCACACGCCACTTATGGCGATCACCAATGCGATTTCAGGCATCATCATCCTTGGGGCGCTTTTGCAACTGGGGGGCGGCGGGTTTATCGTCACCTTACTGGCATCAATCAGCGTTTTGATTGCATCCATCAACATCGTGGGCGGCTTTATGGTCACCCGTCGTATGTTGCAAATGTTCCAGAAATCCTAAGGAGGCGACAATGAGCATAGGACTAGTAACCGCAGCTTATATCGCTGCAAGTGTGTTGTTCATCCTGGCCCTTGGCGGGTTGAGCAATCAGGAAAAAGCCAAACGCGCGGTGTGGTTTGGTATTATCGGCATGGCCATTGCTGTGATTGCCACGGTCTTTGGGCCGGGTGTCACGGGGTGGAGCTATGCGCTGTTGATCCCGCTGTTGGGGATCGGCGCTGTTGCGGGGGCTTATGTGGCGGGTAAGGTCGAAATGACCGAAATGCCACAGCTTGTGGCCGCTTTGCACAGCTTTGTTGGTCTGGCTGCCGTGTTTATCGGCATCAACTCTGATATTGTGGGCACCCATGATATGTCCCACGCCGAAGTTGTGATCCACGAGATCGAAATCTTCTTGGGTGTGTTCATCGGCGCTGTGACCTTTACCGGGTCAATCGTGGCTTACGGCAAACTGGCGGGGTCTATCAATTCCAAGGCTTTGATCCTGCCGGGGCGCAATATGCTGAACGTGGCGGCGGCTGTGATCAGCTTTATCCTGCTGATCATGTATATGAACGGCGCGGGCGCGTGGACATTATACCTGATGCTGCTGATTGCATTTGCGCTGGGCTGGCATCTGGTGATGGCCATTGGCGGCGCGGATATGCCGGTGGTTGTGTCCATGCTGAACAGCTATTCTGGCTGGGCTGCTGCGGCGACGGGCTTTTTGCTGGGCAACGATCTGCTGATCGTGACCGGTGCGTTGGTTGGTTCAAGCGGTGCGATCCTGTCTTACATCATGTGTAAGGCGATGAACCGTTCGTTTGTGTCGGTGATCCTTGGCGGCTTTGGCGCGGCAACTGGCCCTGCTATGGAAATTGAGGGCGAAATGATCGCAACAGATGCGGCGACGGTTGCTGCGCAACTGGAAGACGCATCCAGCATCATCATCGTGCCGGGCTACGGTATGGCAGTTGCGCAGGCGCAGCAATCTGTGTCTGAACTGACCAGTCGTCTGCGTGCCAAAGGCAAGACCGTGCGCTTTGGTATCCACCCTGTTGCAGGGCGACTGCCCGGCCACATGAACGTGCTGCTGGCCGAAGCAAAGGTGCCATACGATATCGTGCTGGAAATGGATGAAATCAACGACGACTTCCCCGAAACGGATGTGGTTATGATCATCGGTTCCAACGATATCGTAAACCCCGCCGCACAAGAGGATCCCAACTCCCCCATCGCAGGGATGCCGGTTCTGGAAGTGTGGAAAGCCAAAAATGTGATCGTGTCCAAACGCGGGCAGGGCACGGGCTATTCGGGTATCGAAAACCCGCTGTTCTTTAAAGAAAACACGCGGATGTTATACGGCGATGCCAAAGACAGTGTGAACCAGTTGCTGGCCAGCATTTCCTGAACGCAGGGCGGGTGAAAGCCCGCTTTGACACTGGATGAAAACCAAAACGCCTGCGGATCAACCGCAGGCGTTTTTTGTTTTACGTTGTTTAAAAAAGGCGGTTATTGATCTGGGAAGATGTCTTCCCAAGTGGTTTCCATTACGGCGATCACCAGCCAAGCGGCCATGCCGCCAATTGCCATTCCAATTAAAAAACTCATATCTTTTCCCCATAAATATCTATCGTCGTCTAATCTGACGCTCGGGAGTTAAGAATTGGTTGATGATTGTGTCATGAATGTGGCTGCAAAATCAAATTTGGATGCCTCAAGTATAGCGTGCCTATTTGGCCACGATATAGTTTAACTGTCTCAATTTTATTGCGATTTTCATGGTGTTCACTGGGGTTTCGCAAGAGTTTTGTCAAAGTTCCGTGCCGTTCGCCCTGACGTGGACATTCTGAACACAGGCTCTTAGATAAAAAGGAACGAGATCCACTTGGGGAAAAGCATCAGATGACCATCACAAAACAAGATGAACTGGACGGGCTGAAACACATTGGCCGGATCGTCGCCAACACAATGCAGACGATGGCCAAAGCGATGGAACCCGGAATGACCACCCTTGAACTGGATGAAATAGGCCGTACATTGCTGGACCGAAATGGCGCCGTTTCGGCCCCGAAAGCCGTCTATGACTTCCCGGGCACAACCTGCATCAGCGTGAACGAAGAAATTGCCCATGGCATTCCGGGGGATCGGGTGATCGCAGCAGGGGATCTGGTGAACATCGACGTGTCTGCCTCAAAGAACGGCTTTTTCGCGGATACAGGGGCCACATTTCGCGTGCCGCCAACGCAGGCGCCGCTGGATCGTTTGTGCCGTGATGGGAAACGCGCCATGCAGATCGGCATTGCGCAAGTGGGCAGTGACAAGCCGCTGGCCGGCATCGGTAAAGCCATCGGAAAATTCGCAGATGCGCGGGGCTATACATTAATCCGAAATCTCGCCAGCCACGGGGTCGGGCGATCCTTGCATGAATACCCCGAAGAAATCGCCACCTGGCCCACCAAAGGCGACAAGCGCCGCATCACCAATGGCCTTGTTCTGACAGTGGAGCCCTTTCTGTCTACGGGCGGGCTTTGGGCGGATCAGGACGCCGACGGCTGGACCCTGCGCAGCCACCCCCGCGCGCCAGTTGTGCAGTATGAACACACCGTCGTCGCCACAAACCGCGGCGCAGTTGTGGTGACCTTGCCGGGGTGATACTGTTGCAGGCAGACCCAAACACCAGCCCTTCACAGGCCTTTTATTAAGCGTGCTCTTTTTGAATGCGCCGCAGATTTGAGCGGACGATCCACCTGTGTGCTGGTGCAACCGGCAGCATATAGACTCGCCCGAATGTGTTGTGCGTTATCACCGAAGATGTAATGGTCAGCGTGTTTTCTTGTGTTGATATGCAGGTCAGAACGTCCAGATGTGTGTCTCGTTCCGACAGGGTCAGAACATCGTGCGCCACATGTTCCACCAGAAAGAAATCCAGCTTTTCGCCAACCGAAACCCCTTCGCGCGCCGAGGATGAGAAGCCGCCGATTTTCTTGACTCCGAACAATGCGGAAATCCCGTCCCTGATGCGAAAGGCAACTTTCAAAAGGCGCGATGGTCGTCCGGTGATCGCATTCCATGCTGCAAGCGGGGTGATGGGGTTGGAAAGCTGAACGCTTTGTCGGTCAAAAAAATCCAGCTCGGCAGGGGGTGCCAGAACTTGAATATTGGTATCTGGCAATGTGAAGAGGGCGGTTTTTTGCACTGCAATCCTCCGAGGTTTTTTCGGGGGTAGCAAGAATACGACCCCTAGACAATGTGACATGATGGGCCTCAAACCCTCGGCGGCGATCTCCGCTTGTAAAGCGGTGACAGGATTTTTTCTGGCACTCCGTTTTTATTGATTGACCAGTCAATATAAAAACTCCAAGTTGCGGCGACACCTGAAATGAGTCTCAAATGCCCAAAGTTGGAATGGAACCGATCCGCCGTCAGGCGTTGATTGATGCCACGATTGCCGAGATCGGGCAGGCGGGCTCGTTAAGTGTGACCGTCAGCCAGATTGCAAAACGGGCGGGCATGTCCAGCGGCTTGGCCCATCACTATTTCGGCAGCAAGGAACAGATTTTTGTGGCCGCCATGCGCCATATCCTGCGCTCTTACGGGGATCATGTGCGCAGGGAAATGAAACTGGTGTCCGGCCCCAAGGAACGTCTGGACGCCATCATCGCCGTCAGCTTTCATCCGCTGAATTTCACAGATGAAGTGGTGTCGGCATGGCTGAATTTCTATGTCTACGCCCGCACCGTCCCCGAAGCCAAACGCCTGCTCGCCATTTACGGGCGGCGGCTGCATTCCAATCTGGTGTTCAATCTGTCCCAACTGATGGACACCAGCCGTGCGAACCACGTGGCCCAAACTCTGGCCGCGATGATTGACGGTTTTTACATCCGCCACGCCTTGCAGGACAACGCACCTGCGCGGCTGGAGGTTATGGCACTGGTGGATGAATACCTGCGCCAGCAACTGAACCACACACAGCAAGAATTAAAGGTCTCTACATGAGCAAGCCGAACATCCTGATTTTTATGGTAGACCAACTGAACGGCACGCTGTTTCCCGACGGGCCAGCCGATTGGTTGCACGCGCCGAACCTTAAAAAACTGGCGGCACGTTCCACGCGGTTCAAAAACGCCTATACCGCGTCACCGCTCTGCGCACCGGGGCGGGCGTCTTTCATGTCGGGGCAATTGCCCAGCCGCACGCGGGTCTATGACAATGCGGCGGAATTTGCCTCTGACATCCCCACTTATGCGCACCACCTGCGCCGTGCGGGCTATCAAACCTGCCTGTCGGGCAAGATGCATTTCGTCGGGCCCGATCAGATGCACGGCTTTGAAGAACGCCTGACCACTGATATTTACCCCGCTGATTTCGGCTGGACGCCCGATTACCGCAAACCGGGCGAGCGGATCGACTGGTGGTATCACAACATGGGTTCTGTCACAGGGTCGGGCGTGGCCGAGATTTCCAACCAGATGGAATATGACGATGAGGTGGCGTATAACGCCACGCGCAAGGTCTATGATCTGGCGCGGGGCAAACAGGATCGCCCGTGGTGCCTGACCGTCAGCTTCACCCACCCCCACGACCCCTATGTAGCGCGCAAGAAATACTGGGATCTGTACGAGGATTGCGACCACCTGTTACCCAGCGTGCCTGCGATGGACTACGCCGATCACGACGCCCATTCCAAACGGATTTTTGACGCCAACGACTGGCGCAGCTTTGACATCAAAGAAGAAGACATCAAGCGTTCGCGCCGCGCCTATTTCGCCAATATCAGCTATCTGGACGATAAAATCGGCGAGGTAATGGAAGCCCTTGAAACTACCCGCCAAGAGGCAACAATCCTGTTTGTATCCGATCACGGCGATATGCTGGGCGAACGGGGACATTGGTTCAAGATGAGCTTCTTTGAAGGCGCCTCCCGCGTGCCTTTGATGGTCTGCGCCCCTGATATGGAACCGGGTCTGGTCACAGCCCCTGTCAGCAATATCGACGTCACCCCCACAGTGGCCGAACTTGCTGGTGTTTCCATGGATGAAGTCGCCCCCTGGACCGAAGGCGAAAGCCTTGTGTATCTGGGGCAGGGCGGCACCCGCAGCGCCCCCGTTGCAATGGAATACGCCGCCGAAGCATCTTATGCCCCGCTGGTCTCCCTGCGCGATGGTCCGTGGAAATACAACCGCTGCGCCCTTGATCCCGAACAGTTGTTCAATCTGGACACCGACCCCCACGAGCTGACAAATCTGGCAACCGACCCCACATATGCCGTCACTCTAAAGGCCCTGCGCGAACAATCCGAAGTGCGTTGGGATCTGGATGCTTATGATGCGCAGATCCGCGAAAGTCAGGCCCGCCGCTGGGTGGTTTATGAGGCGCTGCGCAACGGCGATTATTATCCTTGGGATTACCAGCCGCTGCAAAAAGCATCTGAACGCTACATGCGCAACCACATGGATTTGAACACGGTCGAGGACGTCGCCCGTTTCCCAAGGGGGGAGTGATGCTCACGGTTTACGGGCGCAAAACCTCGTCGAATGTGCAGGCGGTGATGTGGGGCACCGGGGAACTGGCGCTGGCCGCAAACCGGCTGGATTACGGCGAAGTTTACGGGGGCACTGACACCCAAACGTTCCGCGCGCGGAACCCTCATGGTAAAATCCCCGTGCTGGTGACCCAAACAGGGCAGGCCTTGTTCGAAACCGCCGCTATCCTGCGCTATCTGGCGGGATTGCACGGCTCTGACAGCTTTTGGCCTGCTGATCCACTGGCCCGCGCGCAGGTGGATATGTGGGCAGATTGGGCCAAAAACGATGTGGCGCGGAATTTTACCGGCCCGATTTTCTGGCGCAACACCCGCACCGCCCCTGAGCGGCGGGATACGGCGGCGATTTCTGCAGCACTGGACGTGTTCGAAGCAGAACTGTCCATCGCCGAAGCCCGCCTTGCCGATCACGCCTTTCTGTGCGGTCCCGATTTCACACTGGCTGACGTGATGTTCGGCCATGTTCTGTCCCGTTACTTTGACACGGATTTACCCCGCAGGCCGCTACCGCAGGCCCAAGCTTACTATAATCGCCTTACCAAACGCCGCGCCTTTCAGGACCATGTGATGGTTTCTTACGACGCGCTGCGCAACACGTTCTGACAAGGAACCCATCGTTATGAACGCGGATTACATCATCATCGGCGCTGGCTCTGCTGGCTGTGCAATGGCCTATCGCCTGTCCGAAGACGGCAAAAACAAAGTGCTGGTTGTGGAATATGGCGGTACCGATTGGGGGCCGTTTATCCAGATGCCCGGCGCACTTAGCTATCCGATGAATATGGCGCGCTATGATTGGGGGTATCAATCTGAACCCGAACCCCATTTGGGCGGGCGCAGGCTGGCGGCCCCTCGGGGCAAGGTGGTTGGCGGCTCATCCTCGATCAATGGTATGGTCTATGTGCGCGGCCATGCGCGGGACTATGACACCTGGGCCGAACTGGGCGCACAGGGCTGGTCTGGCGCGGATGTGATGCCCTACTTCAAGCGGCAGGAAAACTGGGATGCATCTGGCCACGGCGGTGATGCAGATGTGCGCGGCGATGCAGGTCCGCTGCATGTGCAGCGGGGAAGCCGCGAAAACCCCCTGAACCGCGCCTTTGTCGAGGCAGGTCGTCAGGCAGGCTATCAGGTCACAGATGATTACAACGGCGTCCAGCAAGAAGGCTTCGGCCCGATGGATCAGACCGTTCACAAAGGCCAACGCTGGTCTGCGGCCAACGCCTATCTGAAACCCGCCTTGAAACGCCCCAACGTTGAACTGGTCAAGGGCCACGCCAACCGCGTGGTGATCAAAGATGGCCGCGCAGTCGGGGTTGAAATCAGCCAAGGCAACAAGACCGTCACTTTGAACGCCAGCCGCGAGGTGATCATCGCCGCCTCTGCGTTTAATTCCCCCGCGTTGCTGATGCGGTCGGGCATCGGCCCCGCCGCCCATCTGCGTGAACACGGCATTGACGTGGTGGCGGATCGGGCAGGGGTCGGGCAGAACCTGATGGACCATCTGGAACTCTATATTCAGGTCAAAAGCCTGCAACCCGTGACCCTGTTCAAATACTGGAACCTGCTGGGCAAAGCCTATGTCGGGGCGAAATGGCTGCTGACAGGCAAAGGGCCGGGCGCATCAAACCAGTTTGAAAGTGCCGCCTTTATCCGGTCTCGGGCAGGCATCGAATACCCTGACATCCAGTATCATTTCCTGCCCATGGCCGTGCGCTACGATGGCAAGGCCGCCGCCGAGGGACACGGCTTTCAAGCCCATGTGGGCCCGATGCGGTCCACCTCTCGCGGGGCGGTCACGCTGACCAGCGCCGATCCGAAAGCCGCGCCCAGCATCCTGTTCAACTACATGAGCCGCGATCAGGACTGGCAGGATTTCCGCACCTGCATCCGCTTAACCCGCGAGATTTTTGCCCAAGATGCTTTCACCCCCTTTAACGGCGGCGAAATCCAACCGGGCAAAGATGTGCAGTCGGATGCAGAGCTGAACAGCTTTATCAAGGAACACGTGGAAAGCGCCTATCACCCCTGCGGCACCTGCAAAATGGGCGCAGCGGATGACCCGATGGCCGTGGTCGATCCCGAATGCCGCGTTATCGGCGTAGAGGGCCTGCGGGTGGCCGACAGTTCTATCTTCCCCAGCATCCCGAACGGCAATCTGAACGCGCCCTCTATCATGGTTGGGGAAAAGGCCAGTGACCATATTTTAGGCCGCACGCCGCTGCCTGCTTCAAACGTGGAGCCTTGGATACATCCCGACTGGCAGACCCAGCAACGTTAAGCGACTGGTCAAGCCTTTACGGCTGGTTTAGGACTGAGACCATGGAAAAACCCAGCCTTGAAACCCGATCCGGCCTGCCCGAACACCTGCGCGTGCTGGCCGATCTTTATCCCCGTGCCGACTGGGAAACCCATCCGAATTTTTCGGATTTGACGGGGTTCTGGTTGTCGCGCCACGGCATGTTCCGCGAATTGATTGCCCGTTTGCAGGACAGCAGCAACCAGTTCCTAGACAGCACACACCCGCGTTTCGGGGCCGAGCTCAGCCACTATACCCGCCTGTTTCTGGATCAGTTGCACGGCCATCATTCCATTGAGGACAATCACTACTTTCCCAAATTCACCGGCCTGGACGGGCGGTTGGAACACGGCTTTGAACTGCTGGACGCCGATCACCACGCGCTGGACCGCCATATCCACGATCTGGCCGAGTCGACAAATCTGGTGCTGCAAGACCTGCAATCGGGCAATGATGCCAAAACTGCGACCCAAGCCCTGCTGGCGCGACAAAAGACCTTTGACAGTTTTTTGGAACGTCATTTGACTGACGAAGAAGACCTGATCGTCCCCCTCGTGCTGGAATACGGCCCCGAGATCGACTGACCCTGCAATCCCGCCGAGAAAACGGATATGCACAGGGTTAGAACACCGTCAAATCCCCCCCAAATGCCGCAGTTGCGAAACTGTAACAAAAAACAAACCTTAGGGCTTGCAAGCCCCCGCTCAGACCGCTAATACCCGCCCAACGGACAGGTGGCCGAGTGGTCGAAGGCGCACGCCTGGAAAGTGTGTAGGCTCGGAAGGGTCTCCAGGGTTCGAATCCCTGTCTGTCCGCCACCCCCCCTTTTTTCCCAGATTGACACGGCCCGCGTCGCGTGATGACGCAAGGCCTTGCCTAGTCTTTACGTCATTCCATCGTAACGGACACAGTTCCCAGACCTGACATCTCTACCTCAATTTTGCCTGCGCCTTTGTGGTACCAGATCGGGCTGTGGGTGCCGCACATTACGATTTGTCCGGCTTCTAGCATAAGCCCCCGTGACGCCAGATGGTTGGCCAGCCATGTTACGGCTTCGATCGGGTTTTGTGGGGCGGCGCCTGTGACGTCGTGTTGAACCTTGCCGTCAATTGTTATGGTCGTGCGCACGTTGCTTGGATTTAGGGCCTCGGGGGCGATACCCGGTCCGCCCAGAACGGCGCCTACGTTGGAAATGTTTTGGGCGATGGCGTCAGGGATGTGGGTGTTGGGCATGTCGGTTTGGCGCATGTCCAGCAGTTCCATTCCGGGGGCAAACCGATCAATGGCAGCCATGACGTCCGCGGTTGAAAACGGCGCGTTTTCTGGGGGGAGCGTGGTTTTTATTACTGCGACGATCTCGGGTTCAAAGGCGAATTCGGTGTAGTCGCTGACTTGCAATGTTGCGGGGCTGTTGCGGCGTTGGTTGGCAAAGACGCGGCCTGTGGCGGGCTCTTTCAGCTTGAAGCGCTCCATCAATTGCACAGAGTTGGCGGCGATTTTCCAGCCTGCGACAGGGCCGAACCTGTCATTTTCCACCAAGGCAGAGGTCAGCGAATCCTGTAGGGCGTAGGCCTGTTCGACGCTGCGCAGCGGGGTCACCCCGTAAGCGTTAAACGGTGCGCCTGCCAGCACGTCTTGCAGGATCTGTTGTGTTATATTTGTTTGGTCGCTCATGCCATCATCCTTTTAAAATCATTCATCCATTCCAGCCCTTGGGCTGTGGTTCCACGGGGATTATATTCTGCCGAAACCTCTGCGTCATAGCCGGTTTCACGCAGGGCTTTGAAGGCCGCGGCGAAGTCCACTGTGCCCGTGCCGGGTTCATTGCGTCCCTGCGTGTCGGCAAATTGTACGTGACCAATCCGTGATCCCGCCCGCCGGATCGCCGCAGGCAGGTCGGGCTCGGTGATCGACATGTGATAATAATCGAATTGCAGGAACAGGTTGGGGTGGTTGATCTCTTCCAACAGGGCCAGTGCGTTTCCCAGTCCTGACAGAAAGAAGCCGGGGACGTCGCCAAGGTTAACCGGCTCGACCATGACACGCACATCAAGTGCAGCCATGACATCGGCAGTATGAATAAGGTTGCGGATTAGGGTGGCGCGGCAGTCGGCGGGATCCGCGCCTTTTGGCGGTCGGCCTGCCAGAACATTGACCTTGCGAACCCTAAGGGTTGCGGCCTGTTCGGCGCAGGTTTCAACGGCGGCGTGGTAGTCCGCAACCTGACCCGGCAGCGCAGCAAGACCGACTGCATCGCCAGTGCCGCGCGGCACATTTATCAAAGTGATCGGCATCCGGAGTTCATCTGAAGCCCGTTTCAACGCCGCTATATCCTGCGCTTCGGGAAACTGGATTTCAACGCCTGCGAAGCCAGCCGCCTGCGCCGCATGTAGCCTTTCGTGCAGGGCGACTTCTTTAAACATCATGGAAATATTCGCGATCAGTCTCAATTTTCGGCCTCCTCAAATTCAGTGTTGACAGAAAACGGGATCGAATGATTTAGTTCAAGTGAAAACATTCTTTCGTGAAACTTTCTTCAGGGGCAGCTATTAATGGCTTCGACCGACAAAAAACCACTTCGCTCGCGTATTACCACCGACGGCATCGACCGCAGCCCGCACCGTGCCTTCATGCATGCGATGGGGCTGGATGATGCGGCAATCGCCAAGCCGATGGTGGGCGTGGTCAGCCAGAAAGGCGAAACGACACCGTGCAACATGACCCATTACGCACAGGTGGATTACGCCAAGGAAGGCGTGGCGATGGCAGGCGGCACGCCGCGCGAATTCACTACGATTTCGGTGTCCGATGGGGTCGGGATGAACCACGAAGGCATGAAATTCAGTCTGGTCAGCCGTGAATTGATCGCCGACAGTATTGAGGCTGTGATCCACGGCCACGCTTATGACGGGATCGTGGGCTATGGCGGCTGCGACAAGACTTTGCCGGGCGTCATCATGGGGATGGTACGCTGTAATGTGCCTTCGGTTTTTGTCTATGGCGGCTCTGCTTTGCCGGGGCGGTTTCAGGAGCGTGATGTCAGTGTTCTGGATACCTATGAGGCTGTGGGCGCTGTGCAAGCCGGCACCATGACCCGAGACGAGTTGACCCAATTGGAAGAGGCCTGCAAGCCGACCATTGGTGCCTGTGCAGGGCAATTTACCGCCAACACGATGGCTATGGTATCCGAGGCATTGGGGCTGACGGTTCCCAATTCATCTATGATTCCAGGGGTGTATTCCGAGCGTAAGGGCGTTGGTCACCGTGCAGGGGCCTTGGTGATGGAAATGATCGAACGGGGCGGGCCGTTGCCCCGTGATATTGTGACCCGCAAGGCGCTGGAAAACGCCTGTGCCATTGTTGCGGCGACAGGCGGGTCCACGAATACTGCGTTGCATATTCCTGCTATTGCCCATGAGGCAGGGATCAAATTCACTGCCGATGACGTGGCCGCCGTGCTGCAACGCACGCCGTTTATCGGGAACCTGCGACCCGGCGGGAAATATCACGCCAAGGATGTTTATGAAATTGGCGGCGCGCATGTGGTTATCAAAGAGTTGATCGCCAATGGCTTTATGCACGGGGATACGCTGACAGTCACAGGCCGCACACTGGCCGAAGAGGTTCAGGACGCCCCCGCACCAGACGGGGAAATCATCCGCCCTGTGTCGGATGCCATTATGAAATCAGGCGGTGTTGTTGTGTTGAAAGGCAACCTTTGCCCCGATGGTGCGCTGTTAAAAGTGGCTGGCCTGAAATCGCTGACCTTCACCGGTACGGCCCGTGTGTTCGAAAGCGAAGATGACGCGGTCGAGGCGGTGCACACGCGGGATTACAAAGAGGGTGAGGTTCTGATTGTGCGCAACGAGGGCCCCGTTGGCGGCCCTGGGATGCGCGAAATGCTGGGTCTGACGGCGCTGATCTACGGGCAGGGCATGGGCGAAAAAGTGGCCTTGCTGACGGATGGTCGGTTTTCAGGTGCCACGCGGGGCATGTGCATTGGCCACGCCGCCCCCGAGGCCGCGACAGGCGGGCCGATGGGGTTGGTTCACAACGGTGATACGATCACTATCGACGGAAAGGCGGCCACAATCACACTTGATGTGTCGGACGAAGAACTGGACCGACGCCGCGCGGAATGGACCGCACCGGAAACCCGCCACAAGGCAGGGCTTTTGTCGAAATACGCAGCCACCGTGGGCCAAGCCCATGAAGGGGCTGTGACCCATGCAGGGAATGCGCAATGGCCAGAGCCGCGCAGAAAAGGAATGGACAGATGACAGACACACCAACGCTTGGATATATCGGAATCGGTTTGATGGGCACGCCTATGGCGGGGCGTCTGCTAGCGGCAGGATTTGCGCTAACAGTCTGGAATCGCACAGCTTCAAAGGCGCAACCGCTGGTGGATAAAGGGGCTGCACTGGGGGAAAACCCTGCCGATGTTGCGGCGAAATCCGATATCGTGTTCCTGTGCCTGACGGATACCAAAGCGGTAGAAGAAGCCGTGTTCGGTGAAAACGGCGTTGCCAAAGGTGCGCGCAAAGGGGCGGTTCTGGTGGATTTCTCGTCTATCCAGCCCGAGGCCACTCGCGTTATGGCGGATCGTTTGAAAGCCGAAACCGGCATGGATTGGATCGATGCCCCTGTGTCTGGCGGTGTGCCAGGTGCCGAGGCGGGAACGCTGGCGATCATGGCAGGGGGCGATGCGGCAGTTTTTGCCAAAGTCGAAGATGTGGTGCTGAAAATGGCCGCGCGGTTTACCTTGATGGGGCCGTCGGGGGCAGGGCAGACAACCAAACTGTGCAATCAGGTTATTGTGGGCTGTACCATGGCCGTTCTGGCCGAGGCCGCACGTCTGGCGACAAATGCAGGCGTGGATGCCACCCGTCTGCCCGAAGCACTGGCTGGTGGATTTGCAGACAGCAAGCCGCTACAAATCTTTTTACCACGTATGGTTAACGCCCAGCACGAGCCGCCTTTGGGACATGTCTACACAATGCTGAAAGATCTCGATTCAGTCTGCGATCTGGCACGCAGCAGTACATCTCCGGTGCCATTCACAGCGATGGCGGCGGAACAGTTTCGTCTGTTGTCCGTGCGGGG
Source organism: Roseobacter sp. N2S (assembly GCF_031454055.1). Lineage (NCBI taxonomy): Bacteria > Pseudomonadati > Pseudomonadota > Alphaproteobacteria > Rhodobacterales > Roseobacteraceae > Roseobacter > Roseobacter sp. N2S. Next base: position 134,010 of record NZ_JAVDQB010000003.1, read on the forward strand.
CGGGTCCGAAGCAGATGCGCTGGAAATTTTTAAACTCAGTGGACCTACAAAACTTTGATCACCAAAATAAACGAGCGGTAGAAGCCGCATAGCATAAGGGAGAGTAAGATGAAGATATTTGCAACATGGGGCTTGGCGCTGGCGATTGGTGTCACTGCGCTGCCTGCCTTCGCGCAGGACACAAAAACGATCCGCGTCGGGTCGTGGCTGCCGCCGCACCATTTGATCGTGTCGGGCATTCTAAAGCCATGGGCAACAGCGATTGAGGAAGAAACCGGCGGATCGTTGAAGTTTGAAATCATGACTTCGCCGCTGGGGCCACCCCCTGCACAGTTTGACCTGTTGCTGGATCAGGCGTTTGACGTGGGCTACGGTGTTTCGGGCCACAATGCGGGCCGCTTTACCATGACCCAAGTGATGGACCTGCCGTTTATGTCGCCCGATCCATGGGCCGGATCTGCTGCGTCCTGGCTGACCTATGAAAAGTACGGCGCGGAATACGGCGAACATGATGGTGCCCATGTGGTGGGCTTGTTCACCCACTCTAACCCCAATATCAACATGGCCAAGGGCCGGATTGATACGCTGGCTGACCTAGAGGGCAAAACCATCCGTGTGGGTGGCAATGTTACAGGGCGGATGATGTCCGAACTGGGCGCATCCCCCGTGCAACTGCCCCCGACCGAGGCCCAGACCGCAATGTCACGCGGTGTGGCTGACGGGATCACTTTCCCATCTGAATCCATCGACTTTTTCGGCATCACGCCGGTAATTTCGTCGATCACACGGATTCCAGGTGGTTTGTATACTGATACCTTTTGGGTGGCGTTCAATCAGGACAGCTGGGACGGTTTGACCGATAAGGAACGGGCGGCTGTTGAAAAGCACTCTGGTATGGCGATTGCGATGCTGTCGGGCTTTGCCTGGACCAATGGGGACAAACATGGCGAAGAAAAGCTGAATGAAAAGGGTGTGGAATTCATCACCCTGCCAGAAGCTGATGTTGCTGCGGCCCGTGAAAAGCTGAAACCGCTGGAAACAGAATGGTTGGCGCAGGCGGCAGACAAAGGCTATGACGGGGCGGAAATTTTGGAATACGCCCGCGACATGGTGGAAAACTACCGTGCTGATAAAGCTGTAAACGTGGTCAAGTGATCCTTGGGTGGCACCGCTTAAGGGGTGCCACCGCATTATTTTTCCGGTGGGCGAGGGCGCGATGTCATCTGCAATAAATCTCTTTGACAAACTGTGCCTAGTGCTTGCGTGGCTATCCGGTTTGATTGCCTTTTTCGTTATGGCCGTGACCTTTACCGGCGTGGTCATGCGCTATGGATTGCGCAGCCCGTTGATGGGCGGCTTTGAAATGATCGAAATCGGCATGGGGCTGATTGTTTTCACCGCAGTGCCGCTGATGGTGCGCCGCCGTGGCAATATTTGTGTGACAGTGCTGATCGACAAACTGCCCCCGTCCGTGGTGCGCGCAATGGGGTTTCTGGCTGATCTTGTCGGGGCGGGGTTGCTTGGGTTTATTGCCTGGCGGGTCTGGCTTCAGGGCGTGCGGCTGCTGTCCTACGGCGAAGTGACGATGGAATTACGCGTGCCAAAGGGGCTGATTGCTCAAGGCATGTCTGTGCTGCTGGTTGTAGCTGCACTGGCCTTTTTGATTTGCGCGATTGAGGCGTTTCGCCCCGATCGCCCCAAGACTACTGAAACGGCAGGGGGCCTCTGATGGGCGTGTGGGAAGTCGCCGCGATCTCTTTTGGGGGCGTGTTTGTTTTGATGATGGGTGGGATGCCCATTGCGCTGGCCATGTTGCTGGTGGGGCTTTCGGGTATTTGGATTAACATATCCGAACGCACTGCGATGGGGATGATTGGCCAACTGCCGATCAACGCCACCATGTCTTATGAATTGTCGGTCCTGCCCATGTTCATTCTGATGGGGGTGTTTGTGACCCGCGCGCGGATGTCCGAGGACCTGTACCGGCTGTGCCACGGGTTTGTGGGCCATATGCGCGGCGGGCTGGCGGCGGCGACGATCCTTGCATGCGGCGGGTTTTCCGCACTGAGCGGGTCTTCATTGGCGACAGCGGCAACCATGGCCAAAGTCGCAGTGCCTGAAATGCGCCGGTATGGCTATAAAGACGGCTTTGCGGCCTCGGCTGTTGCGGCGGGGGGGACGTTGGGTATTTTGATCCCGCCCTCGGTGATCCTTGTGCTGTATGGGATCGCCACAGGCACGGATATCGGATCGCTGTTCATCGCGGGTGTATTGCCCGGTGTGCTGGCCATCATCCTGTACCTTGCAGCCATTCGGATTGCCGCGCAAATCGACCCGAGTTGCGCCCCTGCCGCCCCCCGCGTGGGCTGGGCAGATCGCATCCGCTATTTGCGCAGCGTGGGGCCGATCCTGTTGTTGTTCATCGGCATTATTGGCGGGCTTTATAAGGGTGTGTTCACCCCGACCGAAGCTGGCGGCGTTGGGGCCACGGGGGCATTGGCCTTTGCCTTGTGGCGGCGTGCCTTGTCATGGCGGGGCTTGATCGACTCGCTGATAGAAACCGTAATGACCACAGCCAGCCTGTTCATGGTGTTGATCGGCGCGCTGGTTTTTTCCAACTTTATGAATCTGATCGGCTTGCCCGCAGCACTGTCAGACCTGATCTTATCCTTGGGCTTGGGGCCAACGGCGGTGATTTTAGCAATCCTGTTGATCTATCTTTTCTTGGGTATGTTCATGGAAAGCCTGTCGATGATTTTGCTGACCATCCCGATCTTCTTTCCTATCGTCACGCAATTGGGGTTTGATCCGGTCTGGTTTGGTATCTTTGCCGTGATGGTGACCGAACTTTCGTTGATTACACCACCTGTTGGATTGAACTTGTTCGTGATTAAATCGGTGATTGATGACCTCTCTGTCGGGGATATGTACAGGGGCGTACTGCCCTTTGTGCTGGCCGATGTTGTACGCATTCTGATCATCATTGCCTTTCCTTGGGTGGTGATGGTTCTGCCTGTTATGGCGCGCTAGGCATGGGGGTCAAACCGACACAGGGCGGGCAGGAAGATGCGGTTTTATCCTATGAAGCCGCGCAGGCACCTGACAGTGCTACGCTGGACCACGGGGTATTGCATGAATTCATCGGCATGTACCTGCGCCGCGCCTTTGAGGTGGCTTACGAGGATTTCCGCAATCGGCTGGGCGATGACGCGCTGCTGCCGGGGTATTTCACCATCCTGACCTTGGTGGTGCGCAATCCCCGTATCAGCCAGACCCAGATTGGGATCGCATCCGCCCGTGACAAATCCAGCATCACCAAAGCCCTGCGCTGGATGGAGGACGAGGGGCTGATCCAGCGTCTGCGTTCGGCGCAGGATCGGCGCATCCATCTAAGTGTGGCTACGCAAAAAGGCATTGAACAACAAGCCCGAATGGAGGCCAAGGCGCTGGGCCATCTGGACGCGTTGCGTGATGCTATTGGCACCGAGCGATACGCGAGCTTTGTTGGGACCATGAAAGATTTGATTGGCACCCTAGAGGCGGCAAACAGCACCGATGCGCTGTGCCAAACCAAGCCGCGCTAATCTGGCACGGTCTGAAAGAGTTCACAGTTTCGTTGTTATAAACAGGTGTTTGGCGTCACGCGCGGGCATCATAGTTTCGGCGTGCGGCCTCCACCTCGGGCAGGTTGTGGCAAGTCCAAGCGTATAGGGCTGCAAAGGGCACCACCAGTGATTTTCCCAGCGGGCTTAAGGCATAACGCACCGCGACAGGCGAGGTTGACAGAACCGTGCGGGTGATCAGCCCGTTGCGTTCAAGGCGGCGCAGGGTTTGCGTCAACGCTTTTTGCGACACACCCTCTAGCCGCCGCTTGATTTCGTTAAAGCGTTGTGGTTCGTCGCTTAGGACTTTCAGGATCATCATGGACCATTTGTCGGCCACTTCTGCGAACAGAATGCGGCTGGGGCAGTTGGCTGAAAAATGCGCGTCAGACATGTGGTTTCCTCAAAGTGACTTAGGGAACCTGAAGTGCCCCATTGCCACTAGGTATATTTAATATACGTATGCTGCAAATCAAATTCCGGAGACTTTAAATGTCAACCAAAACCACCACAGACACTGCATCGCTTTTCGCGCCGTTCCAGCTTGGGAACCTTGAACTGAAGAACCGAATTGTCATGGCCCCGATGACCCGAAACATGGCCCCGAACGGTGTGCCAGGGCAGTCAAACGTAGACTATTACCGCCGCCGTGCTGAAGGCGGCGCTGGTTTGATCCTGTCCGAAGGCACCGTGGTCAATCGCCCGGCGTCACGCAATGAACTGAACATTCCGTTTTTCCACGGCGAGGCCGCTTTGGCAGGCTGGAAGCAAGTGATTGACGCCGTGCATGACGCGGGCGGGCGCATGGGGCCGCAGATCTGGCACATCGGCGCTGTCAAAGGACAGGGCGAATGGACCCCTGAATCCGGTTTTGAAAGCCCGTCCGGCCTGTTGAAACCCGATGTCAAAGTAGGCCACGCCATGTCTGACGCCGATATCGCAGACACCATCGCGGCCTTCGCCTCGGCTGCGGCGGATGCCAAGCGGTTGGGCTTTGATATGGCGGAAATTCACGGTGCCCACGGCTATCTGATTGACGAATTCTTCTGGGCTGGCACAAACCAGCGCGACGACGCGTTTGGCGGGGCAACCTTGGTAGAACGCTCGCGCTTTGCGGCTGAAATCGTGCGCGCGGTTCGGGCGGCTGTTGGTCCTGACTTCCCGATCTTCCTGCGGTTAAGCCAGTGGAAACAGCAAGAATACACTGCCCGTCTGGCTGAAACACCCGCAGAAATGGAAGCCTGGCTGACACCGCTTGCCGAAGCGGGCGTGGATGTGTTCCACTGTTCGCAACGCCGCTTCTGGGAGCCTGAATTCCCTGAAATCGACGGGGAAGACGGCCTTAACTTTGCGGGTTGGGCGAAAAAACTGACAGGCAAAGCAACGGTAAGTGTAGGGTCTGTCGGCTTGTCGGGCGATTTCATGCGGGCCTTTGGCGGAGAATCCTCACAAAGCACTGAAATCGACGGATTGATGAAACGCTTGGACCGCGAAGAGTTCGACCTGATCGCCGTTGGGCGCGCTTTGATCACGAATCCTGCGTGGCCAGATCAAATTCGCAACGGAAAATCTGCTGAGTTGCAAGGGTTTAGCCCAGCCAGCTTGGGTGAATTGGTCTAACAAAAGCTTGATTTAAACAGTCTGTCCGAGGCTGCACAGAGTGTGCGGCCTCGGGGTTTTTACAAGGCAAAGGCGGTGTTGTTTAGGCGCGCCAAGCCTCTTGTGGAACATTTAAAAGCTGGCTTTTAATCCATTGGCCCGCTTGACCAAGGCCGTGTTGTTCAGTCCAGACAAGATCCAAACCTTCCAACACATCGCTTTGCTGAAAACGATAGTTCATTCGAACCAGATTGGCCGATTTCAACTGGTCTTTGACCACGGACAGTGGCAATTCGGCCCAGCCCAGCCCCCGCAATACCAGATCAAGGATCATATTCGGGCTTTGCGCATACCATGTGGCCGCACTTTTGATTTCACCGACAATCCCAAGTTCATCGGTCGAGCGGCTTTTCAACACCAACTGGCGATGCTGCCTTAGCTGGGTGTGGGAAACCCGATCAAATCCGGCCAAGGGATGAGCTGCACTGCACACAGGAACCAATGTCCAATGACCCACACCGCGAAACTGGAACCCTGTGGGATAGCTTTCCTGTTCTGTCATCAGCCCCAAAACCGCACGTCCTTCTTTCAGCAAGGTCGCGGTGTCATTGGGGCCTGTTGACAGAACTTCCAGCGTCACATGGGGGAAGTGATCCGCAAATTCTGTCAAAATGTTTAGGGCAGGCGTCAGGTCGATGCCCTGTTCCACGGCGATGCAAAGGCGGTCCTCGACGCCTTCGGACATGGAACTGGCTTTGGCGGAAAATTCTTGCTGGCCCAGCAGAATTCCGTTGGCATAAGGCAGCAAGGAACGCCCCTCTGGGGTCAGGGTGGGTGACCTGCTGCTGCGGTCAAACAGCATCAGGCCCGTGTCAATTTCAAGGTTGGAAATGGCGGTGGAGACAGCCGACTGGGCCTTCTTCATCTGTCGTGCGGCGGCCGAAAACGAACCGAGTTCAGCCGCCAGAACAAAGGCGCGCAGACTGTCAGGGGAGGGCATGGCTGTCCTATCATATTATCAGATACTTAATGACTGGAAATACTTGGAATTACCGATAGAAGCAATCTTGAAAAAAGGCCCGCGCGAAGGAGCAAATAGATGTCGGAAACTGTTGTTCAAAGATCGGGAAAAGACCGCCTGCGCTACACAATCTGCTTTGAAATTTCACTGATGGCGATCCTGATTCCCGCGGGCTCAGTAATTTTTGACAAGCCAATTGCGGAATTCGGTCTGTTCGGTGCGTTTCTGGCAGGAAAAGCGATGGTGTTGAATTTGCTTTATAATTGGGGGTTTGATCAAGTCGATGCGCGGGCCGGGCGGGTTTCAAGCCAACGGTCCCATTTCGGGCGGGTTGTGCATGCCTTGGGGTTTGAAGCCTCGCTGACGTTAACCTCGTTGCCGATCTATGTCTGGTGGTTGCAGATCTCCCTGCTAGAAGCGTTTGTGGCAGATATTGCCATCACAACCTTTGTTGTGGGCTACACCTATGTGTTCACGCTGGCCTACGATAAAATCTTCCCGATTCACCGCCAATCCGAGCAGGCTTTGGCGGCGATGGATTAAACGATCCAAAGGTCAGAGATTGGTCTTCAGCAAAATTTCGGTGCGGATGGTTTCTTGGGACTTCAGGGTTTCGCGGTTGTCGATGATGCCTTTCAGGCGACGGATGGCGCTGCGTACCAAATGGCCGGTGTTTTGCGCGATGATTGCATCAATTGCGCCAGAATGAAGGGCTTGTTCGGTAAAGGGCGTGCGTTCATGGGCGATGGTGACCACCCCGTTCAGGCGACCTGATGTTTTCAGGGCAGTGACCGGCGCCTCGGCCTCGGACGACATAATATACAGGCCCGCGATGTCTGCATTATTGGCCAGAGATGACGCGATGATCGATTCCGCCCGATCCCAATCGCCGTAGGTTTCCAGCGAGGGCAGGGCGCGCAGGTTCGGAAAATCTGCGTTCAGCACGTCGTCAAACCCCAAGCGGCGGTCCTGACTGTCACGCGATTGCATGCTTTCGGATACCACCATCAGGCTGGCGGTTTCGGATTTGATAAACCGTCCCAACAGTGTGGCCGCGGTTGCACCAGCAGCGCGGTTGTCGATGCCAACGCAGTTGTCTTCGAACCCTGACTGGTTGGAAATAAACGGCAAAGCGGCGATGTTGCGTTCCTGAAGCCGTTTGATCGCGTCGCGGACTTGGGGTGTTTCTGGGGCCATGATTGCCACGCCGGAAATTAGCGCAGGGTCAATAGAGGCCAGAAAATCAGAGGTGCTGTGTGGGTCGTTTTCCGAGATATATTCCACGCTGGCCCAAATATCATCGGCCAGAAAAACCTGTTTGGCTTCGTCCACATGGCGTTCGATCTGCTGGACGAATTCGCCACCTGATCGGGGCAGGGCAAAAATGAAATTATAGTTCCGTTGCCGCGCCAGATTGGCCGCCTGCAGGTTGCGCACGAACCCCAATTCGCGAATCGCGGCGTTCACCTTATCGACGGTTTTTTGCTTTACCCCGTCGCGTGCATTCAGCACGCGATCAACCGTTGCGCGGCTGACGCCGGCAGCTTTCGCAAGGTCTTTGGTTGTGGGTCGCAGCGAATAGGTCATCATCAGGCCATCTGGGTTTGCGTCATATTATCAAGCTGTTGTCGGGGCGTATACGTCATGGTGTCGGTCTTTATACAGCGGCTTTCCCTGTTCGTATATCTATTTTTGAGGCACGTGTCTCAAAATTAACTTGATTTGAGGCACGTGCCTCATTAGTCATTGTAGCAGGATGAAAGCGCGGCATTTCAAGGCGCATAAAAACCCTATCTCTGGGAGGAGACCAAAATGACATTGAATCTGATGAAGATGACTGCGGCTGCGGGTGCGCTGGCCACTGCTGGCCTGTCTGGTGCGGCACAAGCGGATGACCTGACGCTGTGCTGGGCGGCATGGGACCCTGCAAATGCGCTGATAGAGCTGAGCAAGGATTTTGAAGCGCAATCCGGCCATACGATGAATTTCGAATTTGTGCCTTGGACCAGTTTTGCCGATCGTATGTTGAACGAGTTGAATTCGGGCGGGCTGTTATGTGATCTGATGATCGGGGACAGCCAGTGGATCGGTGGGGGCGCGGAAAGCGGCCATTACGTCAAGCTGAACGACTTTTTCGACGCGAACAACATCAGCATGGATGACTTTATCCCTGCAACTGTGACGGGTTATGCGGAATGGCCCAAAAATACCCCGAATTATTACGCGCTGCCCGCGTTTGGCGATGTGGTGGGCTGGACCTATCGCAAGGACTGGTTTGAACGCCCCGCGTTGCAGGCCGAGTTTCAGGAAAAATATGGCCGCGCTTTGGACGTGCCTGCCACGCTGGAAGAACTCAAAGACATCGCCGAATTTTTCCAAGGTCGCGATATTGACGGCACAACGGTTTACGGCGCTGCGATCTATACCGAACGGGGGTCCGAGGGGATCACCATGGGCGTGACAAACGCGCTTTATAACTATGGGTTCCTTTATGAAAATCCCGATAAACCTTATGATCTGGAAGGGTTTGTCAATTCGGACGGGGCGATTGCTGGCTTGGAATATTACAAGGCGCTCTATGATGTGGGCACACCTCCGGGGTCGTCCAACTGGTATATGGGCGAAAACATTGACGCTTACCGTTCGGGGCAGGTTGCCTTGCAGATGAACTTCGCCTTTATCTGGCCGGGTGTTGAAGCGGACGCCAATGTGGGGGGCGGTAAATCCGGTTATTTCCACAATCCGGCAGGCCCCGCAGGGCAGTTTGCACAGCTGGGCGGGCAAGGGATTTCGGTTGTTGCCTATTCTGAAAAGCAGGATGCGGCGCTGGAGTATATTAAATGGTTTGCGCAACAGGATGTGCAGTCCAAATGGTGGGAATTGGGCGGGTATTCTGCGCTGAAAGCGGTGGTCGAGGACCCCGGTTTCGCCGCCAGCCAGCCCTATGCCCAGACTTTTCTGGACAGTATGGCAATCGTCAAGGATTTCTGGGCCGAGCCGTCCTACGCCGATCTGTTGTTGGCGATGCAAAGCCGTATGCACAACTATGTAATTGCAGGGGATGGCACCGCCAAAGAGGCGCTTGACGGTTTGACGGCTGATTGGATCGAGGTCTTTGAGGACGAAGGCAAGCTTTGATCCACTGCTAAGTGGTTCTGACTTTTGATAGCCTTATCAAACCCTTCAGCCGGTCTGTAGTCGGCTGAAGGGCGGTAAAACACCCCCATAAAGACCAATGCATTTGCCAGTTCGGGCGGTTGCTTGGAAGGAATTTCAACATGACGATGACCCCCATCAGCAGGGCCGCCCAGCACACCCCCGAGGGTCTGGCGCGACGGATACGCGGCCTTTCGGATCGCACAATTGCCTGGATTTTTGTGGCGCCCACCGTGTTTTTGCTGCTGGCGGTGAATATTTTCCCGCTGATCTGGACGGTGCGGCTTAGCTTTACCAACTTCCGTGTGAACCGCCCCAACAATGATGTGGAATGGGTGGGGCTGCGCAATTACCAGCGTATCCTGACCGACCCCGATGTGTGGAACACCATGCAGGCCACGGCGCATTTCCTGATCTGGACCATTGCGTTGCAGGTGCTGATCGGCTTTGCACTGGCCTTTCTGATCAATAAAAAATTTCGCGGCAATGATCTTTGGACGACAATTATCGTCTTTCCCATGATGTTATCCCCTGCCGTGGTGGGCAACTTCTGGACCTTTCTGTATCAACCGCAAATCGGCTTGTTCAACTATGTGGTGGGTTTTTTCAGCGGTGTGGACCCTGCCAGTTTTTCGATGATCGGGGATGTGAACCTTGCGCCTTGGGCCATTGTGATTGCCGACACCTGGATGTGGACACCGTTTGTTATGCTGATCTGTCTTGCGGGGTTGCGGTCTATTCCTGACAGTATTTATGAAGCCGCCGAATGTGACCGCGCCAGCAAATGGCGGCAGTTCTGGACGATCACGCTGCCCATGGCGCTGCCGTTTTTGATGTTGGCGATTTTGTTCCGTGGCATCGAGAATTTCAAAATGTTTGATCTTGTAGTCCAGCTTACGGGCGGGGGACCGGGCAACACCACAACGCTGACGTCAATTGATTTGAAGCGTGAGGCGTTTGAAAAATGGCGCACGGGCTATTCCTCGGCCTATGCGGTGATCCTGTTTGTGACGGTGTTCGGCCTTGCCTCAATCTATGTCAAAGCCCTGAATAAGGTAAAAGAGAGATGAGCTTTTCAGTGACCGAGCCGTCGGGCCGTACCAAATGGATCGCCGGTATTCTGGTGATCGGCTATGCGATTGTCACCTTGGTGCCGTTGCTGTGGATTGTGGCCACAGGGTTTAAATCGCCCACAGATTCAATCGCTTACCCGCCCGTTGTGGTGTTTGAACCGACGCTAGAGGGTTATGTGAACCTGTTCACCGAACGCACCCGCGCCACCGATCAGATGCTGGAAGACGCGGGCGAGCCGCAAACATGGTATGATACCATTGCGCGGGATCGCGGCACAGTTATTTCCGGCCCGTCGAAATACGGTCAGCGGTTTTTGAACTCTATCATCATCGGTTTTGGATCAACGGCGTTGTGTATGATCCTTGGCACTATGGCAGCCTATGCGTTCAGCCGTTTTAAGGTGCCGTTAAAGGACGATCTGCTGTTTTTCATCCTGTCCACACGGATGATGCCCCCCATCGCGGTGGCGATCCCGATTTTCCTGATGTTCCGTCAGTTGGGCCTGAACGATACGCATTTAGGGATGATCCTGCTGTATACGGCGGTCAATCTGTCCCTGTCTGTCTGGCTGCTGAAAGGGTTCATCGACGAAATTCCCGTGGAATACGAAGAGGCAGCGCTGATTGACGGCTACACGCGGTTTCAGGCGTTTTACAAAGTGGTGCTGCCCCAAACCGCCACAGGCATCGCATCGACGGCGATTTTCTGTCTGATCTTTGCGTGGAACGAATATGCTTTCGCGGTTTTGTTGACCTCTGGCACAGCGCAAACCGCGCCGCCTTTCATTCCTAATATCATCGGCACCAGCGGTAAGGACTGGCCTGCAGTGGCCGCAGGGGCGACGATTTTTCTGGTGCCTGTGATGATCTTTACCATCCTGTTGCGCAAACATCTTTTGCGCGGGATCACATTCGGAGCGGTTCGGAAATGATGAATTTTATCAGCGGTTTGGTGCGTCTGCGCCGGGGGTCTTGGGAAATGGTGGCAACGATCCTGATCGCGGCGGGGGTTATTATGCTGATGCAGCCCTTTGTGCTGACAGTGTTTAGCTATTCCTTCCTTGTCACCCTTATTGGCACGGTGATGTTTATCATCGTCAGCCATTTTCCGGAGTAACCCCATGGCACAGATACGCATAGAAAACCTGCGCAAGGATTTCGGAACCTTCAACGCGGTGAAATCGTCAACCTTCACCATCGAGGATGGCGAATTCTTCATGTTGCTTGGCCCGTCAGGTTGTGGAAAAACCACCACCTTGCGGATGATGGCGGGGCTGGAATTGCCCAGCGCGGGTGAAATCTATATTGACGGCGAAGAGGTCGGGATGAAGCCTGCCAGTCAGCGTGACATCGCTTTTGTGTTCCAGATGTTCGCCCTGTACCCCCATATGAATGTGGGCAAAAACATCAGCTATCCGCTGCGCAGCCAAGGTATGCCAAAAGCGCAGATCAAAAAGAAAGTCCATGAAATCGCGGAAATCCTTGGGATCACCGATATTCTGAACAAACCGGTCGGCGGGCTGTCTGGCGGGGATCGTCAGCGGGTGGCCTTGGGGCGGGCGATTGTGCGCGATCCCAAAGCGTTTTTCATGGATGAACCCCTTGGTGCGCTGGATGCGGAATTCCGTGAACATATGTCCGAAGAATTGCGCGCGCTGCATGACCGCATGGGGGCCACCACGGTTTACGTGACCCATGACCAGCTAGAGGCCATGCAGATGGGGGATAAGATCGTGGTGATGAACCACGGGGTGGTGGAACAATTTGGCGTCCCCCAAGACATTTACGACTGGCCTGCGACGAAATTTGTGGCGCAGTTTATCGGCTCTCCGCCGATGAATTTCCTGAATTTCAAAGGGGTGGCTGGCAATGGGGCCACGTCTGTAATGCTGGGGGAAACCCAAGTGCAAATGCCTGAAATCCTGCAAGGGGCAAAGGGGAATTTGTCCTTTGGCATCCGTCCCGAACATATCCGCCTTGATGACGCAGCACCATTTCGGGGCCGCGTCACGGCGACTGAATATTTGGGAACCACGCAGATTGTGCTGCTGGATACGCCAAACGGGGCGATCAAAGCGCGGGTTGCGTCATCAGATGTTGTGCGCGTCGGGTCTACTACGGGTCTGACGTTTGACCCCCGCACGGTCACAATTTTTGACGATCATTCCGGCAAGGCGTTGTTAAGCCAAGCCAATCAAGGAGTATTGGCCCATGGCTGAAGTCACCCTGACAGGTGTTAGCAAATCCTTTGGCGCGGATGTTGCGTTGAAAGATGTGAGTATGACCATTCCAGATGGGTCGTTTGTGGTTCTGCTGGGTCCGACTGGCGCGGGGAAAACCACGACCCTGCGTATGGTCTCGGGCCTTGATACGCCAGATCAAGGCGGTGTTAGCATTGGCGGGCGTGATATGGCGGGGCTGACCCCTGCGCAGCGCGATGTGGCGATGGTGTTCCAGCAATACTCGCTTTACCCGCATCTGACCGTGCGTCAGAATCTTGAATTTCCGCTGAAATCGCCAATTCTGAAAACACCGAAGGCCGACATCGACCGCAAAGTCGGTGAGGTTGCCGAGGTGCTGCAAATCAGCCACAAGCTGGACAATAAGGCCACAACCCTGTCCGGCGGGGAAATGCAGCGTGTGTCTATCGGGAGGGCGTTGGTGCGCGATCCCTCGGTCTATCTGATGGATGAACCGCTGAGTTCGTTGGATGCAAAACTACGCTCTGACCTGCGGATCGAGTTGAAGAATATTCAGGCCAATTCAGGCGCGACCCTGCTGTACGTGACCCATGACCAGATTGAGGCCATGACTATGGCCACCCATGTAGGTGTGCTGGATCAGGGGCGTTTGGTGCAATTTGGCAGCCCGCGTGAAATCTATGAAAACCCTGTCAGCATCTATGCGGCCAGCCGTCTTGGTCAGCCGCGCATCAATGTGTTGCCAGCGGATGTTTTTGGAAATGCACCCAGCGGTGCGGTGTCTATCGGGCTGCGTCCCGAACAGATCACGCAAGGCGACGGGCAGGACAGTTTTGTGCAGCGGGTTGAACATCTGGGCGATCAAACTCGCCTGCATCTGTCGTTCAAAAACCACGATCTGATCACTGTGACCGACGCCCATACCGGGCTGAAAGGGGGCGATACGGTCAAAATTCGCCCCGAGAACCCGTTTTACTTTGACGCCTCTGGCGCGCGCATGGCTTGAAGGGAAAGACCTTGAAACAGTTTATAAATCATAAAGAAGACATGGTCACAGAGGCAATCGACGGCATTGTCGCCGCCTCGGGCGGGGCGCTGACGCGGTTGGACGGCTATCCCCATATCCGCGTTGTTGTCCGCGCCGATTGGGATAAATCCAAAGTGGCTTTGGTCACAGGCGGCGGGGCAGGGCATGAACCTGCACACGCGGGGTTTGTGGGTAAGGGTATGCTGACGGCGGCTGTCTGCGGTGATGTGTTTGCCTCGCCTTCGGCTGATGCTGTTCTGGCCGGAATTCTGGCGGTCACGGGGCCTGCGGGGTGTTTGCTGATTGTTAAGAATTACACAGGGGATCGGCTGAATTTCGGTCTCGCGGCGGAACGGGCGCGGGCGTTTGGCCATAAGGTCAGCATGGTAATTGTGGATGATGATGTGGCTTTGCCAGATCTGCCACAGGCACGCGGCTTGGCGGGCACGCTGTTTGTGCATAAAATTGCGGGCGCAATGGCGGAAAACGGTGCGGATTTGGCCGCTTGTACCGAAGCTGCGCAACGGGTGATAAAAAGCAGCCGCAGCATTGGCATGTCGCTGGACACCTGCACGGTGCCGGGATCACCCAAAGAAAACCGCATCCCCGATGGCATGGCCGAACTGGGTCTTGGCATCCACGGCGAAGCAGGGGTGGAACAAGTTGCGTCAAGCGGGGCCAAAGATGCGGTGACGCGGGTAAGCGAGAAGTTGGGCGCGACCATGGCGAAAACGCCCCATGTGGCGTTGGTGAACAATCTGGGCGGCGCGTCTGTGCTGGAAATGTCTATCTTGACCCGCGATTTGCTGGACTCGTCCATTGGGCCGCAAATTCAGTTGATTATCGGACCTGATGCGATGATGACGGCGTTGGATATGCACGGGTTTTCGGTGTCTGTATTGGAATTGTCAGAAGGGGACGCCGAATTGTTGGCGCAACCGGTTCATGTTGCCGGCTGGTCAGGCTGTAAACTGGTCGGTACTGCGCCGATCCTGCCGCTGCCGGACGGATTGTCGCCGGTCCGCTCGCCTGCATCCAGCCATGCCCCGACCAAAGCGTTTTTGACGGACTGCTGCGCGGTACTGATCGAATCCGAGGATGATCTGAACGCGCTGGATGCCAAATCTGGCGATGGCGACACAGGGTCCACACTGGCCACCGCTGCACGCGCATTGATCGAAGCAATCGACAGCCTGCCGCTGGCCGATCACACCCAGCTTTACCGTGCCATAGGGCTGGAGTTGAGCCAGACCATGGGCGGGTCGTCAGGCGTGCTGCTGGCAATATTTTTTGCTGCGGCAGGGGATGCGTCTTCGGCGGGCAAACCTATGCGCGAAGCTTTGCAAGACGGGTTGGTGCGTCTGCGCCAGATCGGCGGTGCCAACCCCGGTGACCGTACTATGGTTGATGCTTTGTTGCCTGCTTTGGACGCCCTGCAAGACGGGCTGCCCCAAGCGGCTGTTGCTGCCCGCAAAGGGGCGGCTTACACCGCCACGCTGACCACCGCAAAAGCCGGACGCGCGACCTATATCAATGCAGAACAGCTGGAAGGCCACATCGACCCCGGTGCCGAAGCCGTTGCGCGGCTATTTGAGCATCTGGCGTCATAAGGGCGCGAAAAAAGCGGGGCTGTCTGAGGATCTGGGGCGGTGAAATCGGTTTGGTCGTGCCGCCAGATTTCAGGCTGCCCAAGAAGCCGTACCACGGGCGTGGGATTGGCCAAATATTGGGCAGTTTGCATTTTTGGTAAAATTTCAGAGAGTCGCCTTGCAACGGGGCGACTTGCCTCTGGGTAAATTCCGGATATGCTGAAACCCGAGACTCATGCCTGAAATCACACCCAAAAACACACTCACAAAACACAAAGGACTTTCGATGAAGTTTGCACTTATGACCGCGACCTGTGTCGCTGCTCTTGCGGCCACAACGGCGCAGGCCGAAACTTTCACCATTTCATGGTGGGGCTATAATGGTGAAAAACTGAAAGCAAACATCGTAGACCCGTTTCAGGAAATCTGCGGCTGTGAAGTTGTGTTTGAAACAGGCAATAACGCGGATCGTTTGGGCAAGTTGCAGGCCCGTGGCGGCAAAGGCGTTGACGTGATCTATCTGACCGACAGCTATTCCCAGTTGGGTGTGGAAGCGGGCACATTTATGGAACTGGACCGTTCGCGCCTGCCGAATATCGAAAACCTGTATGAAATGGCGCAAGACCCCCAAGGCGGCTTTGGTCCGGCTTACAGCGTGGGGCGTGCGGGCATTGTGTATGATTCCGCAAAAGTGGAACCGATCACATCCTGGAACGACCTGTGGCGTGCTGATCTGGCTGGCGCAGTGACCCTGCCAGGGATCACGACAACAGCCGGACCGATGGTTGTGGTTCAGGCGGGCAAACATGCGGGTGTGGATGCCTATGAAGATGCGGATGGTGCGTTCAAGGCGATTGCGGAACTGAAACCGAATTCGGTTAAAAACTACAACACTGGCTCTGAAATGGTGAACCTGATTTCAACAGGCGAGGCATCGGTTGCGATTGCGCAGGATTTCACCCTGTCATCGCTGCAAAAAGCCGTGCCTACAATGACTTGGGCCACACTTGATGACGGCGATGTTGCCACGCTGAACACGGTCAACATCCCTGTTGGCGCTGAAAAAGTTGATCTGGCCTATCAGTTCATCAATTTTGTGCTGTCCAAAGAAGTGCAACAGGTGAACGCAGAACAGGGCGTTGATGCGCCTGTGCACACCGGTGTTGAACTGACGCCAGAGCAAGCCGCTGTCTGGACTTATGGCGCCGAAGCGATCGCCAAGCTGAACCGTATGGATTACGCCAAGATGAACGCCGCGAAAACCGACTGGATTGATCGCTGGAACGAAGTCTTCGGTCTGTAACTTTCCAGACCTATCGTTTAAGAGGCGGAGCATCTTACCTTGCTCCGCTTTTTCTTTACAAGGAAGTTCTATGTCCAACCGCCTGCGCGCATGGCTGATTGCAACCCCGGCAATTTTGCTGGTTTTTATCTTTCTGGGCTTGCCTGTTTTAGCCACTTTCGTGACCACATTTGGCGATCCCAAAGGGCCTTTTGCCACCTATAGCGCGTTCTTTAATTCGCGGTTTCGTATGACGGTTCTGTGGCGCACCATGGAGGTGGCCTTGATCACAACGATCATTTCTGTGGCCATCGGATTTGTCACCGCTTGGGTGGTGGCGCGGATGCCGTCGCGGATCAAAAGCCTGCTGATTATCGCGGCTGTGTTTCCCTTGCTGACAGGCGTGGTCGTGCGGTCTTTTGCCTGGCTGGTGATCTTGGGCAAGAACGGCATTTTGAACGGATTTCTGCTGAAAATCGGTGTGATCGCAGAACCACTGTCCATGCTTTATACCCAAGGTTCGGTAATTGTGGCGATGGTCTATCTGTTTGTGCCGCTGATGATCCTGACCCTTGTGGGCGTGTTGGAAGGCATCCCGCAAGACATGACCGATGCCGCCGCATCCCTTGGGGCGACACCCGCTGCCGCATTTCGTCAGGTGGTGTTGCCGATGGCGGTTCCGGGGCTGATTGTGGGGGCGGTTCTGGTGTTCACAGGGTCGTTCACATCCTACGCAACCCCACAACTATTGGGCGGCGAACGGCAGATGATGATGGGCACGTTTCTTTATCAACGGGCCATGGTCACCTTTGACTGGGTCGGCGCATCGACAATTGCCGCTGTCATGGTTGTGGTCACACTGACAACAGTGCTGATCATGTCCAAAGTGGCCCGTAAACTTAATCCGATGGCAGGGTGATCCCGATGAAAACACGCATTCACCCCGTTCTGATCGTAATCACGATCCTGACCTTTTTGTTCCTGTTAGGCCCGCTGGTGGTGATCATCGGCTCGGCCCTGTCAGACACCACCTATCTGACCTTTCCACCGCAGGGGTTAACGCTGCATTGGTTCACCAACATCTTTGAAATCTCGGCCTTTACCCGCACTATGGGCACGTCGTTTATGCTGGCGATTGGGGGCACGACCCTTTCGATGCTGATCGGCATTCCGGCGGCCTATGCGCTGGCGCGTTACCGCGTGGAACTGCCCGCTTTTCTGGGCAATGTGTTTGTGCTGCCGATCCTGATCCCTGAAATTGTGCTTGGCTTTTCGCTGATGAAATCACTGGCCAGCGGCTTTGGCCTGCCGATCATGGCGGCCTTGCTGATTGGCCACGCGCTGATCGTGCTGCCCTATACGGTGCGGGTGGTCGGGGCCTCGCTGAACAGCTTTGACTTTTCGATTGAAGAAGCGGCTGTGTCCTTGGGGTGCCCGCGCCTTAAGGCCTTTTTCATCGTAGTTTTGCCCAATATTCGGGCCGGAATTATCGCGGGGTTCATCCTTGCGTTCATCACCTCTCTCAACGACGTTTCGATTTCGATCTTTCTGACCGGACCCGGCGTTTCCACTCTCCCGATCCAGTTGCTTGCCCATATGGAGCAGTTCTTTGACCCGACAATCGCGTCGGTGTCGGTGCTGCTGATGGGTGTCACAGTTGCCGTTATGGCTGTGGTTGAACGGACCCTTGGACTGACTTTCCTGACAAAATGACCCAATCACTTACACTTGAAAATATCTCTGCGCATTACGGTACCACACAGGTGCTTGAAGACCTGTCCCTGCACATCGCCGAGGGGGAGTTGGTGTCGCTGCTGGGGTCTTCGGGCTGCGGTAAGACCACAACCCTGCGCCTTGTGGCGGGGTTTCTGGAACCGACCGCAGGGGCAATCCGGCTTGGGGATCGCGATCTGACGCGGCTGCCCGCCCATGCGCGCGACATCGGTTTGGTGTTTCAAACCTATGCGTTGTTCCCGCACCTGAGCGTGCGCGATAACGTGGGGTTCGGGCTGAAACAGCGTAAACTGTCTGGTGCAGAGCGCACCAAAAGGGTCGATGCGATGATTGAGCGGGTGGGGCTGGGTGAACTGGCCGACCGTCACCCCGCCAATCTGTCGGGCGGTCAGCGGCAACGGGTGGCCTTGGCCCGCGCTTTGGTGATTGATCCGCCGCTGCTTATGTTTGATGAACCTTTGTCGAACCTTGACGCCAAGCTGCGGGTGGATATGCGGGTGGAAATCCGCCGCCTGCAACAGGCCAATGGAACCACCGCGCTTTACGTGACGCACGATCAGGAAGAGGCGTTTTCGATTTCTGATCGGGTGGCGATCATGAAGGGCGGGCAGATCATGCAGCTTGATACACCAGAGGTGCTTTATTCCCAGCCTGCCAGTGCTTTCGTGGCGAATTTTGTGGGTTTCGACAATATGATCGAAATGGAGGCCGTGGCCGAAGCAGGCGATGCGGTGCGCGCAAAAATCAAGGGTGGCAGCATGATTGAACTGCCCAAAAGCCAGTTCACCGTGCCCAGCAAAAAGTTCATTTTTGCTGCACGCCCCGAAGGGCTGTCTGTGGCGCCGTCGGACACTGTTGGCGGTATACCTGCGACCTTGGGAATGCGCACCTATATCGGACGGGCCTATCAATACCACTGCGAAACCGCAGGGGGGACGGTGACGGCCAACGGCCCGCAAGCCACCCCGTTTAACAGCGGCAGCACCGCCATGTTGGTTCCCCAACCCGATCAATGTTGCCTGCTGCCAGTTGAACCCTGATGCCTGTGCTGGCCAATGCCCGTATCCTGACAATTGACGGGCAGATGACGGAATTTGAGCGCGGCTGGATCGCGATCACAGGGGATAAGATCACGGCGCTTGGGGCAGGGGATGCCCCTGACACCTTTGGGCCGATCATGGATATGGGGGGTGATCTGATCATGCCCGGCATGGTGAACCCCCATTGCCACATGCCCATGACCCTGTTTCGCGGCTTGGGCGAAGATGTGGACGACCGCCTGTTCCGCTATATCCTGCCTTTGGAACGGGCATTGGTCACAGCCGATGTGGTTGAAATAGGCGCAAGGCTGGCCGCGTTGGAACTGATCCGTGGCGGCGTGACCACCGTGGCGGATATGTATTACTTTGAAGACCGCATCGGCGCGGTGCTGGATCAATCGGGCCTGCGCGGGGTTGTCGGCCAAACGCTGGCCAATTTCGCGGCCCCCGATCACGCAACCTTTGACGAAGGCTTTGCCCGCCTTGATGCGCTGGCCGATCTTTATTCCGACCACCCAAGGATCACCGCATCCGCTGCGCCTCATGCACCTTATTCCACGGGGTTTGATGTGATGAAGCGGGTCGCCGCTTGGTCTGCGGATCACCCTGATCTGCCGGTCCAGATGCATCTGGCCGAGACCGAGGCGGAACTGGCGTGGGCGCAAGACACCCATGGCCGCACAACGGTAGAGATCACGGATCGGGCAGGCTTGTTGACGCCTGCGCTGGTTGCCGCACATGTGATGTATCCGACGGAAAATGACATGGACCTGTTGGCCGAACGGGGTGTGAATGTAGCTTATAATGCGCGCTCTAACGGCAAGGCAGGGCGCGGCATTGCCCCGATAACCGCCCTGCGCGAGCGTGGCATTCAGGTTGGCATCGCTACAGACGGGCCCATGTCAGGCAACACGCTTGATCTGTTTTCGCAATTTGCCCCCGCCGCGATGTTCCAGAAAATCGCAGGCCATTCGCGCGGTATTCTGCCCTGCACCGACATCATCCGCATGGCCACGATCGAAGGCGCTGCAACGCTTGGCATGGCTGATCGCGTCGGCTCGCTTGAGGTGGGCAAACAGGCCGATCTGATCCGGATTTCCCTTGCCGACCTGCGCCTGCACCCGATTTATGACATCTATTCCATGCTGACCTTTGCGACCCTGCCCAGCGATGTGCGCGGCACAATGGTCGCGGGGCAATGGCTGATGCAAGATCGCGAAACCCTGACCCTAGACGCAGATAAAGCCCTCGCCGATGCGCTGCAAATTGCCCGTCAATTCAAAGCCCGCATCGTTGAAATTGACCAAATGACAGACAAAGGCACCCCATGACTGACACGCTTTCCCATATAGACGCCACCATGGACGACCGGCTGGCACGGCTGTTTGATTTCATTCGAATTCCGTCTGTTTCCACTGACCCCGCCTTTGCCCCCGAGGTTGCCCGCGCCGCCGACTGGCTGGCCCAAACGCTGAAAGACATGGGCGCGGATGCCAAGGTCCATGCCACCACAGGCCACCCGATGGTTGTCGGGCATTTGGATGGGCCAGAAACCGCGCCGCATGTGTTGTTTTACGGCCATTATGACGTACAGCCCGCCGATCCGCTGGATCTGTGGAACACCGATCCTTTTGAACCTGTTTTGGTTCCTGTTGAAGGCGATACCCATATTGTCGGGCGCGGCGCATCAGACGACAAAGGCGCGTTGATGACCTTTGTCGAGGCGTGCCGCGCTCTGATCGACACCAAAGGCAGTCTGCCGATCCGCGTCAGTTTCCTGTTTGAAGGCGAAGAGGAAAGCGGGTCGCGTTCCTTGCCGGGGTTCTTGGAAAAAGCTGCGGATGAGCTGGCTTGCGATGTGGTTCTGGTGTGCGACACCGATATGTGGGACCGTGACACCCCTGCGGTTACAACCATGCTGCGCGGGTTGGTTGGGCAGCAGATGACTATCAAAAGTGGTGATCGTGATCTGCATTCGGGCATGTTTGGCAATGCGGCGGCCAATGCTTTGGCGGTGATGTCCGATGTGTTGGCCTCGTTACGGACAGACGATGGCGGCGTGTCCATTGACGGGTTTTATGACGGCGTACGTGACTTACCCGCGGCAACAGCGGCAGAATGGGCGGCCCTTCCGTTTGACGAGGAGGGTTTCCTGACAAACGTCGGACTGAGCGTTCCAGCAGGCGAGGCAGGCAAACCCGTGTTGCAACAAGTCTGGGCGCGGCCATCCTGTGAAATCCACGGCATCTGGGGGGGCTATACCGAACCGGGTTTCAAAACCGTAATCCCCTGTGAAGCCCACGCCAAACTGTCCTTCCGCCTTGTGGCAGGGCAAGACCCCGAAGCCATCCGCGCGGCGTTTCAATCCCATGTGCAGGCCAGACTGCCCGCTGATTGCAGCGTCAGCTTTTCCGATCACGGGCTGTCACCCGCTTGGGCTATGGACAGTGAAAACCCCTTCCTTGCACCCACTTTGGCCGCATTGGCGGATGAATGGGGCGTGTCCACCACCTGCGGCACTGGCGGATCCATTCCGATTATCGGGGCGCTGCGGGATAAATTGGGTGTAGACGCGTTGCTGGTCGGCTTTGGACGTTTTGACAACCGCATCCACAGCCCCAATGAAAAATACGACCTGTCCAGCTTTCGCGGTGGTATGCGATCTTGGGTCCGTATCATCGAGGCGTTGGGAAAATGACCATTATCATCGACACCGATCCCGGCATTGATGACGCCATCGCAATTCTTTACGCCCTGCGCCACCCCGCGCAAGACGTGGTTGCGCTGACCACGGTTGCGGGCAATATCGGCCTGTCGGTGACCACCTTTAACGCGGGCCGTATTGCTGCGCTAGCGGGTGTACCGACGCCCGTTCATGCAGGCGCGGCAGCACCTCTGGATAAAGAGGCCAGCCCCGAATTGGGCATTCACGGCAATGACGGTTTGGGCGGCGTGCATTTCCCCGAACCGTTAAGCCCGCCCGCCAGCCAAGACGCGGTTGCTGCGATGATTGAAATTCTAGCGGCACATCCCCCTAAAACAGTTGATCTGTTCTGTTTGGGGCCGTTGACCAATCTTGCGCTGTTGCTGAAACGCGCCCCTGAAAGCGCACAGCGGATTCGCCGTGTGATCGCTATGGGCGGGGCTGTGGACGAGCCGGGCAATGTGGGGCCGAAAGCCGAATTCAACATCGCCCATGACCCCCATGCGGCAGCGGCGGTATTGGCAGCAAATCTGCCCGTTACGCTGATCCCGCTGGATGCCACCCGCCAGTTCCGCGCGGATGTTGGCTATATCACCGCGTTGCGCGAAACGGGGGCAGAGTGTGCCAAAGCCTCTGCCGATTTGATTGATGCTTATTTCGCCACGACCGATGGCGCGGAAAGCCGCCCGCTGCACGACCCCTGCGTGCCGTTGCTGGCCCGGCATCCGGAACTGTTCACCCTTGAAACCCGTTTGCTGGATGTGGATCTTGCAACAGGGGCCTTGGTCGACGGGCCGCACCCGATCAAAGTGGCCATGGGCGTTGATGCCGATGGTCTGCGCGCGGCCCTGTTGAAAGGCCTGTCGTGCTAGCCCAATTCCTTGGCAATGACCGCGCACCAATAGGCGACGCCGTAAGGGATGCAGGCGTCGTTGAAATCATAGTTGGTGTTGTGATGTTGCCCGTTTTCGCGGGTTTCCCCCATGCCAAGCCAGACATAGGCGCCGGGCACCCGCGTGCCAAATTCCGCGAAATCATCCCCTGCGGTGGATGGCGGGAAAGCGGTGCGCAGGTTGCCTGCACCCAAAGCGTTCACCGCAGCAAGCTGGGCGATTTTGGTTGGCGTGGCAGCATTGACCACAGGCGGGATACGGCGCAGGAAGGTATAGTCGGCTTCAATGCCAAACCCTGTGGCAACGCCGCTGGCATGACGGCCAATCGCCGCTTCCAATTGATCGCGCACCCCTGCCGAATAAGCCCGCGCCGTGCCGCCAATTTTCACCGTGTCAGGAATGACGTTCAGGGCTGCGAAATCACCTGCGGACAGGGCGCAGGCGGAAATAACGGCGGGTTCCAGCGGGTCAACTTCACGCGCGACAATGCTGTGGATTTGCGACAGAAACACCCCGGCAGCCGTGACTGCATCACGTCCCTGATGGGGTTTCGCACCATGGCTGCCAATGCCGCGAAAACTGACCGACCAACTGTCGGAACTGGCCAGTTGCGGGCCTTCGACCGCCGCCAGAACCCCCAGATCTAGGCCAGGCATATTATGCAAACCATAGGCTGCATCCACGGGAAAGCGATCCAGAATCCCGTCTTCAATCATGGCCTTGGCGCCGCCCCGGCCTTCTTCGGCGGGTTGAAAGACGAAATGAACCGTGCCGGAAAAATCCTGATCCACCATGGCTTCGGCTGCGGCCAACAGCATGGTCGTGTGACCGTCATGGCCGCAAGCATGCATTGCCCCCGCCGTGGTCGAGGCATAGGGAAGGCCGGTTTCCTCGGGCATGGCAAGAGCATCCATATCAGCACGCAGGGCAATGGCGCGGTTGCCATTGCCTTTGCGCAACGTGCCCACAACCCCCGTGCCGCCAATGCCGGTTTCTACCTCCAGCCCCGCTTTGCGCAACCGATCCGCAACGATGGCGGCCGTGCGATGTTCGGCAAACCCCAGTTCGGGATGGGCATGCAAATCACGGCGCAGCGCGGTCAGTTCAGCGAGTGTTTCAGCGGTCATAAGGGGGGTGTTTTGCATCAGGATAGGGCCTTTCAGATAGGCCGCAAACCTACGCCTATTGCGCCCGTTAACAAGAGGAAAACAACATGAGAACCGATGTCTGGCAAGCACTGCACAGTGACTTGGAAATTGGCGTGCAGCCGGATCAGGAAACCTATGCGGTTCCTTTTGGCGCGCACACAATTTTATTGCCGATCCGCCCGTTAAGTGATGGCGCGCGGGGGGTGGCCTCATTGATTTTGAACCAAGCCAGTTTTATGGTGCTTGATGCGCTGGCTGACGGGGTGGCGGCGCAATTGGCCCCCTATGACCCTGAAGTGATCGTTGCGGTTCCAACCCTTGGTCTGCCCTTGGCCGAGGCCGTTGCGCGGCGGTTGGGACACAGTCGGTTGATCCCGCTTAGCACCTCGCGCAAGTTCTGGTACGATGATGCGCTTTCGGTGGATATGTCGTCGATCACCTCGCCTGATCGGGGCAAGCGGCTGTATCTGGACCCGCGCATGGTGCCTTTGCTGACAGGGCGCGTCGCGGTGATTGATGATGTGCTGTCAACCGGCAGCTCGATTGCGTCAGTGCTGCGGTTGCTGGACGGGCAGCAGGTCGCACCCGTTGTGATTGGTGCGGCGATGTTGCAAGGCACGGGCTGGCGCGATGCTGTGGGGGGCTGCCCTGTTGAGGGCGCGTTTTCCACACCGATTTTGCAAAAATCCGACGAAGGTTGGGTGGCCTAATGGGCTGTAAACAAAAGAAACACAGGAGCTTGGCATGAGCGGAAACATTGATTTCAAAGCTGAAATAGCCTTGCGCAAATCCCTTGTTCAGGTGGCCTTGGGCCGCGAAGATGCGGATGTTCTGTTACAGGTGGGGCGCTTGCTGGACACAGGCACAGCCACATGGATCGACGGCGCTGACATTGCGATGTCACAAGGACGCATTGCTTTTGTCGGGCCGCGTGGCAGTTTTACGGGGCAGGCGAAAACCACCGTTGATCGCAAACATCTGGACGCAGTACCGGGGCTGGGCGAGGTTCACAAACACATCGAAAGTTCCCATATCACCCCGGAATTTGAGGCGGCACTTGTGCTGCCCCGTGGCAATACATGGACCTGTGAGGCCAGTCACGAGCTGTCAAATGTTCTGCCGAAACGGACGTTGGATTTCTGGCTGGCGGCGCGGGATGCGGGATCACCGCTAAAGATTTTCCCCCTTCCGGGATCAGCGGTGCCACCCACAGGTTGGGAACATGGGGCGTATCTGGACGGCACAGATCAGGCGGGGTTTATGGCCAGCCCCATGACCGCCGGACTTGACGAAGTGATGGATTGGCCCGCCATTACCCAGCGCGAAAACCCGGGGCACGATCGTTTGTGGTCGATGATCGGTGCAACCATGGCCGCGCGCGGTGTGGTTGAAGGCCACGGCGCGGGGCTGCGTGATTTGCCTAATATCAATGCTTATGCGGCGGCGGGTCTGGCCTCGGATCATGAGGCTTGGACCGCTGAGGAGGCTTGGGACAAGCTGCGTCACGGGCTGTTTGTGGAAATCCGTGTGCACACGATGGATGACATCATCAAAGGGTTGATTGAACGGGGGCTGACGGATTGGAGTCAGGTCGCCGTCACCACCGATGATCGCAGCGCCACCGATACACTGCGGCTGGGGGCGGCGGATTATAATGTGCGCTGTGCGATCAACGCGGGGCTGTCCCCTGAAATTGCGGTGCAACTGGCCACCATAAACCCCGCCCGCCACATGCGATTGACCCCTTGGGTCGGCAGTGTCACGCCCGGTCGTTTTGCCGATCTGGTTCTGCTGGAAGACATGGATGCCTTTTCAGTTTCCGAGGTCTGGGCCGACGGGCAACAGGTGTCCAAAGGTGCGAACTATCTGTTAGATCCTGTCAAAATTGACTGGCCTGATTGGGCCCGTAACACAGTTAATATCGGCCGCGCGCTGACGCCTGACGATTTTGCTATTCAGGCCGAAGCGGGCCGCACAGATATGCAAGCCCCCGTCCTGCGCCCCTTTCACTGGAGCGACGAAGTCCCTGTCCGCACATTGCCTGTGGTGGAAGGGCTGGTGCAAAGGGATGCCGCGCAGAATATTACCAAGTTTTCGATCATTGACCGCTATTCTGGTAAAGCTGCGGTCACCAAAATGTTCTGGCTGGGCTGCGGCCCCAAAGATGCCGATACTGCGCTGTGCTGTTCCATGGGGCACGATAAACATAACGTCTGGTGCGTTGGGTCATCTGATGAGGCGATGGCATTGGCGGTGAATGAACTGGCAAAAATGGGCGGCGGCTGGGTCTTGGTGCACAAGGGCAAAGTGACCGCGCGGGTGCGTTACGAAATCGCGGGCCTGATGACCGCACGTCCCGCCGCAGAAAACGATGCCGAAATGCGCGCGCTTTATACGGCGGCCGATGACGTGGACTGGATGTATGAACCGTCGTTCCACCCGCGCTGGCAGCCCGGTTTTCCTGAACGCTTGGCCATCGCAACCCTGACCTGTGCGCCGTGGCGTTGGAACCTGGTCGCCAAAAGCGACCATGCACCCGAAGGCTTGATCCATGTGGTCACAGGCGAAACCCGCCCTGTGGTGTTTTAGTTTTTCGCTAAATCTGTGCAGCGGTCACGGGCAGGTATCCTTGGCTTTTATGGCTATAAATTCATAGAAGCCCAGACCGCTGCAAGTGCTCTGTTTTTGCACCCTGTCTTTAAAAAGGACGAACGCAGGTGCGATTTTACCGTGGCTTCGGCAATGCCGAGGTTCAAGGCGATTGCCTTGTTCGAAGCCCCCCCGGCAATCAGTTTTAGAACACGGGTCTCTTGTTCAGAGAGGTTGGAAATGATCTTGCTTGGGGGGGCTTTTGGTAAATCATCCGGATTAATCAAATTGGCAGTGTCTGGGTTTTGCTGGCTTGGCTGAAATTCTAGCGCGGAAACGGAAAAGCCTTCGTTAACCATGATGATCGCGCTTAACAGCGCCTCTGCAGAACTGTCCTCTGGAATAATTGCGGCGACTTTGGTGCTGAACTCGGCATAAAACGCAGGCAGGAATTCACTTTTGGGTACAAGAATAAGCCGCAGATTCGGACTGCCAAGACGCAACATGTCTATGTCAGCCTTCGTGTCGCGAATAGTAGGGGGGTCATGAAGAAGCACGATATCTTCTTCAAGCGTGGAGCCGATTTTGCTCGCACTTTCATAAACTGCTTTCACTTGTTGATTACGCGACTCCAGTATTGAGGCAATCATGTCGCGGACCAAGTGATTTCTGGAAACCACAAAAATCGACATCTTAGACGCACCGTTTTATATAAAAAATTAAATTCAATAAATGTATTAATATTGAAACCAGTCTGGGATAATTTTTTAAAAAAATCAAGGCGCTACGGTGGTCACCCTGTTCCTGACCTATGCGTTAAGATCATGTGGCAGCTAGCGACCGGTCAAAGAAAACACAGTCCTATTAACGATTTAGTAGGTTTTGTGATCTGCGAATCGGTTTCAAAACAACAGAAATCAACAGGCCATTTTCTTTTCCAGCTTCAATTGGCCTAGTCCATTCGGATTAATCCCAATGGTTAATTTTACAACCCTAGATTTGCACAATTGCGCAGCAGCCGCGCGAATCAAGCGATCCGCTTAGGCCATGTGCCCAGAATTATGGACAGGATGCTGTGCTATAGTTTGGGAATTGAAAGAATAAAATTTTGACATTTATATGGCCAGAGGGAGGTTAAGATGAATGTTTTTTGTAGCCCCAACCATCCGGGAGGGGTCGTAAAGCAGTCGGATAAGTTCAGTCGAACAATGTTAGAGTTCTCAGACGCAGCGATTGCTTATGTGCGTAATGGTGATGAGAAGTTAATTTTATCTACCCATTTTTTTGAAACCGATGATCAACCCAATTCGATTGATCCATCACAAATATTTAGTTTACCAACAGCAAATATTTTGCGTCCGGGGCGGCAGGTAGGGTTCGCTCCTGTACAGGTCAGTGGGTCTGACGTATCTGGCCTGAAAGAGCATATATCAAACACAGTAAAACGATCCGAAGGGTCTTGCTGGCAATCCTATGAATCAAGTTTTGCGGATGGTTCAATTGATCAGATCGAAATTTTGAAATCACGGGAAGCCACGGAGTCCCATTCCGAAAAATATCTGCAATACATCTGGCCCCTGCTGCGGGAGGATTGCCTGACCGAGATATTAACGGATGTGGGGAAGTTTGTGGATGATGCCTTATTGTGGATCATCACCGACAAAATAGCCTCGGCCATACTGGTGCTGGATCGGCAATGTCGTTTGGTGCGGGCAAATTCGGCAGGCTACGATCTGTTGAAAGCACAAAATATCCTGCGGTCGCAAGGCAACGGGATCAGTTGCAGCACCAGCAGTGACACAGCGCAGCTTCGCGAAATGGTCAGGCAATGCGCTGACAGTGGCGCAGGCATTGGCGCGGAAAAGATCCTGATGCTGGAAAACAGAGACACCCAATGCCCGTCAATTCTGTCGTTGCGGAAATTTGAATGCGGCCCAAGTGCGACCATGGTGATCGCAATGGTGCCAACGCCGCCTAACTCTGAAAGGATCGTAATGTTGGCGCGGGAAATGGGGCTGACCAATGCCGAAGCCCGGATCGCGTCTTTGATGCAACTTGGGCTGTCCAACCGGGAAATGGCCGTCAAAGCCAAGCTAACGGAACAAACATGCAGCACTTATTCAAAACGTGTCTTGAGTAAGTTGAATGTCAATTGTCGCGCAGAAATGGCGCAGCTTTTGACATGGCAAGCCGGTTGAGGAGAGAGCAATGAACCAGATTAATCAAAGAGCAACGGCCAATGCGACGGCCATCGAACCCGAAGCGCAGCCGGTATCGCCACTGCAAAGACCCGCGCCCGAAAAGCAAAGGCCAAGGCAGAACCTCGGGGCCAAGCCGAACCCTTATTCGGAGACCGAAGCCAAGATACTTCAGGGTTTTTTAGTTGCGGGGGAAAAGCCGATTGCCAAACGCGAGGATGTGATCGAGCTGTACAATCGCATGGTCACATTACTGCGCGCGCTAAACGAAAGTTTAACCAAAACGCAGATTGAACGCTCCAACGAGGATCGCACCCAGATTGTCACCCGTCTTGATCAGATTGAAGGGGCGGTTAACAGCATGGAGGGGGCTTTGCGCATCGAACTTGAGCCAATTCTAAGCCAGGCAGTTGCGGAACAATTCGAGCGCCACGCCAAGGCCCAGACGGGTAAATCACGGGCGGTTTTGGGCACGGTTTGCCTTTTGGCTATCGGCTTGGCAGTGGGTGTTTTGTGGTCGGATGTGATCCTGTCCGAGGTTCAAAATCTATCCGGTTTTATTCAGGGTTTGGTCGTCAAGAAATTTTAATTTCACCCCAATAAGGGGGCAGTTTGGCGCTTATTATTCTGTTGAACTGATCCCATGAACGCAAAGTTTCTGCGTTTTGAGAGCTGGTTTTTTCAGCATAATCATACGGTTAGTGTGAGGCATTAATTATTTTATTCTTACATTAACCTTATCAATTAGGAGGTTTTATTATGTCAACTGATCCAAGAGTATGGCCCGAATGCGAGCCGGAATGTATCATCAATTTGGACAAACCGTATAACAACCAAGTCACAGGGACTGGGACGCACGGCGATGAATTTGTAGACCTGAATCTTGTAGGTTCTCCAGATAATTACGATCTGGGTTATGGCGATGACAGCGCGGTCGGCAACGAAAATAACAACGTGATTGACGGCGAGGCCGGGTGCGACACCATTCTTGGCAACGGCGGCGACGACAAAATCCTTGGCGGTGGCCATAATGACGTTCTGGTCGGGGGCAATGGCGCCACAGTTTGGGGTGGTCCTTATGCGGCAATCGACGGTCTGCACGACAATGATTATATCGACGGCGAAACCGGCAATGATTTGATTTACGGCGAAAACGGCGAAGATCAGATTAAAGGCGGCGAAGGCGACGACGAAATTTATGGCGGCGACGGTAACGACGTGATGATCGGCGATGACGGGGACGACCTGTCGTTGGATGACGGCAATGACCTGATGTATGGCGGTGCTGGCGACGATTGCATGGCTGGCGAAGGCGGCGATGATTGCATGTTTGGCGGCACTGGCGAAGACGTCATGTACGGCAACGAAGGCAATGACGGCATGTCTGGCGGCGAAGATGACGACCGTATGACAGGTGGTCTTGGCGATGACTTCATGACCGGCGATGCTGGTGATGACGAAATGTATGGTGACATCCGTCAAGGCAATGCCACTGACCTGGACTCTGGCTCTGACACATGGGGCGGCAAGAAAGTCGACTTCCGCGGTGGCAGTGACTGCATGTACGGCGGTGACGGCGAAGACATCATGGATGGCGGTGCCAAATCGGACGTTCTGTTCGGTGGTGCTGACGAAGACCTTATGTTTGGTGGCCGTGGTGCGGACCATATGTCTGGTGGGGCCGCGGATGACTCTATGCAGGGTGATGCAGCGCGCGACTGGATGAAAGGTGGATCAGGCGACGACTATATGCGTGGCGGATCGAAAGGTGACACCATTTACGGGGACCATGCAGGGGGTGTTGACCCAACCTGTGAAAACGGCACCTGCGTTGACACACCTGTCGAACTTGATGACGGCGAAGACGGTTGCGATCTGATCCATGGTGGGTCTGGACATGACACGATCTACGGCGAAGGCAATCATGACAGTCTGTATGGTGGCACCGGCAAAGACAAAATGTACGGCGGCACTGGCGACGACATCATGCATGGTGATGACGACAATGACTTCATGAAAGGTGACGAAGGCGACGACATCATGTTTGGTGATGACGGCGACGACATCATGAAAGGTGGCGACGGCGAGGACTGGATGTCTGGTGGCACCGGCAACGACCGGATGTTGGGCCAAAATGACAACGACGTCATGTATGGCGACGATGGTCATGACAGCATGTCTGGTGGCAACGGCGACGACTGGATGTCTGGTGGTAACGACAATGACACCATGTATGGCGACGATGGTGCTGACACTATGTTTGGTGACAGTGGCTACGACCACATGTTCGGTGGCACTGGCGCGGATACCATGTCCGGTGGTGAAGACGACGACAACATGTATGGCGGCGAAGACAACGACTACATGCATGGCGACGACGGTGACGACTGGATGGGTGGCGACGACGGTGACGACACGCTTTACGGCGATGACGGCAACGATGACCTGGAAGGCAATGAAGGTGACGATGTTCTCTATGGGGGCAACGACGATGACTTGCTTGAAGGCGGAGCTGGCAACGATATCCTTAATGGCGGTGATGACGAAGACATCATTATCGGCGGTGAGGGTGACGATGTTCTGACTGGTGGAGTTGACAAAGACATCTTTGTTATTGATCTGGCTTGGGACGGGGCAAATTTTGTCTCTAACGATGGCCATGACATTGTGACCGATTTCACTATGAACGGTGACAACGATGTTCTGACCTATCGCATCACCGATCTGACCGGATCGGCCTCTGACAGCGATCTGTTTGACGCGTTGGAAGCGGCAACTTCGGTCACTGACAACGGCACAAACACCACAGTTGCGGTTGGTGGGTCCACAGTGGATCTGCTGGGCGTATCCACAGGTGTTGTCACACCGTTCACGTTGTTTGACCACTTGGGCAACGATGCGGATGGCTTTGTTGGGATCGGTATCAATGGCTACTCACAGGGGAACTACCTGTATGAGGCCGTCGATATTGTGATCGTCTAATCAACAAGAGATGGGGATGGCGTGACTGCAGACGCCATGCCATCCCCGGTTTTGGCCCAAGGGTTTCTAAGTGGGCCATCCCTAGGCGAACTTAGAATACTCTTGAGCCAAAATTGCAGTTTAGCATTGAATTTTAAAAAGGCAAAATTATGGGGTCTAAAAAGGTATTTTCGGGGCAGCGCGGTTTAATCACAGCCATCTTTTTGGCCAGCGTTTTTATTAATCTGCTGGTTTTGACCGCGCCGCTTTACATGCTCCAGTTGTTCTCCCGTGTGATGTCTTCTGGCAATGTAAACACAATGATCATGCTAACGATCGGAGCGGCCATCGCTCTGATCTTTTTTCTGGCGTTTGATACCATTCGCCAACGGCTGGCGGCCCGGTTGGGCACGCGCCTAGAGGGCAATCACGGCCCCAGTGTGTTGCTGGGGCTGGTGAATGCAACCAATCCAAATGACACGCAGGGGGCACGCCCTGTCCGTGATCTTCAGGACATTCGCTCTTTTGTGAACAGTTCGGCGTTTATCGCGCTGTTGGATGCGCCTTGGTCTTTGTTGTTTGTGGGGGTGATATTCCTGTTCCATCCGGTGCTTGGTATTATCGCGACAATCGGGCTTTTGTTTCTGTTCGGCCTTGGAATTATCAGCGAGCTGGTCAGCCGTGATCCCACGGAATCCGCCAGTGATGCAGAGCAAAAGGCAGCAGGCACCATCGAGGAAATGTTGCGCAACGCCGAGGTGGTCCGCTCCATGGGCAAGGCCCCCGCGTTGATTGAACGTTGGAAGAAAGAAACCTTCGTTGCGATGGTTTTTGGCGCCATTGCCACAGACCGCATCGCGCTGCTGACGTCTTTTGCCAAAATGACCCGCATGGCCCTACAGATCGCTTTGCTGGGGGGGGGCGTTTTACTGGTTATCAAGGGGCAATTATCGCCCGGCATGATGATCGCCAGTTCGATTTTATTAGGTCGGGCGGCCGCACCAGTAGAACAATCCATTGCAGGCTGGCGGCAGTTTACGCAGGCGCGAATGGCCATGCGCCGCTTGAACGCGCTGTTTGCTGCGCAAAAAGAAACTGCCAAAATCATGAGCCTGCCTGAACCCAATGCCCGCCTGTCGGTGGAAAATGCAACCGTGGTTGTGGCTGGCAAACAAGCACCGCTGCTTTTGGATGTGTCGTTTGATTTACGCCCGGGTGATGCGCTGGGCATTATCGGGCCAAGTGGTGCGGGCAAAACCTCACTCGCGCGTGCGATTGTTGGCTTGCAGCCGTTGTCGCGGGGGTTCATTCGGGTGGATGATGCCGCCCTGACGGATTGGCCTGTGGAACAGATCGGGCAATATATCGGCTTTCTGCCCCAGCGGGTTGAATTGTTTCAGGGCACTGTGGCTGAAAACATCGCCATGATGGACGAAGACGCCTCGCCGTCGGCCATTGTCGAAGCGGCCAAACGGGCGAGCATTCATGAGCTGATTTTGTCTTTGCCAAACGGGTATAACACCCAAGTGGGTCTGCGCGGAGAGCTGTTGTCCGCCGGTCAGCGGCAACGCATCGGACTGGCCCGCGCCTTTTTCGGAGATCGGCGGATTATTGTCATGGATGAACCAAACGCCAATCTTGATCCCGATGGCGAGGAAGCCCTTTCAATGGCGGTTCAAAACGCCGCAGATCGCGGCTGCATCGTTATTTTGATCACCCACCGCATGAGCATCCTGCGCGGTGTCAGCCATGCTGGCATTATGCAAGATGGCCGTTTGGTGCGGTTCGGCGGATCAAAAGCGGTCTTGGACAGTATGGTTTCGCCCTTGGCAAATCGCACCACCGATGACCCCAAAGTTGCGGTTCTAACCCCACGCAAAATCATCCGACGGCCCGCCAAAGCAGGAGCAACAAAATGACACGATCCTCTGTCGCAAAAGCTGGAAACACTACGGTCGGGTTTGTGGATCGTTTGCCATCAAAGACATCGAATATTGTTCCCCCCACACGGGTGCGCGGGCTGGTATTTGTGCTGATGATCCTAAGCCTTGGCCTGTTTGGGGGGCTGGGCACTTGGGCAGGGCTGGCGCCGCTGCGCACCGCCATTGTGGCATCCGGTGAATTCAAAGTGCTTGGGGATCGCCAGATTGTGCAACATTTAGAGGGCGGCATTGTCGCTGGAATTTTTGTGGAAGAGGGCGCTTTGGTCAAAAAAGGTGACCTTCTGGCCAGCTTGCAAGACGCCAGAGTAAGTGCGCAACTGGGTATCTTGCGGGGGCAATTGGCCAGTGCGCTGGCGCAGAACCTGCGCAGCATGGCGGAATATTCCCGCAAGGATCAGCTAGAGTTAAGTGACGAGTTGGCAGAACTGATACGCCAAGAACCTACGCTGATCGAGGCCTTCAACAGCCAGAGGGACATTTTTGAATCCAACAAAAGAACCGATGCGGGGCAGGCGGCTATTTTGCAGGATCGGATTAACCAGATTGATGAACAGATTGCGGGCACGATGCACCGCGTCAAATCTCTCGAAAAGCAAATGGAACTGGTGTCCGGCGAAACAAAGGATTTGAACCTGCTGTTCGAAAAGGGCTTGGTCACCAAGGGGCGGTTTGTAAATCGGCTTCAGGCGGAATCTGCGATATTTGGTGATCTCGGCACGACGGAAAGCCAGATCCAAGGGTTGCTGCAGCAAAAATCGGAAGTTCAGGAACGGGTCATTCAGGTGCGCCGCGAAAGGATGCGGATTGTCACCGCTGAACGCCAATCAGTGCAGGACCGGGTTTATGACATTCGCCAGCGGGTCGAGGCCATGTTGGATGTGCGCGAAAGATTGGCAATCCGCGCCCCAATCGCGGGCCGTGTAGTGGGGCTGGGCATTAACACCATCGGCGAGGTGATCGAAAGTGGTCAAAAACTGCTGGATATTGTTCCCGCCGACAGCACATTTTACATCGAGGCGCGCGTGCGCCCCAGCGATATTGACGAGGTTGTGACAGGCGGAGAGGCCCGCGTGCGCCTGACCGCCTATAGCTTTCGCACAACGCCCGTGGTGATTGGCAGGGTGACCAATGTGTCTGCGGATAGTTTTGTGAACGAAGTAGATGGATCATCCTATTATAAGATCACAGTGAAGGTGCCAGACACCCAGCTAAAAGACATGGCAAACGTGGATATTGTGCCCGGCATGCCCGCGCAAGTTTTGGTATCCACCGGAGAACAAACCCTTCTGACCTATCTGTTGGACCCTGTGATCGGCGGCCTTGGAACCGCCTTCACGCCGTAATGGTTTGGGGCTGGTAGGGCTTTGCCCGATCGCAGCCTCAGCCGATAGCCGCGAGGTTCGATAAAAACATCCAATTCAGGGAAGTTTTTGCCAGAAAAATATTGGGCCCTTCACAAGGGGTAATCGGGCTGTAATCAGCGGGCATTCCACCCGCTGGCTAGGGATAATCTTTCCTTGGGACACAACCCTTTACAGCCCAAAGACAAACCTGCGATCTGCCCGTTCGGTGGGTGCGAAAAGCGCCGAAATTGCTGTAGAACCCCCTATTTGTAACAGTTTTGGGCAGCTCCGCCCGATAAATAGAATTTGACAAGAGGCGATTTCAAACGCACATTTTTCGCACGTTTGAATATATTTATTATTAGGAATCTTGAAATGACAAATGCTTTAAAAGCAGTTGGCGGTGAAATACTGGTTAACTCCTTCACGAATGGCGATCAAACCTCTGCAAACATTGGCTTTAACCCCAAGACAGGCGGGTTTCAAATTGTCTGGCAGAGCGAAGGTCAGGATGGTGACGGGTGGGGCGTTTTCGCCCAGAATTTCAATGCCAAGGGGAAAACCGTTGGCGCCGAAATCCAAGTTAACACAATTACCATCGGTGATCAGACCACACCGGATGTTGCCTTTAACGAAGACGGCAACGGCATGTGGATCTGGCAATCCAACGCGCAATTGCGCACGGGTCTGGACCGCGAAGATGATCCCACAGCCCTTGATGCGGTGACCAGCATTCGGACCCACACCAAAAGTTTCGGCTTTGAAGGCCAAGACTATTACAACGTGGAAAAGGAACGCCACGGCGGGCATATCCCGGATGATGAAAAGTTCTCGCTTGATCCGCAGTTGATCTCGCTGGGCGGCGACCAATTCGGTTCTGGCAGCCGCGACAATGATATTGCGCGCGGTGGCTCGCAGTATCTGGTGGATGAGTTCAGCGCCTACACGCCCTCGATTGTGCCACGTAATGGCGACTGGTCCCGTAATTTCGCCGCGGATGAAATCAACCCGCGCGGTCAGACCACATTCGGAGATATTGGCAAGTTGGACGATGAAAATATCTTGGTCGTCAGCACGATGACCTCGGATTTTGACGGGTCTATGGGGATTATCCAGTTCCAGACATTTGAGCGCCCTGATGGCGAACGGGAGCGCGGTCTGGCCTTTAAAACCAGCGCGCGGTTTGAACTTGAAGGCTCTGGCCTGACCGGTCCTGCCTTTAATCCCCGCGTTGCCATGTTGAAAGACGGCGGTTTTGCGATCACTTGGATGGAAGAGGATCAAAGCTCGGCCAATTCAGGGAAGTGGCATTACGACAGCTATGTTCAGATTTTCAACCAAGACCTGACGGCGCGCAGTTCGGTTGTGGACGTGCATGATGCCAACCTTGCAGATCAGACCCTGCCGGAAATCACAGCGACCAAAGACGGCGGTTTCGTCATCGCCTATACCACCAGTCGCGGTGAAAACGTTGTGGCCCAACGCTTTGACGACACTGGCATTCGCATCGGTGAAGCCCAACTTATCAACAAGACCAAATCCGGTGATCAAAGCGATGTGTCTTTGACCACGCTGAAAAACGGTAAGGTTGTCGTGACTTGGGAATCCGACGAAGGCAGTGACGGGGACGGCTCTGGCATTTATGCGCAGATGCTTAACCTGCTGGGAACAGGCGCTAAAGTCGCTAATCATTTTGTCGGGACATCCGCCAACGAGAAATTCTCGACCGGGGCCAAGAACGATTTCGTCGATGGCGGCGCGGGCAGGGATGTGATCAAGGGCGGCGGCGGCAAGGATAAGTTGTTGGGCGGTGACGGCGCTGACAAAATCCTTGGCGGGGGCGGTAATGATTACATTGACGGTGGCGCTGGCAATGACCGTTTAAGCGGAAACCAGGGAAATGACACATTTGTCTTTAACGGCGGCAAGGATGTGATCACCGACTATAACAAAGGCGATAATACCTTGGTGTTTGACAGATCACTTGGGGACTCTGGCCGCTTGACCATGAAAAAGCTGAAAGCCTTCGCGGAATCCGATGGCGATGATCTTGTGTTTGACTTTGGCAAAGATGAACTGACCCTAAAAGACGTGTCGAACTTCGCCTCTATTAGCGATGACATCAGCTTTATCTAAGGCTGGTAAGTCTAAGACCTGCGCGCCAAGGTGAAGCAGTGTCACAAAAAAAGCCCCCTGGCGGGAAATCCGCTGGGGGTCTTTTGTCGAAAAAAATAGCCCTCGGTGGTTATCGAAACCGAACTGGCGATAGGGCTGTGATGATGCTTGCTTCTAGTGCGGGGGATTGGTGGTTGCATAGCGCCTTGCACAGGGCCGCAAGGGCAGGGGCGGTTTGCACGCCGTAACCGCCTTGACCGGCCAGCCAGAAAAACCCGTCAGAAGTGGGATCAAAGCCCACAACAGGGGTGCGATCCGGGGTGAAACTGCGCAATCCGGCCCAGCTGTGGGTGGGGCGGGTCAGGGGAACGGTGACGGCCTGTTCATAGCGATCCAGCCCCTCGGCCAGAACCATATCATCAGGCCATGCGTCATGAGGATCGACGGGATCTTCATCTGCGGGTGACACCAACAGGCGGCCCGCATCGGGTTTAGCGTACCAGCTTTCCGAGGCAGAGGCGAACAGCGGCCAAAGGTCTATGTCATAGCCTTTGGGCGCGTCCAGCAACACTGCAGAGCGGCGCATCGGGGTCAGGCCAACGGGGGCAATTCCCGCCATTGCAGCCAGCCGATCGGCCCAAGCCCCGGCCGCATTCACCACCACAGGGGCCGACCACGTGGCGTTGACGGTTGTGACCTGCCACAGACCTTTGGCGCGTGTCAGCCCTGTGACAGGCGTATTGGTTACGGTTGTGCCGCCCCGTTCGCGCAGCAGTCGGATATAGCCTTGCAACATGCGATCCACGTCAATGTCTTGGGCGTCCCGTTCCAGAATGGCCCCTGCGATCCGTTCGGGGCGCAGGATTGGCACCAGTTCCACAGCCTCTGCCGCAGTAAGTCGTTCAAGGCCTGTGGATCCCTCGGCGTAATGTTCCATTTCGGCCATATCCTCTTCGCCTGCGATCAGCATTTCACCGCGCGGGGAAAGAAGTGACTGTTCGGAAATACCTGCAGGCTGCTGCAACACAGGAGCGGCGGCAGCGTTTAATGCGCGCAAAACCTCATTGCCATAGTTGCGGATGAATATCGCAGCAGACCGTCCGGTGGAATGATACCCGAACTGGGGTTCGGCCTCGACCAGCAGGACAGTGGCGTCTTGGGCCAAATGGGCCGCCGCACTGGTGCCTGCAATGCCGCCGCCGATCACAATGATGTCTGGCTGTGTCATGCGCCTTGAAACCCGTTCAGGACGCTGGTCAGATTATAGCCCAGTTCATCACACAGATAGCCGCCTTCCTGCACCAGAACCGTGGGCAGGTTCAGCCTTGCAACGGCTGCCCCAATTCGGGCGAAA
The DNA here is from genome assembly GCF_031454055.1 of Roseobacter sp. N2S. Taxonomy (NCBI): domain Bacteria; kingdom Pseudomonadati; phylum Pseudomonadota; class Alphaproteobacteria; order Rhodobacterales; family Roseobacteraceae; genus Roseobacter; species Roseobacter sp. N2S. The sequence goes on from NZ_JAVDQB010000003.1 coordinate 172,582, forward strand.
CCCTCTGTGGTGACGGCCAGCCCTTTGAACGGATCATCGATATAGGCATCAAGCCCGAGCGCGATCACAACCACATCCGCGCCAAAGGCACGCACGCGCGAAAGGGCCGTGTCCAGCGTGGTCAGGAAATCCGCATCATTGGTGCCGCGCGGCAGGGGCAGGTTCAGGTTATACCCAAGCCCCGCACCCGCGCCCCTTTCATGGCCATGCCCCCAGAAAAACGGGTAAAACCGTTCGGGGTCGGCATGGGTGGATACGGTTAGAACATCGTCGCGATGATAGAATATCCCCTGCGTGCCATTGCCGTGATGTACATCCACATCAAGGATCGCGGGGGTCAGCCCGTGATCCACCAAGCGTTGCGCCGCAATGGCCGCGTTGTTCAAAAAACAAAAGCCGCCTGCCTGATCGCCAAAGGCATGGTGGCCGGGCGGGCGGGACAAAACATAGGCGGAACGGGTGCCGTCGATCAGCGCATCGGCCCCTGTGATGGCCGATTGGGCAGACCAATAGGCGGATTCCCATGTGCCTGCGGCAATCGGGCAGGCGCTGTCAGCTTGGTGAAAGCCTGCTTGACCCACGGCGGATTTTGGATAGCTGTCGGTGCGGTTGGAGGGGTGAATATTGGGGATCACCTCTTGGCCTGCACCGTCAATGAATTGCCAGCGTTTGTGGATGGTTTGCAGGAATGTCAGGTATTCTGGCGAATGGACAGCGGCAATCGGGCCAAGACCTGCGTCTTTTGGCGTTTCAAACGTACAGCCCGCAGCCAATGCGCCCGCGTGCAGCCGTTCAATCCGCTCGGGCTGTTCGGGATTGGGCAGGACCACCCCGTTGGCCATAAAATGCTTTGGATCATGGGCCCATTGACGTTCGTCGAAGATGGCTTTCATCGCTGTCCTTTCAGGGTCTTAAACCCGTTCAAATCTAGAAACATGGTGGTTTCGCTGTTGCGAGGGGTGAACCCCAGACGGTCATAAAACTGGCGCGACTGAACCGAGCCGTGATAGACTGACAATTTAAGATATGCCGCGCCCCAGTGGTCGGCGGAAAAGCCCGCCGCAGCACCCAGCAACTGGCGCCCAAGGCCGGTGCCGCGCGCCGTTTCTGCCACCCAAAGATCAGACACAAACGTGCCCGTTGTGCCAATGGCGGTTGAGGCCACGGGCGAAAACATTACGGCCCCTTGCAACGCGTCTGCGCCGTCCAGTGCAATCAGCGCGTAATAGGCTGGTGTGGGGCCAAATCCTGCCCGTTCCAGAAACTCGGACGTGGCGGGGTGGGGATCGCCCAGTTCCGCCGACAAAGCACGAAGGGCCGTGTTCAGCAGGGGCACGTCGGCTTTTTCCACCGGGCGTATTGTTGTGGGTGTGCGGGTCATTGCGATGTCCTGTCGCCAGTGTTTAGCGGCGTTAGAGTGTCGGGTGCTCGCCCATGAATTGCTGCAAGGAACGGTCCAAAATCTGTGCGATTTCATCCAGTTGCGGTTCGGTCACGATCATCGGCGGGCAAACAAGGAAGTGATCGCCGGAAATCCCGCCTCGGGTGCGGCGGGAATAGATGATCAGCCCGTTTTCATAGGCGATATCCACCAGTCGGGCATGGGCGTTCAATGCGGGCGGCAGCGGGGCTTTGCTGGCGCGATCGGCCATGAACTCAAACGCCAGCAACAGGCCCTTGCCGCGCACATCGCCGATAATCGGATAGCGTTGCATCAGGGATTGCAGGCGCAGGGTCAAAGCATCGCCCATATGCGCGGCGTTTTGGGTCAGGTTGTTCTGTTCGATCTGGTCCAGCACTGCCAGACCCGCAGCGCAGGCCAGTGGGTTGCCTGCATAGGTATAACCGTGAATAAACCCGCCTGCGTCCAAAACCGCCTCGACCATGTCGTTGCGCGCGATCATCGCCCCAAGGGGCACGTAGCCTGCGCCAAACCCTTTGGACAGGGCGATCAGATCGGGGGCCACATCCCAATGTTCTGCGCCGAAAAAAGTACCCGTGCGCCCGCCGCCTGTCATCACTTCGTCGTGGATCAGCAGCACGCCGTATTGGTCACAAATCTCTCGGATGCGGCGCATATAACCTGCGGGGGGCACCAGCGCGCCAGTGGATGCGCCGCCGATGGGTTCGACGATAAAGGCCAGTACGGTAGCGGGGCCTTCCTCTAGGATTTTATCCTCTAGCATGTTGGCGTAATGCAGGCCGGTGGCAGGGTCATTGGGGTCCATCCCATCCAGATAGGCCCGTGGTGCGGGGATCTTGGGCATGGATTTCATCATCGGATCAAAGGGCGCGGACATGGGCGCATAACCGGTGATCGCCAGCGCCCCAAGGGTTGCGCCGTGATAGCTCGGGTATCGGGAAATCACCTTGTAGCGTTGCGCCTGACCTTGGGTCAGCGCGTATTGCCGCGCCATTTTCAGGGCGGATTCCACCGCTTCAGACCCGCCAGAGACAAAGAATACGCGGTCCAATCCTTCGGGGGTCAGGCCTGCGATCCGTTTGGCCAGTTCCTCTGAAGGTTCGGTCTGGAAATGCAGGCGATAGCCGAAAGTGGATTTATCCATCTGCGCGCGCATGGCGGCCAGAACCGCTGGATCAGAGTGGCCGATATTGCTGACCATCGCACCAGATGATCCGTCGATGTAGCGCTTGCCCGCCTTATCCCACATATAAATTCCCTCGGCGCGATCCAGATCGGGGCGGGGCAGGCGGGATTGGTAAAACAGATGGCTGGTCATTCAGACGTCTTTCAGGGGCAGCGCACTGCATTCATTGGGCGCAAGCGCAAGGTTCACTGTGCTGCCTGCCTTAAACGGGCGGCCTGCGATCATGTTGATGGCTTGCAAAGGGGTGTCGCCCACGCGCAGAAAATACCGCGCCAACTGGCCTTGGTAATCGACGGCTTCAATCACTGCTTGGGTGGTTTTATCGCTGGGTGGCCCATCCGACAGCAACAGCTTTTCCGCGCGGATCATCAACTGGCCTGAACCGGCATCCCCAAGGGTGGCCGCGCGGGCAATCGGCACAAGGGTTTTGCCAAATTCCGCCGTGTGCAGAACCACGCCTTTGGCGTCGCGCCCGACAACCTTGGCTGGCAACAGGTTCGACGCCCCCAGAAACGTCGCCACAAATTCCGATGCAGGGGTGTTATACACCTCATCCGGATCGCCGATTTGTTCAACCTTGCCCGCGCTCATCACCACAATTTTGTCTGACATGGCAAGGGCTTCGGATTGATCATGGGTCACAAAAATAGTGGTGACGCCGATCCGGTCCTGAATGGCCTTCAGTTCCACCCGCATGTCTTCGCGCAGGTTGGCGTCAAGGGCGGATAGGGGTTCATCCAGCAGCAGAACATCGGGTTCAATCACAATGGCGCGGGCCAGTGCAATGCGTTGTTGTTGCCCCCCTGACAGTTGCTGGGGGTAGCGATCCTCGACGCCGGGCAAGCGCACGATGTCCAGCGCATTGCGAACTTTTTCGGTCACATCGGATTTTGGCACGCCGCGGTATTTCAACCCGAAAGCGATGTTTTCACCGATGGTGCGGTGTGGGAACAATGCGTAATTCTGGAACACCAGCCCCAGATTGCGTTTGTGGATCGGCACATCGTTCACACGGCTGCCGCCCACCAAAATATCGCCGCTGGTCGGGTCAACCAACCCCGAGATCATTCGCAATATTGTGGTTTTCCCACAGCCCGACGGGCCAAGCAGCGTTGTGAAAGAGGCGTCTTCAAACACCACATTGGCATTTTTAACAGCTTTGACCATGCCAAAGGATTTCTGGATGTCGACAAGTTCAACACGCGCCATAGGCTGATTTTCCTAAATAATATCAAAGTATTGCAGGCCGCGCCCTTGCGCGACCTGCCCGTTTAACAGATGGGATCAACCGCCCTTGGAGACACGGTTCCACTGTTTGGATTGCTCTTTTTCAACTTCGTTCCAGACCACCGGATCACGGAACACCAGCTTGTCCATTTTACCTGTGGGATCATAGGCGGGCAGGGCTTCGATCATCGGCGTCATCTTGACCTTGTTGGGATCAAGCGAGGTCGGGTATTTCTGCCCTTCAGCCACAGCAATGGCGGTGGCCGGATCAAGCATAAAGTTCAGCAGTTCTTCGGCTTCGGCCATGGGCGAGCCTTTGAGCACGAACATGCTTTCCATCCAGGCCAGACCGTTTGGCGGGTCCATATAGGCGATGGGGTGACCTTGGGCTTGCAGCGCGGCGACACGGCCCGACCAGGCTTCTGTCACATAGATTTCTTCTTTGGCTAGAAGATCCATCAGCTCTGCACCCGACGACCAGTATTTCAGCACCAGATCACGGTTTTCGCGGGCTTTGTCCCAGACGGCATCCCAGTCCTGGATGTTGTTCGGGTCTTGGTTGGATTGCAGCGCCCCGTACCATGCACGGTTGGCCCAATCACCGCCCCAAGCGCCGATTTTGCCTTTTAACTCTTTGTCCAGCAGCAGGTTTGCACCCAATTCCATCGCTTTTTCTTTGGTCACATATTTGGTGTTATACGCGATACCTGTTGTCCCGTAATCATAAGGCACAGCGGACAGGCTGTCAGGCGTGATGGCTTTGAACGGCGCGATGATCGCGTCCATCACATTGCCGATGTTGGGGATATTGGCGGTGTTCAATTCCGAACCATAGCCCGCATCGACCCAGCGTTTGTACCAGCTTACACCGGATGAATGCAGGATGTTGTGGCCGTTGGTATTGCCTGCGGCTTTGATCTTGGTCAGCACCTCGGCCTCGCCGCCAAAGGTGGCGTCTACAACTGTGTTTCCAGTGGCGTCTTGGTAGGGATTGAACGCGTGGGCGCGCAGAGCCTCGGATACAACGCCGCCCCAGCCTTCAAAATACAGCTCTGTTCCTGCGGCGCGGGCCTGGCTGGCCATTGTGGTCATGATACCGCCGGAAACGCCGGCATAAATGCCCGCCGCGCCCAGCAGGCCAAAGAACGAGCGGCGATCCATATCGCCATTGCCCATCCGCTCTGCCAGCATTTCATAACGTTTTGTACTGTCTATCTTTTTCATTCGTTTTCTCCTTGTTGGTATGGGGTGGTGTTGGTGTGGGTTGATCTGAATGTTAAGCTTCAGTTTTTCTTGCGGGTGTAATAGCGGGCCAATGCGCCTGCCATCAGCGGGACGCCGACGGTGATGCAGATCATCACAAAGCCAAGGGCGTTGATTTCAGGGCTGACGGAATTGCGCAGCATGCCGAAAATTTGGGTGGGGACGGTTTCCATCCCTGACGGGCGCCAAAAGACGGTGGCGGTGATATTGTCAAAAGAAATGGTAAAGGCGAATAGTGCGCCTGCGAAAACGGCGGGCAACATCAGCGGGAAGGTAATGGCAAAGAACGTTTGCAGCGGGCTGGCCCCAAGGCTGCGGGCGGCCTCTTCATAGTCGCGGCGGATGCCCACAAGGCGGGCTTGGACCACCAGCACCACAAAAGGCAGGGCGATGATCGAATGACCCAGCAGCAACAGCCCGAATGACCGTGGCACATGCAACCAGCGCATAAAGATCAGCAGGCCAACTGCCAGCACGGTTTCCGGCACCAGAACCGGCGCAATCAGCACCGTTGTGATCAGGTCTTTGCCGCGAAACTGATAGCGTACCAATGCCAGCGACGCGAGTATGCCAAGGCTGGTGGCAATCACCGCCGTTAAAGCGCCCAGCAGCAGCGATGTGCGCAGAGCGCGGATGATCGCCTCGTTTTCATACAGCTTAGCGAACCAGCGAAAGCTGAAACCTTCGATCGGGAACCCGCCGAATTGGGATGAATTAAACGCCAGCACAAGCACCACCAGAATCGGCGCGAACATGAAGACATAGACCAGAACGGTATAGGCTTTTAACAGGTTCCAGACGCGCATTTTCATCCTATTTGAAAGCTTTGGAAAGTTGGTTAAGTCCCATCAGGCGGCTGTAGAGAACAACCACTAAACCCAGCAAAAACAACAGGGTAAACGATAGTGTCGCGCCCATGGGCCAGTTCAGTTCGCTGACAATGGCATCATAGATCAGGTTGCCAAACAGAAAGTCGTTTGGCCCGCCAAGGATCAGCGGCGTCACATAACTGCCCCCCGTCAGCACAAACACCAGCAGGCAGCCCGCAGCCAGACCGGGCATGGACAGGGGCAGGGTGACTTCACGAAACGCCTGCCACGGGGTTGCGCCCAGCGTACGGGCGGCAGGTTCCAGATTTTCGTCGATACCTTCCAGACTGACATAGATATTCAGGATCATATAAGGCAGGAAAACGTGGATAAATCCGACAATTACGGTGAATTCATTATACATCAGCGACAGGGGCGTATCGGTGATGCCAAGCATACGAAACAAGCCGTTCAGCGCGCCTTGGTTGCCGAAAATATGGATCCAGCTGAGCGTGCGAATGATGAAGCTGATCCAGAACGGCAGGATCAGCAGCAAAAGCAACAGCCACTTGTCGCGGAACTTGGTCATGGCGATGAAATAGGCGGGGATATAGCCCAAAACAGCAGCCAGCACCGTAACGATCACCGACAGGCGCAGGGTCTTCCAGATGGCGACACGGTAATAGCCGTCGGTCAGAACCTCGTTCCAGTTGCCGAATTGAAACGCGACCTTATCCACCGCCAGATCAATGTTTTCGTAGAAGGAGTAGACCAGAATAAAGGCCATCGGGATCACCACCATCAGGGTGATGAACACAAGGGAAGGGGACAGCAACAGCCAAGGCCGCTTGTCGATAGACTGGTCGCTGGATCGCATAGGTTTCATTCATCCCCAAGGTGTTGCGTTAACTATTGCATGGGGGATTCAAATTAGGCAAATTGATATAAAACATAGAATACATTAATTGAAATAATGTAGTGCCGTGAAAAAACGGGTGAAACTGTGGCCGATCGTGAAGAAGAAAAATTCGTTACCCGACTGGATTGGAACCTGCTGCGCACCTTTGTGGTGATTGTGGAAGAGGGCAGTTTTACCCGCGCGGCCCATCGCTTGTTGCGGGGGCAGCCATCAGTCAGTCTGGCGCTGCAACGGCTGGAACTGGAACTGAACTGCCAGTTGATTGAACGGGGCAAGGGCAGTTTTCGCCTGACAGCGGCGGGCAGCAATCTTTACGACGAATGTATGGATATTTTTCGCAGCGTTTCAGGGTTGAAAGAGATCACAACCGCCGCCAGTAAAGAGATTTCCGGCGAGATTTCGATCCATCTGGCCAGCCATGTGATTACCCCGTTGCTGGATGACTTACTGACCGAAACCAGAACGCTTTATCCCAATGTCACCTTCAATATTAAAACCGCCACCAGTGCCACGGTGACCAGCGCGGTGATGGACCGCCACGCCAGTTTCGGCATTTGTTTGGTCAATCGCAAACTGCCGGATCTGACCTATGATCTGTTGTACCGAGAGTTTTTCAGCTTTTATTGCGGGCCGCCCCACCCGCTGTTTGGTCGCAAAAATCTGACGATGGAGGACCTGCGCGGCTATGACATTGTGTCTTTTGATACTGATGATCTGAACGACGCGCTGCGGCCCGTAGCTTTGTTGCGAAAACAATGGGATATGGCGCAGCGGATCGTCGGGCGGTCGTCCCAACTGGAAGAGGTGCGTCGGATGATCCAATGCGGTTTGGGCATTGGGTCACTGCCGATCCACGTGTTGGAACGGGATGTGCGCGACGGGCTATTGTGGCGCTTGCCGCCCTATAGTGACCCGCCTGAGGTGGATATTTTTCTGGTACGCAATCCCAAGAAAAAGCTGAACCGCGCCGAGCAGTTTTTTGTGGCGCGCCTGCTGGAGCAGATCAAAACCATGCCGCTGCATCTGCGGACCTATCCGTTTCCGGCGATCCCACTGTCGCAAGGGTAATGACGCGCGCAGATTGGCGGCTGACGGCGGCGATGGAAGGGTGTCCAAGGGCTGGCTTTGCTTGCGGAACATCTTGTGATTTCAGGGGGCTGATAGCGGCCTGAAAGCGGTTAATTGCCAGAACCGACTTGACAAAAAACCAAAACAATCACTAGCCTAAAGTTGAACGACACAGGAAAAGAAAACGGGATAGGACCTTGTTTTTAATGACAGTGCCGGATTGCGAGACGCTTTGGGAGGAGTGTTGCTGCAGTTAACATTTGCTCGCATGAAAGCTGCCGCTTAATGCCAATCTGAAAGAAATACCCCTGCGAAAGGGGCGTGTAATCGTGACCTATAAAAGGAGAAGACCATGCGATTAATGAGAAACCTTGCGTTTGCAGGGGCCATGCTGGCCGGGACTGTAAGTGTTGCACAGGAAAAGTTCATCACTATCGGGACAGGCGGGCAAACGGGCGTCTATTTTGTTGTGGGACAGTCGATTTGTCGTCTGGTGAACCGCACAACAGCTGAAACCAATCTGAAGTGTACAGCGCCGTCCACTGGTGGCTCCATTGCCAACATCAACGCGATTATGGCGGGTGATATGGATATGGGCGTAGCCCAATCCGACTGGCAGTACCATGCCTATAACGGCACTTCGAAATTTGAGGGCAACCAGTTTTCCGACGAACGGGCGGTCTTTTCGGTACACGGTGAACCTTTCACTGTGATCGCGCGTGCGGATGCAGGGATCAAGACCTTTGCCGATCTTAAAGGCAAGCGGGTGAACATCGGGAATCCCGGCTCTGGCCAACGGGCGACGATGGATGTTGTGATGAACGCACTGGGCTGGACTTTGGGCGATTTCGCCTTGGCGTCTGAACTAAAACCAGCGGAACAAGCGGCTGCACTGGGCGATAACAAAGTGGATGCGATCATCTACACTGTTGGCCACCCGAACGGCTCTATCCAAGAGGCTGTGTCCACTGTGGATGCGGTTCTGGTGCCGGTAGAAGGTCCGGAAATCGACAAACTGATCGCGGAGAACCCGTTTTATGCTGCAGCAACTGTACCAGGTGGCATGTACAAAGGCTCTGATGCAGACACCAACACATTTGGTGTGAAAGCAACCTTTGTAACCTCTGCCAAGGTGGACGACGAAGTGGTTTACCAAGTGGTTAAAGCGGTTTTTGACAACTTTGACCGTTTCAAACGTTTGCACCCCGCGTTCGAGCATCTGAAAGAAGAGGACATGATCAAAGCAGGTCTGTCCGCACCTCTGCACCCCGGTGCTGAAAAATACTACAAAGAGCGTGGCTGGATGTAAGCCCTCGGCTAAACCAACACCTTAAAGACCGGAGCGGCGGCCCCAAGACCGCCGCTCCTAACCCGAAGACATAAAGATCAAAGCCCGATTTTACGGGCACACGGGTAACAGGGGAACATCAATGACACACGATCCAAACCAACAACAAGCTGCTGCTGTGGAAAACGCGGCGGCAGGGCGCGGTGGGCTGACGCAGGCCGAGCTGGACGAACTGGTCGCGTCTTCCGATACAGGCGGGCGGGGCGCAATCGGTCCGGTTGGCACGTTTCTGACCTGCGTGGCGCTGGCGTGGTCATTGTTCCAGCTTTGGATCGCATCCCCCATTCCCTTTATGGTCGGCTGGGGCGTGTTTAATGACACGGAAAGCCGCTCTATCCATCTGGCTTTCGCCATTTTCCTTGCTTTCGCAGCCTTTCCTGCGACCCGCTCCAAATTCCAGATCGGCCTTGGCGTCATTGTGCCGGTGGTTCTGGCCTTTTTGTTTATGATGGGCGCCAAAGATGGCACCACAACATGGTGGATTCCCGTTGTCGCAGCGGCTGTGGTCGGCGCGGTTGTGCTGGGTTCCCCCAAAGAGCGTATCCCTGTTTGGGAATGGGCTTTGGCCGTCGTGGGGGCTTTGGCAGCACTGTATCTGTTCGTCTATTACCGGGATATTTCAGGGCGCGTGGGTGCGCCGATCCTACAGGATTTCGTGGTCGCCGTGATTGGCTTGATGCTGTTGCTAGAGGCCACCCGCCGCGCGCTGGGGCCAGCATTGATGATCGTGGCGTCAGTGTTTTTGATCTACACCGTGCTTGGCCCTTATATGCCCAGCATCATTTCCCACAAAGGCAACAGCCTGTCTGAAATCGTTAACCACCAGTGGATCACCACGGAAGGTGTGTTTGGTATCGCGCTGGGCGTGTCCACAGGATTTGTGTTTCTGTTTGTTCTGTTCGGTTCCTTGCTGGATCGGGCTGGGGCGGGCAATTATTTCATTCAAGTGGCGTTCAGCCTGATGGGTCACATGAAGGGCGGCCCTGCAAAGGCGGCGGTTGTGTCTTCGGCGATGACGGGGCTGATTTCAGGGTCTTCCATCGCCAATGTTGTGACCACGGGGACGTTCACCATTCCGTTGATGAAAAAGGTCGGCTTTAGTTCAGAAAAAGCAGGTGCGGTTGAAGTGGCCAGTTCGGTGAACGGCCAGATCATGCCACCTGTGATGGGCGCTGCGGCGTTCTTGATGGTTGAATACGTGGGGATTCCCTATTTCGACGTGGTGAAACATGCCTTTCTGCCTGCGGTGATTTCTTACATCGCGCTGGTTTATATTGTCCATCTTGAGGCCTTGAAGGCCGGAATGGAGGGTCTGCCCCGCGCCTATACCCCCAAACCCATCGTGCAACGTCTGATCGGCATGGCCTTTACCATCGCTGTCATCTGCGCGCTATCGTTTATCGTCTATTACGGCATGGGCTGGATACGCCCCGCCTTTCCACAGACTGCCGCCTATATCATCTTTGCTTTCCTGACGGCGGTCTATGTGGGCCTGCTTTATGTGGCCTCTAAAGAGGAGCCGCTGGAACTGGATGATCCGAACGCCCCTGTGACGACCTTGCCTTTGCCGGGGCCGACGATCCGCTCTGGCTTGCATTTCATCCTGCCAGTGGTTGTGCTGGTCTGGGCGCTGATGGTGGATCGTCTGTCGCCGGGTCTGTCGGCGTTTTGGGCCACGGCCTATATGATCTTTATCCTGCTGACCCAGCGCCCCCTGACCGCAATGATGCGTGGGGAAGGCGCGTTTGGCGCGGCGGTTTATGGCGGGGTTACCGATCTGATTGACGGTCTGGAAACCGGCGCACGTAATATGATCGGGATCGGCATTGCCACCGCCACGGCGGGTATTATCGTCGGGGCTGTCAGCCAGACGGGGGTCGGTTCGGCCCTTGCCGATGTGGTCGAGGTTCTGTCGGGCGGCAATATCCTTGCCATTCTGTTCCTGACCGCGATCCTGTCACTGATCCTTGGGATGGGGTTGCCGACCACGGCAAACTATATTGTGGTATCGGCCCTGCTGGCCCCTGTGATTGTGACGCTCGGTCAGCAAAACGGTTTGATCGTTCCCCTGATCGCTGTGCATTTGTTTGTGTTCTACTTTGGTATCATGGCTGATGTGACCCCACCTGTGGGGCTGGCCAGTTTCGCGGCTGCGGCCGTGTCGGGCGGGGATCCGATCAAAACCGGTGTGGTTGCGTTCTTCTATAGCCTGCGCACTGCGGCCCTGCCGTTCCTGTTCATCTTTAATACGGAATTGTTGCTGATCAATGTGACGTGGGCGCAAGGCATATTCGTCTTTGTCATCGCCACCATCGCCATGTTGCTGTTCGCAGCCGCAACCCAAGGCTGGTTCTTGGCCAAGAACCGCTTTTACGAAACCATCGCCTTGTTGCTGGTGGCCTTTACCCTGTTCCGCCCGGGTTTCTGGATGGATATGGTCGCGCCGCCCTACGCCGAAGAAGCCCCGACCGAACTGGCAGCCGCCGCGCTGGCAACCCCTGTGGGCGAGGATTTACGCCTGCGGGTGGCTGGGGTGAATGATCTGGGCGATCCAATCGAATTCGTCGCAATCCTGCCAATCAACCAAGGGGCCACGGGCGAGGAGCGTTTGGAAAATGCGGGCCTGTTGGTACGCGAGGCCGATGGCAAACTGGTTGTGGATGATGTGACCTATGACAGTGCTGCGGCCAATGCGGGGCTGGATTGGGATCAAACGGTGCTGCGGGTGCTGCGCCCGATTGACCAGCCCAGCAAATATTTGATGTTCATTCCCGCGCTGCTGCTGCTGGGCCTTATCATCTTTCTGCAACGGGGCCGCAACGGGCGCGTAAATCGTAAACCAGCCACAGCCTAAGGAGATCGCGATGTTTAACACTGTTCTACTGACCATTGACCTGACGGATAAAGCCTCGTGGCAAAAAGCCTTGCCCCAAGCGATTGAACTGGTCAGCGCGTCCAAGGGGATGCTGCATATCATGTCGGTTGTGCCTGATATGGGGTCTCCTCTGGTCGAAGGTTTTTTTCCTGAAAACTATGAAGAAAAAGCCGTTTCTGCCGCCAGCAATGCGATGGATCGCCTTGTGCGGGAAAACGTGCCGGACGAGATTCCGGTGAAACAACATCTGGCGTTTGGGAAAATCCACCGCAAGGTTCTAAAGACGATTGATAAGATCAATTGCGATCTGGTGATCATGGCCTCGTTGAAACCTGATTTGATGCGCGAGTTTCTGGTCGGTTCTAATGCTGACAGAATTGTGCGCAGATCCCCTGTTTCCGTTCTTGTGGTAAGGGCGTAAAGGATGTGCGACGCAAAAAATGACTCGGCACCGGCTGGGCGTTTGCGCATGCACGGAGATTTCCTTTTATGACCCCATTCGCCATTGCCGGCGTACAGATGTACGTTAACGCACTTCAGCCAAATGTAGACGGTATGCTGCAACGTCTTGACGTTCTGATGGCGCGTTTCCCTTGGACCCAAATGGTGCTGTTCAGCGAGTTGGCGCCCTTTGGCCCGCTGGAACGGTTTACTTTGGCCCCTGAAAACGAAACCATTGATCGTTTCTGCGAGGCCGCCCGCCGCCACAAAGTCTGGCTTATTCCGGGCTCCATGTTCCTGACCTCGCCTCAGGACGGGCGGGTTTATAACACGTCGCTGGTGATTGATCCCGATGGCAATATCGTGCGCCGTTACGCCAAAATGTTTCCCTTCCTGCCCTATGAGGCAGGCATCGCGGCGGGCACTGAATTCTGTGTCTTTGATGTGCCAAACGTGGGCCGGTTCGGTCTGTCGATCTGCTACGATATGTGGTTCCCCGAAACCACGCGGCAGTTGACCAGCCAAGGGGTCGAGGTACTGTTGCATCCGGTTCTGACAGGCACCACGGACCGCGATGCGGAACTGGCCATCGCGCGGGCAACAGCGGCGCAATTCCAGTGCTATGTGTTTGATGTCAACGGTTTGGGGGCAGGCGGGGTTGGTAAATCCTGCGTTGTGGATCCCACGTCTTTGGTGCTGCACCAATCCGCAGGCCAAGAAGACATGTTCCCCATAGAGGTGGACTTGTCCATGGTGCGCCGCCAGCGCGAAACCGGCATGAAGGGCTTGGGGCAAGTGCTCAAAAGCTTCCGTGATCGTGCCGTTGATTTTTCCGTCTATGACCGCGCGAGCGGCACAGACACCTATTTGAAAACCCTTGGCCCGCTTGAAATCCCCCAACAGGGATCGCGCGCAGGTCTGCATGTGGATGTTCCGGCAGACGCCGAGGCCGAAGCACGCGAACGCAACCCCGTTTATGACATCGGGCATGTGCCCGCTGCGGGGGAAACACCCAGCGGCTGATACCAGATGCAGTGCGCTGACAGCGTGGCGTTTGGTTAAGCCCTTTTGAAGGAGAACGACCAATGGACTCTGTCAGCGAGTATTATTCTGCAACACAATTGCGCGCTGACAGGTGGAGCGCGCTGCGGGCCGCTTCATCTTCAATCTGCCGTGAAACCACGGCCCGCAAAATCAATGCCCTGAAATCCACAATCGCCGAGTTGTTTCAGGCCTTGTCGGTGATCGAACCTTATTGGGCCTTTCCAGGCATGGCGGCCTTTGTACACATGCGCCGCCAGTTTGAAAACGGCCATTACGAGGACGTGGCCTTTGCCATCACCCGTGTGACCCGCGCCCTGACCACAGGAGCCTATCGACGCCGCAGTATTCCGCTGGAACGTGACAGCACAGACGACGAGGAAAACAACGACGAGGCGATGTTATCCCCCGAAGCACGGGCCATGGCACGCCCGTATTTTGAAGTTCTGATCGTCGATAATGTGAATGACCAGCAGGAACGCTGGATCAAAAGTAACATGGCCCGTATGCGGCGTTTTGAAGACCCGTTCCACTATGAAGCGGTGGTGGTGCCCAGTCTCGAAGACGCGTTGATAGCGGTGTTGTTCAACCATAATATCCAGGCCATCGTGGTACGTCCGGGGCTGGCGTTGAAATCCAAAAATGAAAACGAAATCCTGCATAAATACCTGTCCCATCTGGGCAGCGCGGAAAACATCGACGCAATGGAGCCGGAAAACTATGGCCCCGAGCTGTGCCGCCTGATTGCACAAGTGCGCCCCGAGCTGGATGCTTATCTTGTAACGGAACGCTCGGTTGAAGACATCGCAGGTCTGGATTTGGGGATTTGCCGTCGTGTGTTTTATAACCAAGAAGACTTTATGGAACTGCACCTTAATATCCTGCGCGGGGTAGAGGCCCGTAATAAATCGCCGTTCTTTACCGCCTTGGTGAATTATTCCAAACAGCCCACAGGTGTGTTCCACGCCATGCCGATCAGCCGCGGCAAATCCATCAGCCGATCCCATTGGATTCAGGATATGGGGGCGTTTTACGGGCCGAATATCTTTCTGGCGGAAACCTCGGCCACATCAGGCGGGCTGGACAGTTTGCTGGAACCCAGCGGACCAATTAAACAGGCCCAAGAACTGGCCAGTCGCGCCTTTGGATCAAAGCAGACGTTTTTTGCCACCAACGGCACATCGACCTGTAACAAAATTGTGGTGCAGGCGCTGGTGCGCCCCGGCGACATTGTTCTGGTGGACCGCGATTGCCACAAATCCCACCACTACGGCATGGTGCTGGCGGGCGCCGAGGTGGTCTATCTCGACAGCTATCCGTTGAATGAATATTCAATGTACGGGGCTGTGCCCTTGCGCGAAATCAAGCACCAACTTCTGGCACTAAAGGCTGCGGGAAAACTGGACCGCGTGCGCATGTTGCTGCTGACCAACTGCACATTTGACGGTCTGGTCTACAACGTGGATCGTGTGATGGATGAATGTCTGGCGATCAAGCCCGACCTTGTGTTCCTGTGGGACGAAGCGTGGTTTGCCTTTGCCCGTTTCAGCCCCACCTATCGCCAGCGCACCGCCATGCGCACGGCCAATAACCTGCGCAAACGTCTGCGTACAGATGCCCATCAACTGGCCTATGACGCCCAGCAAAAACAGATCAAAGACGCCAGCGACGAAGAACTGTTGGACACGCGTCTGATTGCCCCCCCGAACGCGCGGGTCAGGGTCTATGCCACCCAATCCACACATAAAACCCTGACTAGCCTGCGGCAGGGGTCGATGATCCACGTCAACGATCAGGACTTTAAAGGAGAGGTCGAGCAAAGCTTTCACGAAGCCTATATGACCCACACCTCTACCTCCCCGAATTACCAGATCATCGCCTCGCTGGATGTGGGGCGCAGGCAGGTGGAACTGGAAGGGTTTGAATTTGTTCAACGGCAAGTCGAAGCCGCCATGTCCATGCGCCGCGCCATCAGCAGCCATCCGTTGTTGCAGAAATACTTTAAGGTGTTGTCGGCAGGGGACATGATCCCCGAGCATCACCGCCAAAGCGGGGTTACCAGCTATTTCGACACGGAACAGGGCTGGACGGATATGTGGGATTGCTGGGAAAAGGACGATTTCGTGCTGGATGCCACCCGCGTCACCCTTGCCGTGGGCGGTACGGGTTGGGATGGCGACACGTTCAAAAATGACGTGTTGATGGATAAATACGGTATCCAGATCAACAAAACCTCGCGCAATACGGTGTTGTTCATGACCAACATCGGCACCACGCGCTCCTCGGTCGCCTATCTGATTGAGGTACTGGTGGAAATCGCCAACGAGCTGGACGACCTGCTGGATGATGCGTCAAAAATGGAACGTCTGTCGTTTGACCGGCGGGTGGCCAACCTGACGGAAAACTATCCGCCATTGCCTGATTTCAGCCGCTTCCACGATGCGTTTCGCCCCGATAACCTGACCCCAGAAGGCGACATCCGCCAAGCCTATTACCTTAGTTATGATGAAAAGAACTGTGACTATATGGAATTGGACGGACAGTTGAAACAGGCGCTGGACAACGACGAGGAACTGGTTTCGGCCAGCTTTATCATCCCTTATCCGCCGGGGTTTCCGATCCTTGTACCAGGACAGGTGATCAGCCGTGAAATTCTGGCCTTTATGCTGGCGCTGGACGTCAATGAAATCCACGGATACCGCGCCGATCTTGGCCTGCGTGTCTTTACCACCGAGGCCTTGAGCGCCTTAACCAAAGCTAAAACCATTCAAACTGCAGCCGAATAAAAGAAGGACTATATCATGGCAACCGTGCTTAAAAACATCTCGGAAATTCGTCGCTTTTTTCACCGCAACGAGGACCCGATCTATTTCATTTCGGCAACCAACTTTAACCTGCTGGGGCTGGATGAATGGGTCAAAAACTTTAAATATATCTGCTACATAGACTGCTACGGCGGCAAGCACCCGAATGTGTTCTGCCCGTCCGAACAGCCCCATGCGGAATTCCAAAGCATCGAGGATATCAACAACTATTTGTTGCAACACAAAGAGGTCATCGACTTTATCAAACGGCGCGGGGGCAAGCCGAAGTTTGTGTTCCTGATGTTTGACGAGGAAACCGAACGCCTGTCCAAAGAACTGGGCGCGGATGTGTGGTTCCCCAAGGCCAAATTGCGCACGCAAATGGACAATAAAATCGAAACCGTTCGCATCGGTAACAAAGCGGGTGTTCCCTCTGTGCCAAACGTGCTGGCCGAGGTTGAAAACTATGAAGGCCTACGTAAAACCTGTGAAAAGGCGGGGATCGGCCATGATCTGGTGCTGCAATCCGCCTTTGGCGACAGCGGCCACACCACGTTCTTCATCAAATCCGAGGCCGACTTCCGCCGCCATGAACATGAAATCGTCGGCGAGGGCGAAATCAAGATCATGAAGCGGATTGATTGCCGCGGGTCCGCCATTGAAGGCTGCGCCACCAAGGAGGGCACCATCGTGGGCCCACTGATGACCGAACTGGTCGGGTTTAACGAATTGACACCCTATCGCGGCGGCTGGTGTGGCAATGAAATCCTGTCCACCGCCTTTCCGCCCAAGGTCCGTGCCAAAGCCCGTGAATTGACCTTTAAATTCGGCGAGCAACTGCGCAAGGAAGGCTATCGCGGCTATTTTGAACTGGATTTCCTGATCGACAAAAAGACCGGCGATCTGTGGTTGGGGGAACTTAATCCGCGCATCACAGGCGCGTCGTCCATGACCAACCACGCGGCGTTTGCCCACGCAGATGCGCCGCTGTTCCTGTTCCACCTGCTGGAATTTTCGCGCAAGAAATTCGATCTGGATACAGAAGAGTTGAACAACCGCTGGGCAGATCCTGATATGATCGACAGCTGGTCACAGATGGTAATCAAACACACAGACGACAGTGTGGATATCTGTACCGAAGCACCTGAAACAGGCATCTATAAAATGCTCGAGGACGGGCGTGTGGTGTTTGACCGTTTCGATTATCACCGCCGCGCGGTGGAAAGCGAAAACGAGGCGTTTTTCCTGCGGATCCTGCGCCCCGGTGACTATCGCTATGAAGGGGCGGACATCGGCATTCTTGTGACGCGGGGACGGTCCATGACCAAAGGTTTCCAGTTGAACGAGCGGGCCAAAAAGTGGATACACGGCATCAAACAATCGGTATCCGGCAAAGCGCTGCCTGTGGCAAACGCGGGTCCAGCCGTGGCCGATCCCGCCTTTAAAATCATGTAAGGAGTCGCCATGTACTGGCGCGCCCTCAGCGAAGATCAGCCCGGCCCGAAATGGGCTGGGCTTTTCGCAGAATACTGGCCCAACTATAAACGCTGGTGGCTGCGCGAGGGCGATGCTGCGCGTCCCAGTTATCTGGAAAGCCGCCGCGCGCTGACCACGCATATGCCCGAGATTGTGCCGCTCTATGATCGTTTATGCGACTTGGCAGGCGGCGGTGATCAGGCCGCGCGGTTCCTAAGTTTTTATTGTCCGCCGCCCTATCTGGCAGGGTGTTCGCAGGCGATCTGGACCGGCGAAGAACCGGTTCTGGTGCGCAATTACGATTACAACGCCAGTGCGTTTGACAGTCTGGTGTTGCACACAGGCTGGCAGGGGCGGCGGGTTATGGGCACATCGGACGGGGTTTGGGGGATGGTGGATGGCACCAATGACGCGGGGCTTGCTATATCGCTGACCTTTGGCGGGCGGCGCGTGGTGGGCACAGGGTTCGGCGTGCCGCTGATCCTGCGCTATGTGCTGCAAACCTGCGAAACCGCCGCCGAGGCGGGCAAGGTTCTGGCCCGCGTGCCCACCCATATGAGCTATAACGTCACCGTTCTGGACGCCAAACGCCAGTATTTGACCGCGATGATGGCACCCGACCGCCCTGCGGTGATCACCCATGCGGCGGTGGCCACCAATCATCAGGAAAACGTTGAATGGGTCAGCCACGCGCGGTTTACAGCCACGGTGGAACGGGAACGGTTCTTGTTGCAGCGCCTGACCCTGCACCGTGACCCTGAAGAAAAGTTCATCGGTGCGTTTTTGAAACCGCCGCTCTATTCCACCGCGTTTGAAGCGGGGTTTGGCACGCTTTATACGGCTGTGTATCGACCAAGGTTGCAGCAGATGGAAATCCGCTGGCCGGGCACGGTCTGGCCAATGTCTATGGATGATTTTCACGAGGGTGCACGTCGGGTCCAAATCCCGGGTGCCGCATAGGAGCCTCTAATGTCGCATATTTTCCCCCGTCATACCAAACAGCCACCGCCAATCGCTGTGCGCGGTGAGGGCTGCTATCTGTATGATTCCACAGGTAAACAATACCTCGACGCCTCGGGCGGGGCGGCGGTGTCTTGTCTTGGGCATGGTGATCAGACCATCATTGATGCGGTCAAAGCGCAATTGGATCAACTGGCCTATGCCCATACAGGGTTCCTGACGTCAGAACCCGCTGAAACGCTGGCAGATTTGTTGATTGAACATGCGCCGGGTGATCTGGATCGGGTTTATCTGGTGTCTGGCGGGTCTGAAGCCGTGGAAGCCGCGTTAAAGCTGGCGCGGCAGTATTTTGTGGAAAAAGGCGAACCTGAACGGGGTCGTCTGATCGCCCGCAAGCAAAGCTATCACGGCAACACCATGGGGGCTTTGTCGGCGGGGGGGAACGCCTGGCGGCGGGCGCAGTTCGGGCCATTGTTGATCGACATGAGCCATATCGACCCCTGCTACCCCTATCGCCTGCAAAACGATGGGGAAAGCGATGCTGATTACGGCATCCGCGCGGCCAACCTGCTGGAGGAAGAACTGTTGCGGGTCGGGCCTGAAACGGTTATGGCCTTTATGGCGGAACCTGTGGTGGGTGCGACGGCGGGGGCGTTGACGGCTGCGCCCGGCTATTTCAAACGCATCCGAGAGATTTGTGATCAATACGGCATCCTGCTGATCCTGGACGAAGTGATGTGCGGCATGGGGCGCACTGGCAGTCTGTTTGCCTGCGATCAAGAAGGCGTCGCGCCAGATATTCTGTGTATCGCCAAAGGGTTGGGCGCGGGCTATCAACCGATCGGCGCCATGTTGTGCAGCCGTCAGATCTATGAAACTATTGAAAACGGCAGTGGTTTTTTCCAACACGGCCACACCTATCTGGGCCATCCCGCCGCTGCCGCCGCTGGGGTTGCGGTGGTTACGGCCCTGCTGGAACGGGGGCTGGTCGGGCAGGCAAAGACCCAAGGCGAAAAGCTGAAGGCAGCCTTGCACGCGCGGTTCGGACAGCATCCCCATGTAGGGGATATTCGTGGCAGGGGTCTGTTTCTAGGGGTCGAATTGGTTGCGGATCGGGACAGCAAAGCCCCGTTTGATCCCGCGCGCAAAATTGCCGCCAAGATCAAAGCAGCCGCCTTTGACGCGGGGATGATTTGCTATCCGATGAGCGGTACAATCGACGGACAGAACGGCGATCACGTGCTGCTGGCCCCGCCGTTTATCCTCAACGACGAGCAGATCGACGAGCTGGTTGAAAAACTGTCTGTTGCGGTGGAAACAGCTTTGGCCCGTTAAACGATCTGCCTTTGATCAATCCCCACGTCGGTGTCGCTTTAGTTTGACTGAACCGGCGCGCTTTCCACGCTACTTTCCGCAGGCTGGGTGATTGGCGCGTCTTGCTCGGACACATCGTCAGACATATAGGTCAGGGCCAGCATCACAACAACGGCCGCAAGAACAACGCTGGTCATGCCTATCAGCGGCCCGAAGTGTCGTTTGGTTTGCTTTTCGATATTGGTCTCTGGAGCGGACATTTGCTTGGCCTTTCAGTTATGTGGGTTCACAGATTTAACGCAGGACATGCAGGAAAAGTTCCACGCGCACAGAACACGCAAAGAAAAGGGGCGCCGTGAAGGGGCGCCCCAGATGTGTGTTATCAGGCCTGAGGTTACTTTTTCAGGTTGGTCCAAATCGTGTCATAAACCGCCTGTGTGGCTTCATCGCAGGGTTCGATGAACACGCCAGCGCCAGCGGTTTCAGGCACTTGGGCTTCGGGCAGGGTGGCCAGTTCCGGGTCCAGAAACGGAGTAACCCCAGTCACGCCAGCACCGTAGCGGGCATAGTTGGTCACGGCTGCGATGTTTTCAGGCACCAGCAGGAAATCCATGAATTTCAGCCCGTTGGCACGGTTCGGTGCGTCTTTCAACAGCACTACATTGTCCATCCAGACCACATAGCCCTGCGTCGGGAAGGCGTATTCAACATTTGCGCCTTCTTCGCGGGCTTTGGCGCTGAAGCCGTCATAGATCATGCCAGCGGCGGCATCGCCTGACACCAGAACCTCTTTGGCGGTGTCAGAGTTGAACGAGGCCCAGTGGCTTTTTGCGTTTTGCAGCATGTCGTTCAGCGCTTTTAGCTGGTCGCGGTCTGTGGAACATTGCGGGATGCCTTGGTGCAGGGACGCCAGCGCCATGACCTCTCCCTGACTGTCCAGCATGTTGATCTTGCCGTCCAGTTCTGCGGGTGGATTGAACAGAATGTCAGTGCTGTTGATCGGCCCGCTAAACACATCGCGGTTGACCGAAAAGCTGGTAGAACCCCATTGGTATGGGATTGAATGTTGACGGCCTTTGTCAAAAGCCGGATCGGCCCATTCTGGTGCGATATTGGCCTTATTGGCCAGTTCACCGTCTTTGATTGTGTCCAGCAGACCCTCGGTGTTCATGATCGAAACCATGTAATCGCCCGGCACTGCCACGTCATAGGTGCCAATTGCCCCAGCCTTCAAGGATGCCAAAAGCGCCTCGTTTGAATCGAATGTGTCCATCACCACTTTAATACCGGTTTCAGCGGTGAATTTGTCGATCAGGTCTTGGGGGATATATTCAAACCAGTGGTAGACCACCACTTGTTCTTCGGCCAGTGCCACATTGGCCCCCAGTGTCAAAGCCACTGCGGTGGCGCTTGTTTTCAAGATGTTTTTCATTGCTTTTCCCTTTTGTTGGTTACTTGGTTTTGTCGGTTTTACTGATGAAATAGGACAGGGTGACCATAACCACGGACAGGCCCAGCAGCATGGTGGATATGGCCATGATATTGGGTTTAATCCCCTGTTTGACGGATCCGAATATGGCGGTTGGCAGGGTTTCAACCCCTGCACCTTTGACAAAGTTGGTGATCAGAAAGTCATCCAAAGACACGATAAAGGCCAGCAGGAACCCCGATATAATGCCGGGCATCATCAGGGGCAGCAGGATTTTGGTAAAGGCCTGTCGTTTGGTGGCGTAAAGGTCCATGGCGGCCTGTTCATAGGTGTCTTCAATCCCCTGCATCCGCGCGGCGATGGGCAGATAGGCAAAGGGGATGCAAAAGGCCATATGGGCGATCAGGATGGTCAGATAGCCCCGCGAAAACCCGATGGCGTTGAAAAAGATCAAAGTGGCCACGGCGGTGACAATTTCAGGCACCATCAGGGGCAGGTTGATCAGCCCAAACGATGCGCTGCGCATTTTGAACCGCCCGCCGCGCACCATGGCTGTGGCGGATAAAGTGGCGATTGTGGTGGACGAAATCGCGGCGACAATGGCGATGGAAAAGGAATTCCACGCCGCAGTTCTGAACTTTTCGGATTCAGGGCCGACAAATACATCCAGATACCAACGAAAGCTGATGCCCTCCCAGTTGGTGATCGAATTGCTGTCATTCAGGGAATAGACCGTCACCACCAGCAGCGGGGCATATAGGATTATCAGACACAACACGGTGATCGGAAAAAAGCCGCCATAGCTTTTGATGTCCAGTTTGTTGCGGGCCATGTCAGCGGGTTCCTTTATCGGATTTGGCCTGTTGTCGGGCAAAAACCAGCAACAGGATCAGCACCATAGTCAGCAGGATCATCGACGCCGCAGCCCCGAACGGCCAATTGCCCGCGTTGCCTTTGAACTGTTCCTCGATCAAAGAGCCAATCATGAAATTCTTGGCCCCGCCCAACAAATCAGGCGCAAGGAACGACCCAAGGGATGGCACAAACACCAAAATACAGCCCGCAATCACCCCCGGTTTCACGGCAGGCAGCAGGATATGGCGCAGGGTGACCCATTTAGAGGCGTAGAGATCAGCGGCGGCCTCTGACAGCGCGAAATTATACCGCTCGACCGAGGCATAGATCGGCAGCACCATGAAAGGCAGGTAGGAGTAAAACAGGCCCAGTTGCACGGCGAAATTGGTGTTGATGATATGGATCGGGCTATCAATCGCGCCGATGCCCAGCAGGAAATCATTCAACGGCCCGTTGTCGCGTAGCATGAATTTCATGGAAACCGTGCGGATCAATAGGTTCACCCAATAGGGGATGGTGATCAGAAACACCCAGACAGAGCGGGTGTTTTCGGGTCGTGTGGCAATGTAATAGGCGGTGGGGAAGCCGATGATCAAAGCCAGCAGCGTGGCCGCCCCTGCCTGCCAGGTAGAGCGCCAGAAAATACCAATATAGGTCCATTCCAATGTGGCGGGCGCATCGCCAAACAGGCCACGATTGAAAAAGAACTGGTCATAGGCGGCAGTTGAAAATTCCCAGATCACGCCGCCGCGGAATTCTTTGGTCAAAAAGGAATAGACCAGCATCATCAGCACCGGGGTCAGTACAAAAATACCCAGCACCGCCCATGCAGGCAGTAAAAGCCAGATACGGGCCGTTGCATAGGTGTCGGAATTTGCACTACCGCCGCTGGCTGCCCCGCCCGCCATTAATCTGCCAACAGCCGCGCCGCGCCTGCCTCCATCGTGACAAAAACCGGGGTACCTGCATCAAATATTCGCTTGTTGCCGCGATCCGAATTGGATGTGCGCACCATCATGCGGGGGCCATCTGCCAGATCGACGAGCGTCTGGATATCGGTGCCCACATAGACGTTGTCGCGCACAATGCCTTGTAAACTAGCCGCGTCTTGGGCGGTTTCAGACAGGATAAGGCGTTCTGGGCGTACTGACAGATGCACCTTATCCCCCGCCGTAATCCCGTCCGCCGCACTGGACCCAAGCCTGTGGCCACCACCCAGAACACAGGTCGCCTGCCCGTTGGTCACATTGTCCACGGTCACATCCAGAAGATTGGTTTCGCCAATGAAATCAGCCACAAAGACGTTGTTTGGACGCTCGTAAATCTCTTTCGCTTCGCCCAGTTGTTGCAATTTACCAGCACTCATCACGGCGATGCGGTCAGACATGGTCAGGGCTTCTTCTTGATCGTGGGTGACAAAGATAAAGGTGATGCCGGTTTCGCGCTGGATTTGTTTCAGCTCGAACCGCATGGCCTGACGTAGTTTCAGATCAAGCGCAGACAGGGGCTCATCCAGCAACAGAACTTTGGGCTGGGGGGCCAGCGCGCGGGCCAGTGCCACGCGTTGTTGTTGCCCGCCTGACAATTGCGAGGGCTTGCGGTTCGCGAATTGCGACAGCTGCACCAGTTCCAGCATTTCACCCGCCCGCTTTTGGGATTCGGCATCGGATTTGCCGCGCATCCGCACCCCAAAAGCCACGTTCTGGGTGATGGTCATATGGGGAAACAGCGCGTAATTCTGGAACACCGTGTTCACGGGGCGTTTGTGAGGGGGCAGATCGGCGATACTGTCTCCGAACAACATAATTTCGCCTGCGCTTACCTCTTCAAAGCCGGCGATCATCCGCAGCAAGGTGGTTTTCCCGCAGCCCGATGGCCCAAGCAGGGTGAAGAATTCATTGTCGTAGATCGACAGGGAAATCTGTTGCAAGGCAGTGAAATCCCCATAGCGTTTGACGGCCTTGCGGACATCTACGGCAATTCTGGGCGCATGTGACAAAAGCGGGCTCCTTTGTGGAAAATCATACCCTCGTGCGGGATTACAGCTAAGAAAGGACTTCCTTAGCCTATGTTAGTCAAACCCTAACGTGCAGCGAACCGTCCCAAGGCCGCAGTCTTTGCAGACCCTTTGAAGACATACCATGACAGGGCAGGGCGGGCGGTTCAATCCAGTGCCAGTTGCGTAATTTCACGGCGGAACGGCAGGGCATCGCCTATATTTTCACCATCCAGTTCACGGGCATATCGGTGGCCTGCATAGGTGGACCATGCGATGGGGCCGGGGGCCTCTGCGTCGCCAAATAGTTTGACGGTTTTGATCCCTGCATCCCCCCAGTCAGACTGGCGCGCCAGCAGATCGGTGTAGACTTGATCATTGCCACTGCGCGCCCCGACAATCACCACGCCGTCGGCGGCAAATTCTTGGGTGCGGCCCGTATAGGTGCAATTGCTGATGACGTGATCCCTGTGGATCTGCGTCACCCCGCGGTTCAGCACAATTTCGACGCCCAATTCCGCCAGCCGCACGTGAATGCTGGCCTGTTCCAGCGTGTTATTGGTCCAGTCCGACACAAAGGCGCTGGGGGTTATCAGGGTCACTTTCGCACCGGATTTGATCAGCAATTCCGCCAGAACCCCGCCCATGTAATAGTGGTCATCGTCATAGATCACCACATGGCCGCTGGGCAAATGACCGTCCATCAGGTCATCGGGGGTAAAGACTTTGGCGTCGGGGGCAATGGGCATGGGCACCACATGCTGGCGGGCCACGCCATCGCGCCGCCACTGTGCCCCTGTGGCTATGGCAATGTTTTCAAAACCGAATTCCAGGATGTCAGCCGCGCTTAAGCGACTGTCAAAATAGGTTTCCACATTGGCGCGCTGGCCCAGTTGATAGGCGCGGTAGTCTTTGACCCGCCCCCATGCCGACAGACCCGGCAGGCGGCATTCCTTGGACACGCGCCCGCCCAGTTCACGCCCTGCCTCGGCGATGGCAACGTCATAACCGCGCCGCGCCAGCGCCCATGCAGCCTCTAACCCGGCGGGGCCCGCGCCGACCACCAGAACGTTTTGGCTTTTGCCTTTTGGGTTCATCTTTTCGGGATGCCAGCCCTTGCGCCATTCCTCCATGAAGGTGGGGTTTTGGGTGCAGCGGCTGATCGACATGGTCATGTCGCCGGTAATGCAGATGTTACAGCCGATACATTCGCGGATGTCTTCGATGCGGCCTTCCTCGATCTTTTTAGGCAGGAAAGGATCGGCGATAGAGGGCCGCGCACAGCCGATGAAATCCAGTACGCCGGAATTGATCTGCTTGATCATCACGTCAGGTGAGGTAAACCGCCCCACGCCCACAATCGGTTTGTCGGTCAATTCATGGATGCCTTTGACCAGTTGATGCTGGGCGGCTTCATCCTTGAACCGCGACGGGCCAGAGCAATCCTCCCATGTGCCTTGGGCCAGATCCCACAGGTCAGGCAGGTCTTTGTTCATTTCAATAAAATCACGGACCTCGGCGTTGGAAAAACCCAAATCACCGATGGTTTCATCCAAAGACACCCGCAAAGTCAGCGCCATAGTATCGCCCACTGCATCGCGGATGTCGGCGATCACCTCTTGGGCAAAGCGCGCGCGATTTTCGAGTGATCCGCCATATTCATCGCTGCGCTGGTTGGTGGCGCGGCTGAGGAAATGTTGGAAAATCCCGAACCCGTGGGCCCCGTACAGACAGATCAGATCAAACCCCGCCAGTTTTGAACGTTTGGCCGCGTTCACAAACCAGCGGCGCAGGTCTTTGATATCGGTTTTTGACAAGGCGCGGGCCTGTACCGGATCATTGGTAAAGGTGCGGATCGGCAGGGCAGAGGGGGCAAGCGGCACCTCTTTGGTGTACAGATTTGGTCCGTTGATGCCCGAATAGGCCAGTTGAATCCCCGCCAGCGCGCCGTGACTTTTCATCTGCTCGGCCATTTTACGCAATTGGGGGATGTCTTTGTCTTCCCACAGGCGCAATTCGATGAAGGGCGTAATTTCCGAGGTGTGGTGCATTTCGCATTGCTCGGTAAAAATCACCCCCCAGCCGCCTTCGGCTTTGATGCCGCGCATGGCCGCTGCGGCTGACGGATCACGGTAGCCGCCGCCATTGCAATGGGGCACCTGATAAAAGCGGTTCTTGGCGGTAAGCGGGCCGATGTTCATCGGTTCGAATAGAATGTCGTAACGCGGGTCCCGCACTGGCTTGCTCCGGCTGTTTGGTCAGGGTTTCGTGCCAGCGTTACAGATAAAATTCACAAGTTAAAGACGTGACTGCGAAAGCGGGGCTTAGGGATTGCTTAACCCGTGCCCCGCTGGCGTGATCTGCCTGAAAAAGGGCAGGGCTGCCTATTCCGGTTTCATTCCCGGAATCTGGGCGTTGGAAATCTTGCTGCGGCAGTGGTCCATAAAGGTTTTGACGGTCAGAACACTGCCAGCGCCTTCAGCGCTGACAAGGCCCAGATACATCGGACGCACCTTGTCCATCAGCGGTATGAACCGCAGTTTGCTGCCATCCGGCGCGCGATCGGTTTTGGGGCGGATATTGGCAAAGGAATAGCCAAAGCCGTTGGCCACCAGACTGCGCATCACAGCCATGTCGCGGGTCCGCTCGGCTATGTTTGGTTTCAGGCCGCTGTCGTCAAACAGGGACAAGAAATAGTCGGCGCTAAAAGGTAAATCCAGCAGAACCATCGGGTGTTCATGCAGATCGCGCACCGAAACCGCAGAGCGGTCAGCCAACGGGTGATGCTCTGCCACCAGCGCATAGGGGGGCAATTCGGCCAGCGGTGAAAATACCAGATCGGGTGGAATGTTCAGATCATAGGTCAGCGCCACGTCGATTTCCGCCCGCCGCAACCGTGTAAAAAGTTCCATCTGGTCCAGTTCGAACTGGGTGACGTTGACTTGCGGATAAAGCGTTTCAAAATCGCGGCGCAGGCTGGGCAGAACCAGTTGCGCAAAAGTTAGCAAACAGCCAAGCCGCAGCGGGCCTTTGACGCTGCCGGAAATATCAATGGCCAGACGGTTCAGATCTTCTCCGGCCTTTAGCACGATTTTTGCCTTGTCCAGAAACTGTTGCCCTGCCTGTGTCAGCGACAGGCCTTGGGCATGTTTGCGCAGGAACAACTGATGGCCGAATTCGTCTTCCAGTTGGGACACGGCGGCGGAAATCGACGGCGAAGACACATTCACTTTTTCCGAGGCCAGCGCAATTGATCCTGCTTCCCCCACGGCGACGAAATATTCCAACTGGCGAAATGTGAAACGCAATGGCATCGACGGGCTTTCTGCGGCTGGGGGACTTTAGGCACGGGTTTGAAGCAGTTTTCCGTTAAGGGCAAGGTGGAGTGGTTGTCTACAGGGCGATCGGGCAAAGTGCAGCGTTAAGAAATACATTGCACTGGCAGGGGAGCTGGTGCCACGATGCGCCAAACACTAATGGAGCTGCCCACATGTCTGAACTCTGGAAATTATCCGCCACTGAAATTGCCGCCAAAATCCGCGCTAAGGAGGTTTCGGCAGTTGAGGTGGCACAGGCCCATCTGGATCGCATAGATGCGGTCAATCCCGCGCTGAATGCGGTGGTGCAGCATATGCCTGATGAAGCCTTGGCTGCCGCTGCTGCTGTAGATGCCGATATTGCTGCGGGGCGCGACGTGGGGCCAATGGCGGGCGTGCCTGTCACGATTAAGGTGAATGTGGATCAAAAGGGCTTTGCCACCACCAATGGTCTGAAGATGCTGGAAAATTTGATCGCAGAGCATGATAGCCCTGTGGTGTCTAACATGCGCAAGGCTGGGGCGGTGATTGTCGGGCGTACCAATACGCCCGCATTTTCCCTGCGCTGGTTTACCAAGAATGACCTGCATGGCCAGACGCTGAATCCTCATGGTGCGAATATCACGCCGGGCGGGTCATCTGGCGGCGCGGGGTCTTCTGTAGCCAGCGGCATGGCAGCAGTGGGTCACGGCACGGATATTGGCGGGTCGATCCGCTATCCGGCTTATGCCTGTGGTATCCACGGGCTGCGGCCAACATTAGGGCGTTTGCCAGCCTATAACCCCTCTGGCGCTGATCGTCATATCGGCGGGCAGTTGATGGCTGTGGGTGGCCCGTTGGCACGCAGCATGGATGACATCGACCTCAGCCTGCGGGCTATGGCGGTTGAGGATCTGCGCGATCCATGGTGGGTGCCCGCCCCGATAGATCAAGGTGCATTCCCACGCCGCGCGGCCCTTTGTGTGCATCCTGACGGGATGGAGGTGGCGCCTGAAATCGAGATCGCCTTGCGGGCTGCCGCAGACACACTGGCCGCAGCAGGGTGGGAGGTAGAGGAAGTGGACACCCCGCCGCTGCAACCCTCGGCGGATATTAACGCGCAGCTTTGGTTGGCGGAAATGCGGCAGGGCGTGGACAAACTGGTGGCCCAAGAAGCAGAGCCTGACAGCCAGCATGTGTTCGCAGTGATGCAATCGCTGTCTGCGCCTGTGGATGCGGGGGGGCTGTTGAACGCCTTGCGCGACCGCGTCACCCATCTGCGCGAATGGCAGCTGTTTCTCGCGCAATATTCTGTGCTGATTTGCCCGATTTCTGGTATGTTGCCGTTTGACCAGCAAGCGGATGTCCAATCCGAGGACGGGTTCAAGGCGATCATGCGTGCGCAACTCACCCAGCTTGGTCTGCCCGCGCTGGGCCTGCCAGGCTTGGCCGTGGCCACAGGATCGGCGTCGGGCAAACCTATGGGCGTGCAACTGATCGCACGGCGCTACCGCGAGGATATTCTGATCGCTGCGGGGCGCGATATCGAAGCAGCGCAACCCGCCATTCTGCCCGTCAATCCGCAATGATACGCTACGGCATTTCAGCGGGCCATTGGCGCAAAGGCACAGGGACGCTAGGTCTGGGTCAACCATATCTTTCTGGAGAGAAAACATGACAACTTATCAACACGTCGCCCTTGCATCACGGCCAACTGGCTGGCCGACGCTTGAAAACTTTCGCTTTGAGGATAAAGAGCTGCCCACAGCAGGCGCGGGCGAAGTGACCCTGCGCACCATCTGGCTGTCGCTTGATCCTTACATGCGCGGGCGGATGAATGATGCGAAATCCTATGCGGATCCTGTGCCGATCGGTGGCACGATGGAGGGCGGCGCAATCTGTGAAGTTACCGCATCCAACAACGACAATTTTGCGGTTGGCGACATTGTTGTGGGGCGCACTGGCTGGGCTTCCCACGGGGTTTCTGATGGTACGGATATTCGCAAGATCGACCCGACGCTTGCACCATTGTCCACCTATCTGGGTGTGCTGGGCATGCCGGGGATGACCGCCTGGATCGGGCTGAACGAAATCGGCAAGATGAAGGCGGGGGAAACGGTTCTGATTTCCGCAGCCACCGGCGCTGTTGGTGGTCTGGCGGGGCAGTTGGCCAAGGCGAAGGGCTGTAAAGTCATCGGTGTGGCAGGTGGCGCTGACAAATGTGATTATGCGGTGAAAGAGTTGGGCTTTGACGCCTGTCTGGACCACAAGGCAGCGGCTGACGGACGTGAACTGGCGGCAAAGATCGCCGAAGTCGCGCCGCAGGGTGTGGATGTGTATTTTGAAAATGTGGGCGGGAAAACCCTAGAAGGTGTTCTGCCCAATATGAACATGTTCGGGCGTATCGCGATTTGTGGGATGATTGCATGGTATAACGGCGACAACGTGGCAGATGCCGCGCCATTGCCAGCGGTCTGGTCTGCGATTCTGACCAAACGTCTGCATGTGCAGGGCTTCCTGTTTCCAGATCATCAAGACAGTGCGGGCGCATTTTTCAAGGAAGTCGCGCCAATGGTGGCGGCAGGGAAAATCAACTTCCGCGAAACCGTGGCCGAGGGGCTGGAAAATGCGCCAAAGGCGTTTCTGGAACTGTTGAAGGGTCAGAATTTCGGCAAGCAACTGGTGCGGGTCGGGGCTGATCCGAAAGCCTGACTTGGTTGAATTGTGATGTGGATAGGGGGCTTGATGGCCCCCTATTTTTTTGAGTATTTTTAGAACATTGAAGCCTAAACGGCGTCGGGGCCGACGCGGACCATGC
The DNA here is from genome assembly GCF_031454055.1 of Roseobacter sp. N2S. NCBI lineage: Bacteria > Pseudomonadati > Pseudomonadota > Alphaproteobacteria > Rhodobacterales > Roseobacteraceae > Roseobacter > Roseobacter sp. N2S. Next base: position 203,130 of record NZ_JAVDQB010000003.1, read on the forward strand.
GTTTGCCGCGGTTTTCACCTGCCAGCAGGCCGATCAGCGCGGCAGGGGCGTTTTCAAGCCCCTCTACGATGTCCTCGGGGACTTTGATCGCGCCGGATTTGACCCAGTTTTGTAAGGCGCGCAGGGCTGTGGTGTCTTCATGGGCGTAGTCCATCACAATGAAGCCTTCCATGCGCAGGCGTTTTACTACCACCAACCCTGGCAGGTTGCGCGGACCGCTTGGGGCAGTGGCGTCATACTGGCTGACGGCACCGCAACAGACCACGCGGCCCCGTTCGTTCATGCGGAACAAAACAGTTTCAAGGATGTTGCCACCCACATTGTCAAAATAGATGTCGATGCCTTCGGGGCAGGCGGCTTTCAACGCTTTGTGCCATGCAGGATCGCGGTAATCGACGCAGGCGTCAAAACCAAGGTCGTCCACCACCCATTTGCATTTTTCCGCGCCCCCCGCGATACCCACAACGCGGCAGCCCACTGCCTTGGCGATCTGGCCCACATAGGCCCCAACAGACCCTGCGGCGGCTGAAACCACCACGGTTTCCCCCGGAAGCGGACGACCGACGGACAGCAGGCCGTGAAAGGCGGTTTTGCCCGCGATGCCAAAGACCGACATCAGGTGGGACAGGGTTTCAACCGGTGGCATTTTTTGCGCGCCCTTAGCGGGGACTACGGCGTAATCGGCCCAGACAGTTTCAACCGCGATGATATCGCCTTTGGTGAATTTGGGCGCGCGGCTGTCGATCACTTCGGCCAGGGCATAGGTGTGCATAGGGTCGCCTGCCAGAATGGCTGCGCGGTAGGTTGCGCCCTGCATCCAGGCGCGGTTGGCCGCGTCGATGGACATCAGGATGGTGCGGATCAACAACTCGCCTTCCTTCGGGGCGGGCAGGTCGGTTTCGGTTAAGGCGAAATGGTCTTGTGTCAGCGTGCCTTTGGGCAGGTCTTTGACAATAACTTGGCGGGTCTTCATAGCTATTTTCCTTTGAAAACGGGTGTTTGTTTGTTCAAAAACGCAGCCGAGGCATTGGCGAAATCTTCGGTGTGGGTGGTGCGCACCATACGGTCTGCCTCTGCGGCCATGGTGGTTTTCAAATCCGATACCATGGCGCGGTTGTGGTTTTCCTTCATGTAGCGCAGGGCCACGGGCGCGCCTTTGGCGATTTTGGCGGCCATTGTTTGGGCGGCGGCGCGAAGTTCTTCATCTGGCACCACAGCATTGAACACACCCAAGGAAAGCGCTTCGTCCGACTGCATACGGCGGTTGGTGTAATAGAGTTCTTTGGCACGACCCGGCCCGATCAGTTTTGACAGATACCAACTGCCGCCGTAATCGCCTGACAGGCCGATGGCCCCGAATGCAGGGACGATAAAGGCGCTTTGGGCGGCAATGCGCAGATCACAGGCCAGTGCAAGCGACATGCCCGCGCCCGCAGCAGCCCCCGGCAGGGCGGCGAGTGTGGGTTTGGTTAATTCATAGAGGCGCAGGGAGCAGCTTTCTTGGGCGTGCTGTAGAAAGCGGATTTTTTCGTCCACTGTCAGGGTTGAACCTGCGCCGATGCGTGCGCCCATGCTGGAAACATCGCCGCCCGCGCAAAAACCGTTACCAGCCCCCGTCAGGACAACCACACGCACGTCGCTGTCTGCTTCGACCTGCAGCAGCATATGCTGCAAGGCCGGCATCATTTCCGCGCCCATGGCGTTGCGTTTGTCTGGGCGGTTCAGGGTCAGTGTGGCCACGTGATCGGTGACAGAGCATAGCAGTTCGCCGGTGCCGGTGTTGATTTCGCGTGTCATGGTAAAGTCCTTAAATGTCGCCCCAGTGGTGCAGGGCGGCCTGTGCGATTGGCGCACCCCATTCTTGCAGGAAATGGCCACCCTGCGGGATTTCCATCGGCTCGGGGCAGTTTTTGATGATGCTGTGCAGCCATTTCATGACGGGTGGTCCAAGGACCGGATCTTGCAGGCCGATGGCCATGAAACTGTCGCCAGTCCAGTGGTTTTGCAGGAAATCTATGGCGGCTTTGGAGTGGTCTACGCCTTCCATTTCGGGGGATGTCATTACCATGTCGGGGAAACGGCGCACGCCTGCCTTATAGCTGACATCGGGGAAGGGGGCGGCGTAGGCGGCGGACTCGGCCTTGGTCAGGATCGGGGTGGCGCGGGCCATCAGGGCCGCGATGTTCAGGTCGGGGTTGGCAGCGTTATAGGCGCGCCAGTCCTCAAACCCCTTGCCAGCGGATTGACCCGCAGCAATGGCGGTGTTCATCACCAACAGGCGGGTGATCCGATCCGGCAGTTCGTGGGGCAGGGTCAGGCCCAGCACACCGCCCCAGTCTTGGACCACAAGGGTGATATTCTTTAAATCCAATGCCTTGATAAAGGCGATCATCATGTTGCGGTGGAAGTTGAACGTGTAATCCGTGTCATTTACGGGTTTGTCAGACCGCCCGAACCCCAGCCAATCAGGTGCGATCACTCTTGCGCCACTTTCCAGCAACGGTGGGATCATTTTACGGTACAGATAGGACCACGTGGGCTGTCCGTGCAGGCAAAGAAATACCCGATCCGCGTCTTTTGGGCCTTCGTCCACGTAATGCACTCGCAGGCCGTCATAGCCTGTCAGCGTGTCGATATAATGGGGCGCATAGGGCCAATCAGGCAGGTCGGTGAAATGCTGGTCAGGGGTGCGCAGGCGATCCATGGGAGGCTCCGGTTTGATGGCAGGTTTGACGGCGGGTCAGCTTTGTGAAAAGCCTAGGGGCAAGACTTGAAATCTGTCAATCACGGCCCGTCGCGACGTGGCGGAACCGGACTGAAACCCCGAAGGATACCCATGACCAAAGAATACCCCCAGCACCGTTTTGTGGTGCCTGACGACGCTGTTGACGTGATCTTTATCCGCCACGGTGAAACCATTCCTGCCCGCGATGGTGTGTCATTTCCGATGAAAGACGGCCACGGGAATCCGCCGCTGCATCCACGCGGAGAAGCACAGGCCATTGCCGTTGGCGAGCGGTTGCGCCACGAGCATTTCGATGCGCTTTATGTGACGTCATTGCAGCGCACGCACCAGACGATGGCCCCGCTTGCGGCCCATCTTGGGATGACCCCGATCGAGGAACCCGACCTGCGGGAAATCAGTCTGGGGCATTGGGATGGCGGTCTATACCGGATCAAATCGGCCGAAGGCGCGCCAGAGTTTTTGCGCGCCAAGGCAGAACATGAATGGGGCCATATTCCGGGGGCGGAAACCACCGCGCAATTGCATGAACGGGTGGAACGCGGCTTGTGGCGGTTGCTGGACAATCACGCGGGGCAAAAACTGGCGTTTTGTGTACATGGCGGGGTTGTCGGGGCGATTATGTCCATTGCGACGGGGTGTAAACCCTTTGCGATGATTGGCGCGTCAAACGGGTCGATCCACCGTGTTGTGCTAACGAAAGACCGCTTTATCGTGCGGGCGTTTAACGATTGCACCCATCTCGGCGAATAGGAGTGCGGGCCGTATCTTGATCAAAAAAAACAGGGGAAAAGCGGGTGCTTTGCCCCTGTTTTTAGGGGTGTCACTTGGTGGTTTTCACCACAGGTTTTACCATCTAATCAACGGTTAGAACCACTTTGCCCAGAACCTTGCGCTGTTCCAGCAAGCGCAGCCCGTCGGCAGCCTGTTCCAGCGGGAAAGTCGCTGAGATTTGCGGGGTGATCTGGCCTTTGCCCCACATGTCAAACAATTCGCGTAGGTTGGCTTGATGCACATCGGGTTGCATTTTGGTGAAGGCGCCCCAGAACACACCGATCACCTGGCAGTTCTTCAGCAAGGTCAGGTTCAGTGGCAGTTTCGGAATGCCCGCGGGGAAGCCCACAACCAGAAAACGGCCTTCCCAACCAAGGGCGCGCACGGCAGGTTCGGCGTAGTTTCCGCCCACCGCGTCATAGACCACTTGAACGCCTTTCGGCCCTGCCAGTTCCTTAATTGCGCCTGAAAACGCCTTTTGCGCATCGCGGTCCATGTCACGGGGGTAGATCAGGGTTTCATCCGCGCCGAGCTTTTTGCAAAATGCTGCCTTGTCTTCGGAGGATACTGCCGCAATCACCCGCGCGCCCATGGCTTTGCCCAGCTCGATTGCCGCCGCGCCCACACCGCCAGCGGCCCCAAGGATCAGCAAGGTTTCCCCCGCCTTTAATGCGGCCCGCTGTTTCAGCGCATAGTGGGACGTACCGTAGGTCAACACAAAACACGCCGCCTGTTCATAGGGCATATCATCGGGAATCGGCACCAGCGTTGATTTATCCGCGATCACATGGCTGGCAAAGCCGTTGAACCCGGGAACCGCCAGCACACGGTCGCCAATGGCAAAGCCTTCTACGCCCTCACCGATGGCTTCAATATCACCGGATACTTCACCGCCGGGCGCAAAGGGGCGCTGGGGTTTGATCTGGTATAAATCGCGGATAATCAACGTGTCAGGAAAGTTTACCCCCGCTGCGCGAACGCGGATCACCACCTCGCCTTTTGCAGGGGTTGGTGTGTCCACTTCGGTCAGTTTAAGGCTCTCCGGTCCTCCGGCTTCAGTGCTCATCATAGCGCGCATAGTCTGTCTCCCAAATTCAAATGACGTTACATCACGCCCACGTTCAGGGGCGGGAACAATCTTGTCAACGCACAAGTGAAATGCAATTCTGCATAGCGGAACTTGACGCTGCGTTTGGGAGGATAGCCGTGCCGTTTGATACAACAAATCCAGAGAATTTTCGCGCTGAAATACGCGAATGGCTCTCTAAAAACTGCCCTGCAGAAATGCAAGACGGGGATCGCACCGCAGATTCGATCTGCTGGGGCGGTAAGAATTGGACCTTTCAATCCGATGCGCAAAAACAATGGTTGGATGTCTGTGCCGCCAACGGGCTGACATGCCCCACTTGGCCCGCTGAATACGGTGGCGCGGGCTTTAACCGCGAACAGGAAAAAATCTGGCTGTCCGAGCTGGATCATCTGGACGCCCGCCTTCCGCTGCAATCCTTCGGCATCTGGATGCTGGGCCCTGCCTTGCTGCATTTTGGCAGCCACGAACAAAAGCTGCACTATCTGCCGCCCATTACTCGGGGCGAAGTGCGCTGGTGTCAGGGCTATTCCGAACCGGGTGCCGGGTCTGATCTGGCCAGTGTGCAATCCAAAGGCGAGGATCAGGGCGATCATTGGCTGGTTAACGGCCAGAAGGTCTGGACGTCCTACGCGGATAAGGCAGACTGGATTTTTGCGCTGATCCGCACCGACAAAGATGCACCGAAACACAAAGGGATTTCCTTCCTGTTGTTTGACATGCAATCCCAAGGCGTGACCACCCGTCCGATCAAACTGATCTCTGGTGCGTCACCGTTTTGCGAAACCTTCTTTGACAATGTCACCGTTCCAAAGGATCAGATCGTTGGCACGGAAAACCGCGGCTGGGATGTGGCGAAATATCTGCTGACCCATGAGCGGGAAATGATTTCGGGCGGTGGCTCGGGTCGGGGCGGCGCGCGTACGCTTGGTAAGGTTCTGGCCGATGCAGGTCATGATTTGTCCGAGGCGAGCCTGCGCTCGGAAGCGATTGCCTGTGACATTGAAGAAATGGCCGTTGGTCTGACAATTGAACGGTACAAGGATCAGGCGGCGGGTGGCAAAGGTGTCGGGGATGCCTCGGCCATGCTGAAATACGCAGGGACAGAGCTGAACAAACGCAAGCATGAATTGTTCATGTCAGCGGGCGGTTCCGAGGCACTGCAATGGGACGGTGAGACCGGTTCCCTGCCTGCTGACTGGCTGCGAACCAAGGCGAATTCCATCGAAGGGGGCACATCAGAAGTGATGCTTTCCATCATTTCTAAGCGTGTTTTGGGGCTTCCGGGGTAAATACTATGACAAATCTAACATTGAGCGAAGACGAAACTATGCTGGTGGACAGCGCGCGAGGCTTTCTGGATGAATCCTCGCCTGTTGGCAAATTCCGTGAACTGCGGGATGCGGGCAAAGCCTATAATCCTGAATTGTGGAAGCAGATGGCTGATCTGGGGTGGACCGGTGTTCTGGTGCCCGAAGATCAGGGTGGCATTGACATGGGTCATGCGGCGGCAAACCTGCTGGCGCTGGAAATGGGCAAGACGCTGGTGTCCTCGCCGTTTATTTCCACTGCCGTAATGGCGGCAACGGCCCTGCGGCAAGTGGCGGATAATCCCCGCGCGGCCGAGGCATTGGGCAATATCGCCAGCGGTGATCTGACCTATGCGCTGGCGCTGGACGAAGGGGTGAAACACGCCCCGAACGCGACGCAGATGCAGGCCAAACGGGTGGGCAACGGGTTTGAACTGTCTGGCGAAAAAACCTTTGTGGTGGATGGCGGCAGTGCCGATCGCTTGCTGGTTCTGGCCCGCACAGGGGACGATGACGACGCGCTGACCTTGTTTGATATCCCTGCCGATCGTGCAGGCATCACCCGCACGGCGCAAAACATGATTGATGCCCGCGATTCAGCGCAGATCAGTTTTGACGGGGTTGAAGCCACAGGCGAAGACGTTGTTGGATCTGTTGATCAGGCGATGACCGTGCTGAAACCCGCACTTCAGGCGGGGCAGGCGGCGCTGGCGGCTGAAATGACTGGTCTGAGTTCCGGTGCTTTCGGGATGACGGTGGGCTATTTGCAGGAACGTAAGCAGTTCGGCGTGTTGATTGGCCAGTTTCAGGCCCTGCAACATCGCGCAGCCCACATGTGGTCTGATATTGAAGTCACCACATCAACGATTGCAAATGCGGGCCGGATGTTGGACGAAGAACCCGAAAATGCGGCGCTGGCGGTTTCGCTGGCAAAAGCACGGGCCAATCAGACGGCGAAGCTGGCGGTGATGGAAGGCGTGCAAATGCACGGCGGCATCGGTATGACGGATGCGTTTGACATGGGCTTTTTCATGAAACGCGCCCGTGTGGCGCAAGAATGGTTGGGCGATTACGGCTATCACGCCGAACAGATTGCTAAAATAAAAGGATACTGAATATGACAATCCGCTTTGATGGAAAAGTTGCCATCGTCACTGGCGCTGGCATCGGTCTGGGGCGCAGTCACGCGCTGGGCCTGGCAGCGCGCGGAGCCAAGGTTGTGGTGAACGACCTTGGGGTTGCGGCTGACGGTCAGGGGCGGTCTTCGGCTGCGGCGGAATCGGTGGTTGCCGAAATCATCGCGGCGGGCGGCGAGGCATTTGCCCACGGTGCCGATGTGTCCAGTGAATCCGACGTCAAGGACATGGTTCAACAGGCCATGGACAAATGGGGCCGCATCGACATTCTAATCAACAATGCGGGCATCTTGCGGGATAAAACTTTTTCCAAGATGACGCTTGAGGATTTCAAAAAGGTAGTTGATGTACACTTGATTGGCACCGCAACCGTGACCCATACGGTGTGGCCGATCATGCGCGAACAGGGCTATGGCCGCATCGTGCTGACGGCTTCGTCTTCGGGCTTGTATGGCAACTTTGGTCAGTCCAACTATGGCGCTGCTAAAGCGGCGATGATGGGTCTGATGAATGTGCTGCACATGGAAGGTGCGCGCGACAATATCCGCGTCAATACACTGGCACCAACCGCAACAACCCGTATGACCGAAGAACTGTTCACCCCCGAAGTGGGCGAATTGCTGCGGCCTGAAACCATCACGCCGGGGGTTCTGTATCTGGTGTCTGAAGATGCGCCCTCGCGCATAATCATGGGCGCTGGTGGCGGGTCATTTGCCCAAACCCGTGTCTATGAAACCAAAGGCATCACACTGGCTGGCGACGATATCACGCCTGAAAATGTGGCGGCGCAGTGGGAACAGATCACCGATCCTGAAGGGCAGGAAATCCTGACCCAAGCCTTTGAACAAACTGGAAAATACGCCAAGAACGCTGCCGATCTGGCTGGCATTAAACTGGAAAAGTAAGGAAATTATCATGCGCGACGCAGTTATTGTATCTACCGCCCGTACCCCGATTGGCAAAGCCTATCGCGGGGCGTTTAACGCAACTTTGGGCCAGCAACTGGCAGGCCACGCCATCGAACACGCGGTCAAACGTGCCGGGATTGAGGGCGTTGAAGTAAACGATGTTGTTTTGGGCGCGGCCCTGCAACAAGGGTCAACCAGCACCAACATCGCCCGTCAGGCTGCGATCCGTGCAGGTCTGGGCACTACGGCGCCCGGCATGTCGCTGGATCGTCAATGTGCCTCTGGGATGATGGCCATCGCAACGGCGGCCAAACAGGTTATCACCGACGGTATGGATGTGGTTGTCGGGGGCGGTGTTGAATCCGTTTCCACCGTGCAATTGCCCAATATGTTCATCACACCAGACCCGTGGTTCAAGGAACACCAGCCTGACATGTACATGTCCATGCTGGAAACCGCCGAAACCGTAGCGGCCCGCTATAACGTATCGCGCGAAGCACAGGATGAATATTCCGCACAGTCCCAAGCGCGCACTCACGCCGCACAACAAGCTGGCAAGTTCGACGATGAAATCGTGCCTTTGACCACCACCATGAAGGTGATGAACAAAGAAACCAAAGAAGTCACCGAACATGAAGTGACCCTTGAAAAAGACGAGGGCAACCGCCCGGGCACAACCGCTGAATCCCTTGCGGGTTTGCAGCCGGTGTTCAAGGACGGTCTGGTTATCAAGGAAGGCAAATTCATCACGGCGGGCAATGCGTCCCAACTGTCTGACGGGGCATCTGCTGCCGTTGTGATGGAAGCCAAAACCGCCGAGAAGAAGGGTCTGACGCCGCTGGGTCGTTATGTAGGTGTGATGGCTGCGGGTCTGGCACCCGATGAAATGGGCATCGGCCCGATCTATGCTGTGCCAAAACTTTTGAAAGCCCACGGCTTGAAAATGGATGATATCGGCCTGTGGGAATTGAACGAGGCTTTCGCCGTTCAGGTCATTCATTCCCGCGATGTTCTGGGCATTCCGGATGAGCTGCTGAACGTCAATGGCGGCGCGATTTCCATCGGCCACCCCTACGGCATGTCAGGCGCGCGCATGGTTGGTCACGCGCTGATCGAGGGCAAGCGTCGCGGTGCGAAATACGTTGTCTGCACCATGTGTGTGGGCGGCGGTATGGGCGCTGCCGGCCTGTTCGAAGTTCTCTGATCTTATAAAAAAGGATTGCGTCCAATGGTTTGGGCGCAATTCACCCATTTTACTAACCCGTTAAGGACTGCCGAATTATGACCCGCCCCTGGAATGCCACCCACGCTGAATCTCATTTGCCCAAAGCATTGCAAGGCCTGCGTATCCCCGCTGTTGCATCGCCGCTGTTTATCATTTCGGTGCCTGCTTTGGTGATCGCACAGTGTAAAGCTGGCATCGTGGGGGCTTTCCCCGCGCTGAATGCCCGCGAAGGCGAAGGTGAGCACCCGCTGCTGGATACATGGCTGACCCAGATCAAGGAAGAACTGGACCGCCACAATCAGGCGAACCCCGATACACCAGCGGCCCCTTATGCGGTGAACCAGATTGTACACCGCTCTAACGCGCGGCTGGAACGGGACATTGAAATTTGCGTCAAACATGAAGTGCCGATCTGGATCACTTCGCTTGGTGCGCGGGTAGAGGTGAACGAGGCGGCGCATTCGTGTGGTGGCATCACTTTGCACGACATCATCAACAACCGCTTTGCCAAAAAAGCGATTGAAAAGGGCGCGGATGGCTTGATTGCCGTGGCGGCTGGTGCTGGTGGCCACGCAGGCCCACAATCGCCCTTCGCGCTTATTCAGGAAATTCGGAGCTGGTTCAAAGGCCCGCTGCTGTTGTCAGGGTCTATTGCCACGGGCGACGCGGTTCTGGCGGCGCGGGTGATGGGGGCGGATCTGGGCTATATCGGCTCGCCTTTTATCGCCACAGAAGAAGCAAATGCCATCCCCGAATACAAAGACGCTGTGGTCGAAGGCACCGCGGCGGATATTGTGACATCCAGCCTGTTTACCGGCGTTTCCGGCAACTATTTGCGCCCGTCCATTGCTGCGGCTGGGATGGACCCTGACAATCTGCCTGCGGCGGATGCGTCCTCGATGAACTTTGGCGAAGGATCATCCAAGCCAAAGGCATGGAAGGAAATCTGGGGCGCAGGACAGGGTATTGGTGCGGTGAAAGCCATCCAGCCTGCGGGCGCTTTGGTGGATCGCATCGCCACAGAATACCACGCTGCTGTGGCCCGTCTTGCGGGCGAGGCTGGTTAATTAAAATGGCGGAAATGATCGTTATCCGCCACGGGCAAGCCTCTTTCGGGGCGGATAACTACGACAAATTGTCTGACATAGGCCATGAACAATCCCGTCTTGTCGGCGCTGCATTGCGCCAACGGGGCTGGGAGCCGGATCGCATTGTGGTCGGGTCGCTGATACGGCAGATGGAGACGCTGAATTCTATGGGGTTTACCGACCCTGAAATTCACGCAGGCTTTAACGAATATGATTTTCACAACCTGCTGGGAGCCCGTTTTGACGGGGCAGTGCCGGATGTTGTGATGGGTGATCGCAAGACCCATTTCCGCACCCTGCGGGAAACCATTTTTGAATGGCAGGACGGTGGATTGCCCAAAGCGTCTGAAAGCTGGCTAACATTCACCACGCGCATTGAAGCTGCGCTGACAAGTGCCACCCGCGACGGGGCAGAGCGTGTTTTGGTGGTCAGTTCAGGCGGGGTGATCGGGCAGACGGTTGCCTCTATCGTCGGGGCACCGCCCAAAATGATGATGACCCTGAACCTGCAGGTGAAAAACACGGCGATGAGCAAGATTATCTTCGCTGGACAAAAACGCTTTTTACATGAATTTAACGCCACACCGCATCTGGATTCTTTGGAATTCGCACAGATGCTGACCTATAGTTAGGGGACGCCATGACCGATACGCAAACACTGGATGCTGCTGCCGTTGCGGATTATCTTTCGGATAAGATCGAAGGATTTCAAGGCCCTATCGAGGTTGAAAAGTTTCAGGTCGGGCAATCCAACCCGACGTTCCTGCTAAAAACACCCGCCCGCAATTTCGTGCTGCGCCGCAAGCCGCCGGGTGTTTTGCTGAAATCTGCCCATGCGGTAGATCGTGAATTCCGTGTGCAATCTGCGCTGGCAGGCAGTGATGTCCCCGTCGCCAAAATGCACCACCTGTGTGAAGACGACGCTGTGATCGGGTCGATGTTTTACGTGATGGATCACGTGGACGGGCGCAACCATACGCTGCCCACCATGCCCGAGCAGGATAACGCCATGCGCACTGGCGTGATCGGCGATATGAACCGGGTTCTCGCGGCCTTGCATGATGTTGATATTGACGCTGTGGGCCTGTCGGATTTCGGACCTCCTGGAAACTACTACGAACGCCAGATCGGGCGTTGGTCAAAGCAGTACCGTGCGTCTGAAACCACTACAGTGGCAGATATGGACCGGCTGATGGCGCTGCTGGAGGAACAATCCCCTGCGGATGACGGCCAGCGGACCCTCGTACACGGGGATTACCGCATCGACAATATGATGTTCCAGAAAGACGGGCCGCTGTGCCTTGCGGTGCTTGACTGGGAACTGTCCACCATCGGCCATCCTTATGCGGATCTGGCCGCCGTCATCATGCAGTGGCAGATGCCCCCCAGCAAAGAGGGCCGCGGCCTTGCCGGGGTTGATCGCGCTGCACTTGGCCTGCCCACAGACGCCGAATTCATCGCGCAATATTGTGAACGGCGCGGCATCGGGCCTATCGACAACTTCGGCTTTTATCTGGCGTTCAACTTTTTCCGCATGGCCGCGATCATTCAGGGCGTGCTGAAACGGGCGCTGGATGGCAATGCGTCAAACCCTGAACGGGGCAAGCAGATGGGCCAATATGTGCCGGTCTTTGCCAACGCGGGCCTAAAAGCGTTGGGGCAGGGGTAAAGCTATGGCTGACATTCATCTGATCACTGATATGGACGAGGATAAAGACCGCAACTTTATCACCGCGCTGGCCCGTGGTCTGGATGTCTTGCGCTGTTTTCGCCCCCATGAATCGATTCTGACCAACACGGATATTGCCAAGCGCACAGGTCTGCCCAAACCCACCGTGTCTCGGCTGATCTATACGCTGTGCAAGCTGGACTACCTGTCGCTGGACGTGTCCTCGGGGGGGTATCGGCTAGGGGCGGGGGTGTTGTCTTTGGGCTTTGGCGTTTTGTCGGGGATGGAAATCGCCGAGCGGGCCAAAGGGGAAATGGGCCGTCTGCGCGACGGGCCGAACAGCTATATCACTTGTGCGCTGGCAGAGCGGCATTTGACCGATGCGATCTATATCGCGGTAGAACGTTCGCGCGAGGATGTGTCATTGCTACTGTCCATCGGATCGCGTCTGCCGCTGTTCTTTTCTGCCATTGGCCGCGCTATTCTTGTGGGGTTGGATGAGGCGGGGCGCGAAGCGGCTTTTGCCTGTGGGGCGGAATTTCTGCCCGAACTGATTGAAGAGCAAAAAGCCAGTTACATCGAGGCAAAACATCAATATGAAACCCTCGGATTTTGCAAAAGCTACGGCGAATGGCGCCCCGATGTGAACGGTATCGCTGTGCCAATTCGCGCGCTGGACGGGCGTGTTTTCGGCTTGAATGTGGGCGGGCCTTCGTTCCATGTTAAGCCCAAGCAGCTAGAGACGGTCTTTGGCCCGTTGCTGGTGAAAACCGCAGAACTTTTGAATATGAAGCCCCAATGACCGATACCACAGAATTGTTTGAAGACGCCTATGAATACCAAAAACTGCTGGGCTACCGTCTGGCGGAATGGGGTGAGGGGACAGCCACAGTTGAAATGCCCCTAGAGGCGAAACATGGCAACCGTTACGGGCTGCCCCACGGCGGGGTTCATGCCAGTTTGCTGGATACGGCCATGGGATTTGCGGGCAGTTACACGGGCAATCCGGACGCGCCGCAGTTGGTGATGACGCTGTCCATGACTGTGCAATATCTGTCGCGGCCCAAAGGCACGCTGTTGATCGCCAAAGGCTGGCGCACGGGGGGCGGGCGCAAGACTTATTTTGCCGATGGCGAGCTGTGCGACGAAACCGGTGAGTTGATTGCCAAAGCCACGGGGACATTCCGCTACCGCACCCGTTAAAGGTGCGGTGGGTTTTTTGCGCTCTGCGCGGGGATATTTAGCAAACAAAAAAGCTGTGCGGGCCAAGGCTAAACGGTTGCCTTGGCGTCTTTTTCTGCGATTTCTGTGCTGAAGTGATTGAGCAGTTTGTGTTTCAGGATCTTACCACTTGCCGCCGCAGGATAGGCATCCACCACAAAGATATGGCTGGGGATTTTATAGCCCACCAGCCTGTCGCGCAGCCAGAGTTTCAGGCTGGTTTCTTCCAGATCTTTGGTGCCTTTCACAAAGGCGAGGATTTCTTCGTTTCCAGGCACCGTGCGGCCAATGACTGCGACTTGGAAAACGTCTGGATGTTGGGAAAGCATGGCCTCGATTTCGGGAGGGTGGACGTTAAAGCCGGAGCGGATGATCAACTCTTTCAGACGGCCGACAATATGCAGGCCGCCGCCATCGTCAAAGCGGCCCAGATCACCTGTGCGGAAGAAATTATCCTCTGTCATTGCTTCGGCCGTGCGTTCGGGGGCGCGGTAGTAGCCTTTCATAACGTTCTGGCCGCGCACCTGAATTTCACCGATGCCATCGGCGTTCTTATCCCAGAGCCGGACCTCGATCCATTTATAGGGTTTGCCCACGCCCACGTCGCTGCGTGGTTCGTCGTTATGGGTGGCCGCGATAGAAGGTGAGGTTTCGGTCAGCCCGTAGCCGTTGTTCAGCGGCAGGCCAAAGACCCGTTCCACCCGTGCTTTCAGGCCGGGATCAAGGGGGGCGCCGCCGGTCATCATGCTGATTAGGGAAGGGGCGTTCAGGTCTTCGTTCACTTCATGCAGGTGTTGCATGATGGCGGCCATCATTTGGGGCACCGCTGGGAAACGGGTCGCCCCGTCGCGCAGCAGGTTTAGCACTGCGACAGGATCAAACCGTGCAAAGAAATGCAGCGACGCACCAGCGATCATTGCGGGCAGGAAGACCGAGGCAAGCGCATAGATATGGGTGCCCGGCAAAACGCCAACCACGCGGTCTGCCGGGGTCAGGCCGTGGAAAGTGGTGGAATTTTTGGCGCTGAACAGTAGGTTGTTATGGGTCAGCATCACCCCTTTGGGCGCACTGGTGGTGCCTGTAGTATACAGCAGGACAGCCACCTGATCTGCATCGGCGCTGACGGGTTCGACATCTACGTCACAGACTTCGGTTGCCCAGACAGGGCCACCGGCCAATGTGCCGATCTGTTTGGCCTTCATCCGTTCGGCATGTTGGCGGGCAGGGGCCGAGGCGCTGTGCGTGTAAAGCACGCAGCGCGGGGTGGCGTGGGCTTGAATAGCAGTGATTTCATCGGCGGATTGTCTGCCGTTTACCAAAACCAGCCAAGCATCCAACTGACTGACCGCGAAAACCATCGCAGCATAAAACACCGAGTTTTCTGCCACCAGCACCACCCGATCCCCTGCGCGAACCCCGTGCGTGCGCAAGATTTCAGCGAGTGCGGCGGACTCCAGTTGAAGCTCGCCATAGGTGAAAGGTGTGCCGTCAAAGTCCACCAGCGCCAGTGCGCCCCCCGGCTTGCCGTCTAAAACCTGATGTAGTCGATTCATTTTCTGCTCCCGATTCTCGCAATAATTGCGACTGTGAAACTGTGAAACAAAATTCCGCTATGCGAAAGAGCACAAAGTTTTGGCAAAAGCCGTTAAACAGGAATTCTACCAGAGTGACCCAACGTTATTCCAAAGCGTAAAGCTTGACTTATGAACGGAATATGCAACTCTTTCGGGTATATCAGCCACGCGTCGCGTGTAGGTTGATACCAATTCTGGGAGGAATACATTAATGCTTAAGAAAACCACGTTCGGTGTTGCTGCCGCTATGGCAATGACCATGAGTGCATCCGTCGCTTTTGCCGACACTGTTAAAATCGCTTTTGTTGATCCGCTGTCTGGCCCGTTTTCACCGACTGGGACAAACGGTCTGGCTGAATTTGAATTTGCGGCTGAAAAGCTGGTGAATGAAAAAGGCGGTGTTCTGGGCGGGGACATGTTTGAAATCGTCGGCTTTGACAATAAAATGAGCCCGAAAGAGTCGCTGATCCAGTTGCAAGTGGCGATTGACCAAGGTGTGCGCTATATCGCGCAGGGGAACTCCTCTGGTATTGCCCATGCGATCACGGATGCTGTGAACAAGCACAATAAACGTAACCCTGATGACCGGGTTCTGTTCCTGAACTACGCGGCTGTTGATCCGGCTTTGACCAACGATGCCTGTAACTTCTGGCACTTCCGTTTTGATGCCAACGCAGACATTAAAATGGATGCGCTGACAGACGTTATGGCCAAAGACGAGTCCCTGAAAAAGGTCTATGTGATCGGTCAGGACTATTCCTTTGGTAAGGCTGTTGCAGCGGCTGCGGTTTCAAATCTGGCTGAAAAACGCCCTGATGTAGAAATCGTTGGCAACGAATTGCACCCGATTGGCAAGGTGAAAGATTTCACACCTTATGCGCGTAAAATCGTATCTTCCGGTGCAGATGCTGTGATCACAGGTAACTGGGGCGCAGATATGGTTGGCTTGGGGAAAGCCATCATCGACGCTGGTTTTGAAGGCCCGATCTACACCTATTACGGTGCATCAAACGGCATCACGCGCACCTTTGGGGAACAAGGCACAGGCCATATCTTCCTGGTCAGTGAAGGCGCTGTGAACCCGCCTGCATCCGATCGCATGATCGAATATGTAGAAGGTTTTGAAGCCAAATACCCAGATCACGACATCACCCAGCCACGGATTGCCAACACAATCGAAATGCTGGCGAAAGCCATCAACGAGGCTGGCTCTGCAACAGACGTTGTTAAGGTTGCCACAGCGCTTGAAGGCATGGAGCATGACAGCATCTGGGGCGGTAAATTGTTCATGCGTCCACAGGATCACCAGATCATTCAGAACGTGGATATCCAAGAGCATACCGACCAGGACATCATGTTCAAAATGGATGCATCCCAATGGGGTATGAAAATGGCCAGCGAAGTTGAAATGGCTGGCATGGACAGCCCGACAACTTGTAAGATGGAACGCCCTTAACCGGCATGTTTCAGGCCCGCTTCGGTTTTCCGAAGCGGGCCTTTTTCGTCTAAAATTCACAAATCGTTAGGATTGGGGCACGATGGAACTGGTTTTCGTTATCCTGATTGACGGGCTCGTATATGGATTGCTGTTGTTTATGCTGTCCAGCGGGTTGACGTTGATTTTTTCAATGATGGGCGTGTTGAACTTCGCCCATGCCAGCTTTTACATGCTGGGAGCTTATTTCGCATATCAGATCAGTACGTATCTGGGCTTTTGGCCGGGGCTACTGGTAGCGCCTTTGATTGTTGGCATTGCAGGCGCGGGGGTCGAACGATACGGCCTGCGTAAAGTGCACCAATACGGGCATGTGCCCGAGTTGATCTTTACCTTTGGTCTGGCTCTTTTGATTGAAGAAATCGTTCAGTTTTTCTGGGGTAAGAACCAGGTGCCTTATGACGCACCCGAAGTGCTTCAGTTCGCGCTGTTTTCCATCGGGACCAATGAAATTCAGGCCTATAAGGTCTTTATGATCGCCATTTCAGTGCTGATCTTCCTGTGCCTGTTGTATGTTCTGACCAAAACACGGGTGGGCATGATCATTCAGGCCGCCCTTAGCTATCCGCGCACAGTAGAGGCGTTGGGCCACAACGTGCCTTTCATCTTTATGGGTGTGTTCGGGGTTGGCACGGCATTGGCTGGTCTGGCTGGCGTGATCGCAGGGCCGCAACTGGGCACCTTCCCGGGGATGGCGATTTTGCTGGGGTCCATTGTGTTTGTCACAATCGTGATTGGCGGCCTTGGGTCGCTTTGGGGGGCGCTGGTTGCATCCCTGTTGATCGGCTGGATGACCACATTCGCAGCATCCTATAATCTGGCAATGGCCGATATTCTGATGGCGCTTGGATTTGAAATGCCCGAGGAAATGTCCGAAAGCGCCTTGCGTGATCTTTGGACCCTGACACTGCCACAGATCGGGCCGATCCTGCCCTATCTTCTGATGGTCGTGATCCTAGTCTTCCGCCCTTATGGCCTGTTTGGAAAGCGTGACGCATGACGGATACAACTTCTACGATCTCGCAAAAACGGTCTTACGGTGGCATGACCACGGGGGCTGTTGCGCCTTGGATCATCTGCACGGTGTTGCTGGTGCTGTTGCCTTATGTGTTTCAGTCCAGTTCCGCGCTGACCATTATGAACCAGATGGCGATCACCATCGTCTTTGCCCTGGCCTATAATATGTTGCTGGGGCAGGGCGGCATGCTGTCCTTTGGCCACGCGGTCTATATGGGCATGGGCGGCTTTATGTGCATGCACGTCATGAACTGGGTCGAGGCCGAAAGCATCCCGCTGCCCTTGCCATTCCTGCCACTGTTTGGCGGTTTGTTCGGCTTGGGGATGGCCACCATCATCGGGGCGTTTTCGACCCGTGCGGCGGGGACGGTGTTTGCCATGATCTCGCTTGGGATTGGCGAATTGATCGCATCCTGTTCCGTCATCATCGTTGCCTTTTTTGGCGGCGAAGAGGGCGTCAGTGGTGATCGGACCTATGGTCTGCCAGTGTTCGGTTATGAATTCCTCACCAAGATCGAGGTTTATTATCTGACCGCAGGTTGGCTGGTTCTGTCGGCTTTGCTGATGTATCTGTTTTCCAGAACCCCTGTGGGGCGGATGGCGAATGCGGTGCGTGACAATCCTGAACGGGCACAGTTTCTGGGCTATTCCTCTCGTTGGGTGCGGTTCTACTCCTTCTGCGCGTCAGGTTTTTTCTGCGGCGTGGCGGGTGGTCTGTTTGCTATCAACTTTGAAATCCTGACCGAAGAAAACCTGAACCTTGCCACATCAGGGTCGATCCTTTTGATCACCTTCCTTGGGGGCGTTGGCTTTTTCTTTGGGCCGATCATCGGAGCGATTGTCTTTACCTTGTTGCAATCGGTTTTGTCTCTACAAACAGAGTTGTGGCAAATGTATGTGGGCGCGTTGTTTGTGCTGACCGTGATGTATTTCCCGGGCGGACTTGCAGGTGTGATCATGATGCATGCTGCACCCTATAAACTGGGTAAGCTGAAGGATTTGATTGTGCCATACATCAAAACCGTGCTGCCTGCGGCGGTTGGTATTCTTGGGTTGGCGTGTTTTTGTGAAATCATGTTCCACTATAAACATGCCGCTGTTGGCGAGGATGACATGAGCCTGTTTGGCTATGTCTTTTCCACCCACAGCGTATTGCCTTGGGTTGTGGTCATTTCGGTGACGGTTGTCAGTTTCCTGATTGCCAGACGCAACGCACCAGAGCTGCGCGATACTTGGGCTAATTCCAACATCTTAACCCCTAAAAAAGACGGAGGCGCGCAATGACGGCTGCTCTTGAACTTGACGGCTTGCGCAAATCTTTTGGCAAGACCGAGATCATCCGCGGGGTGGACCTGTCCATTGGCAAAGGCGAACGCCATGCGATTATCGGGCCGAACGGGGCGGGGAAATCCACCCTGTTCAACCTGATCACAGGGCGGTTTCCGCAGACTTCGGGGCATGTACGTTTGCATGGTCAGGATCTGGCGGGTAAGGCCCCGTTTGAAATCAACCGCATGGGGCTGTCACGCAGTTTCCAGATCACCAATATCTTTCCAAAGATGACGGTGTTTGAAAACGTGCGCTGCTCGCTTTTGTGGTCCTTGGGCTATAAATACAGCTTTTGGAACATGGTGTCGAAATCCCGCGCATTGAACGAAGGCGCCGATGAAATTCTGGAACAGATCAACCTGTCCAGCCGCCGCGATCTGCCTGCGGGGGTTCTAAGCTATGCTGAACAGCGGGCGCTGGAAATCGGCATTACCATCGCGGGGGGGGCGGATGTGATCATGCTCGATGAACCCACGGCGGGCATGTCGAACACGGAAACCGACTATATCGTCGGGCTGATCGAAAAAGTGACCGAGGGCAAAACCCTGATCATGGTGGAACATGACATGGGCGTGGTTTTTGGTCTGTGTGACAAGATCAGCGTGCTGGTCTACGGCGAGATCGTTGCCACAGGCGAACCCGAAGCGGTTCGTGCGGATCAGAACGTGCAAGAGGCCTATCTTGGCGCAGCACTAGAGGCGGAGCACTGATATGCTGGAAGTAACAGACCTTCACGCCTATTACGGCAAATCCCACATCCTGCAAGGGGTGAACATCACCGTGGCCGAGGGCGAGATCGTGGCACTGCTGGGCCGCAACGGGGTCGGGCGATCCACCACCTGCAAGGCCATTATGGGAGAGGTGGAACCGAAGGGA
The DNA here is from genome assembly GCF_031454055.1 of Roseobacter sp. N2S. Taxonomy (NCBI): domain Bacteria; kingdom Pseudomonadati; phylum Pseudomonadota; class Alphaproteobacteria; order Rhodobacterales; family Roseobacteraceae; genus Roseobacter; species Roseobacter sp. N2S. Next base: position 222,582 of record NZ_JAVDQB010000003.1, read on the forward strand.
TCAGTCAAATTCAAAGGGCAGGAAATTGCCGGTAAAAAAGCCTTTGAAATCGCCAATCTGGGGATCGGTTATGTGCCCGAAAACCGCGATATTTTTCCGGGGCTGACCACGCGGCAGAATTTGATCCTTGGTTTGAAACCTGGCCAAAAGGACGAAGATGGCCGCTGGTCTATGGAGAATATGTTCGAAATGTTCTCTAACCTGCGGGAACGGGCGGATGTAGAAGCATCCGTAATGTCGGGGGGGGAGCAGCAGATGTTAACCATGTGCCGCACCTTGATGGGTGATCCTGATTTCATCATGATCGACGAACCCACCGAGGGCCTGTCACCGCAAATGACCCAGCGGGTTGCCGAGTTGCTAAACCAGATTGCGGCGCGGGGTGTTGCGACATTGTTGGTGGAACAAAAGCTGTCGATTGCCATGGATATTGCCCATCGGGTTTATGTGATGGGCCACGGGCAGGTGGTGTTTGAAGGCACCCCGGCCGAGCTGAAATCCCGCGAAGACATTCGCAAGGAGTGGCTGGAAGTTTAAGCCGGCATTTCAGATGTAAGTTTTGGTTTTGGCGGGGCTGTGTCCCGCCAATACTGTTTTTGCTAGGTATTTATGCTCAAAAGAAACGAGGGCCTGCGCCTAGGGTTTTGAGGCCAGCCAGTGTTCCAGTTCGGGCAGGCTGTCTTTGCCAAAGAAGGGTTCATCCCCCACGAACATCATCGGGGCACCAAATGCACCCCGTTCCACCGCTTGGGCGGTGGTTTCAAACAGGCGGTCTTTGACGGGTTGGGATTGGGCGGCTGCGATGATTTCAGCGGCAGGCAGGCCAGCGGCGTCCAGTGTTTCGGCGATGACGGTGGGGTCGTCCATTTTCAAGCCGTCTTTCCAGACCGCATCAAACACAACGTCCAGATAGCGGGGTCCATAGTCCTTGTCTTGTGCAAACACCGCGCCGCGCATGATGGCGGTGGTCATCACGGGGAAATGCGGGGTCCACTGAAACGGGATATCATAGCGTTCGATAAACCGGTCCAGTTCACGCCGTTCATAGGCCAGTTTGTTTTTCACCCCGTCATAGGCCTGCATCGGCGAGGTGTTATTGGTCAGTTTGAACACGCCGCCCAGCAGGATCGGGATGTAATTGGCCTTGGCCCCTGTGCGGGCCTCGATCTGGGACATGATTTTATGCATCACATACACATTCGGGCTGCCAAAATCATATAGAAAGTCAAAGGTTTTCATTACCATTTCTCCGCATAAGGTCTGATGTCTAATTCAAAGGTCCAGCCGTCCCGCGTTTGATGGTGCAGCATCCAGTATGCCTCGGCAACGCTGTTGGGGTTCATCAATGTGTCAGGGGGCAGGCTGTCTGCATCCACCCCGCCAGCAGCCATTCTTTCGCGCACAAAAGCAGTGTCGACGCCTGCGTCGATCACCAGATGGGCCACATGGATGCCTTTTGGCCCCAGTTCCTTGACCAAGGTTTGAGCCAAAGATCGCAACCCCGCTTTGCCCGCACCAAAGGCCGCATAGCCTGCGTTGCCGCGCATGCTGGCAGAAGCGCCGGTGAAAAACAGCGATCCCTTGCCACGCGGCGCCAGATGCCGCGCTGTTTCGCGCCCCACAAGAAACCCCGAAAACGTGGCCATTTCCCAGACCTTGCGGAACACGCGGGCGGTGGTATCCAGAATATCAAACTGCACATTGCCCCCCACGTTGAAAATCACGATTTCTATCGGGCCTATAGTGGTTTCAATGGTGTTGAACAATCCTGCCACGCTGTCTTCGTCGCGGGCATCCATTGAATAACCGTGGGCGCTGCCGCCGCTGGCGGTGATATCTTCAATCAGCGGTGCGAGTTTATCGCCGTTGCGCCGCCCAAGGCATACGGTAAACCCGCCCGCAGCAAAACGTTTTGCAATGGCCGCCCCGATGTAATCGCCCGCGCCGACGATCAATGCGACAGGGGCGGTCATGGGAGAGGTTCCCGGGATTGCGGGGGAAATTCGATCCGTTCGAACTGCATGTAAGTGCCTTTCTCAGATTGTGATTGCCAATGGTATGAACCCGCCGCTGTGCCTGTCAATTGCTTCGCAACGTCATGGTGATTTAGTGGTCGTTTCTTTCAAAAAGAACCTGACTTTTGTTATTAAATTAGTATGGTATCCGCAAAACGAGGAGGAACGCCATGCAAGGCTTGATGATGAACCGCCCTATGCGGGTAAACGATATTCTTACTTTCGCAGCAGAGGTTTACGGCGACGTTGAAGTTGTCTCTGTTGCGGTTGAAGGGGGCATCCATCGCACGAATTACCGCGAAATTGATGTGCGCACTCGTCAATTGGCCAAGGCGCTGCTGAAACTGGGCGTGACCGAGGGCAACCGCGTGGCGACATTGGCCTGGAACGGCTATCGCCACTTTGAACTTTACTACGGGATTGCTGGTATCGGGGCCGTCTGCCACACGATCAACCCGCGCCTGTCGGCAGAGCAGATGATTTATATCGTCAACCACGCCGAAGATAAGGTGATCTTTGTGGATTTGACCTTTATTCCGATCCTGAACGCCTTGCAGGCCCATTTGCCCAAAGACCTGATCTATGTGGCAATGACCGATCGCGCCCATATGCCCCAGACCGATCTGCCAAACCTGCTGTGTTACGAAGAACTGGTAGAGGCCGAAGATGCGGCTTATGAGTGGCCTGATTTCCCGGAAGATACCGCCTGTGGCTTGTGCTATACGTCTGGCACCACGGGCAATCCGAAGGGGGCATTGTACACACACCGTTCCACCACAATGCATGCTTTGATGGCGGGTGTGTCGCTGCAAACCAGCTTAAGCCCGGGCAAGAAAATCCTGCCCGTTGTACCATTGTTCCATGTGAACGCTTGGGGTCTGCCTTATGCGGCCCCCCTGACAGGTGCATCCTTGGTGTTCCCCGGGGCCGCCATGGACGGGCCGAGCATTTACAAACTGATGCAGGAGGAAGGCGTCTATTCTGCATGGGGTGTTCCTACGGTCTGGCTGGGGCTTCTGGCAGAAATCAAGGCGCAGGGTGGTAAACCGAGCGGCTTTGGAGAAGTCATCATCGGCGGCTCTGCGGCCCCGCGCTCTATGGTTGAAGCCTTTGAAAACATGGATGTATCCGTCTGCCACGCTTGGGGTATGACAGAGATGAGCCCGATTGGCACGGTGGGTGTATTAAACCCGACACAAGATGCCCTACCAATGAAAGAACGTATTGATCTGAAGTCGAAACAGGGGCGGCGTGTGTTTGGTGTGGACCTGAAAATCGTCGACGAAGACGGTGTGCGTCTGCCCCATGACGGCGAAGCGCAGGGAGAGCTGTTCGTGCGGGGCAACGCGATTGTCAGCGGTTATTTCAACAACGAAGAGGCCACAAGCGGCGCGTTGGATGCCGATGGCTGGTTTGGCACAGGCGATGTGGCCAAAATTACGGCTGAGGGGATGTTAACCATCACGGACCGCGCCAAAGACCTGATCAAATCGGGGGGGGAATGGATCAGTTCCATCGACGTGGAAAACATGGCCATGTCCCATCCTTGCGTGGCCAATTGTGCAGTGATTGCCGTGCCTCACCCTAAATGGGATGAACGGCCTTTGCTGATTGTTGTGGCAGCGGCTGGCGCTGACAAAGATCAGGCTGGTATCTTGGCGCATCTGGGTGAAAACCTCGCCAAATGGCAAATTCCAGATGAGGTGGTGTTTGTGGAGGAATTGCCCATGACCGCCACTGGGAAAGTGTCGAAGCTGACCCTGCGCCAGCGCCACAATGACGGCACGTTGGCTGGCTGATGTCGGATTGGTTTACCACCACGGACATGGGGGGCGGTGTTGCGCGTTTGATGCTGCACCGCGCCCCTGTCAACGCGCTTAATCCGGCGTTTCTGGATGCGCTTGGGGCTGAATATGACAGGCTTGGCGCGGACAGTTCCGTGCGGGCTGTAGTGCTGGGCAGTGATTTGAAAGTGCTGTCTGGCGGGCTGGACCTGAAAGAGGCGCAAGGCTTTGATCTGCAAGGTCAATGGGATATTGTGCGCGCGTTGAACGAGAGTTTTACCAAACTATATGCCTTGCCCAAACCCACCATTGCAGCAATCAACGGCGCGGCGATTGCGGGGGGATTTTTCTTTGTGATTGGCTGCGATTACCGTGTGACCCATGAACGGGTCAGTTTCGGTCTGGCTGAGGTGCGGGTGGGCGCGACTTTGCCCTTTGGTCCGCTGGAACTGGCACGGGCTGAACTGTCTGCTGCGGATATGCGGCGGCTGCTGTTGAACGGTCAGCCGATCAGGGCAGAAGCCGCTTTGGCATCGGGTATTGTCGATGAAATTGTCGCGGCTGATGCTGTGATGGACCGCGCGTTGGACCTTGCAGCGCAATACGCCGCCTTACCGCCGAAAACATATGCCGCATCAAAGGCGGATCTGCGTGGGACCACGGTTCAGCGGATCGAAACCGCCATGCAAAACGGTGCCAACACCCCAAAAGGCGGTTGGTTTTCCGATGAAACCAAAACCGCAATGGCCGCAATGCTGGCAGGTTAGATCCTACCACGCATCCACATAAGCGTGCTTTTTGCCGTCACGCGCAGGCACAGGGGCAACCCCGTCCAGCGTGGCGGCAATCCATTTGCGGGTGTCTGCGGGATCAATCACCGTGTCGATTTCCAGACAAGCCGCCGCATTCTGCGCTTCGCCCTTTTCATAGCTGTCGGCCACCAGCTTGTCATACAGGGCTTGGCGTTCGTCCAGATCGGCAATGGCTTCCAGTTCCTTGCGATAGCCCAGCCGAACCGCGCCTTCCAACCCCATGCCGCCAAATTCGCCTGTGGGCCATGCAACTGTGAACAGGGGCCGATGAAAACTGCCCCCCGCCATCACCATCGCGCCCAGACCATAGCCCTTGCGCAGCACCACCGTCATCATCGGGATCGTCGCATTGCCAGCGGCCAGAAACAGGCGCGAGCAATGGCGCACAAGGGCGGTTTTTTCCACCTCCGGGCCGACCATCATACCCGGTGTGTCGCATAGGGTCACCAACGGGATGTCAAAAGCATCACAAAGTTTCACAAAGCGCGCAGCCTTATCCGCGCCATCGCTGTCAATCGCGCCCGCCAGAAACATCGGGTTGTTGGCAAGGATGCCGACAGGACGGCCCTCAACGCGGCCAAAGGCGGTGACCATGCCGCGTGCAAATCCTGCGCGTAATTCCAGCACAGAGCCTGCGTCACAAATCCCGTGCAGGGCGGCGTGTACGTCATAAACCTCCAGCCTGTTTTCGGGCACCACATGGCGCAGGGTTCTGCTGTCAGGGGCGGTCCAATCCAGTGTAGACCCTTGAAAATACGATAGATATTGCGCGGCGGCTTTGGTGGCTTCAGCCTCGTCTTCGACCAGAATGTCGATCACGCCGTTGGGGCCATGCACATCTGCAGGGCCGACGGCATCGGGGTGAAACACGCCCAAACCGCCGCCCTCAATCATCGCAGGCCCGCCCATCCCGATTGAGGAATCCTTGGTGGCGATCACCACATCACAACAGCCCAAAAGGGCTGCGTTACCCGCAAAAACCCGCCCAGATCCAATGCCGATGACAGGCACCAGACCTGACAGCGCCGCAAAAGACCAGAAGGTCGGCACGTCCAGCCCTGCCACCGCATTGTCCATGGCATCCACATCGCCGGGCCGCCCGCCGCCGCCTTCGCAATAGATCACCAGAGGGGTTTTCTGGGCGCGGATTACATGCAGCAAACGGTCGGTCTTCTTGTGGTTCATAACCCCTTGGGTGCCCGCCAGAACCGTATAGTCATAGGCCATCACGGCTGTTCGGGTCTGCCCTGTAACCTGCCCGTTGTTGACCGTGCCAAAGCCGGTGATCATCCCGTCGGCGGGGGTGTTTGCCATCAGGTCTTCTAGGCTGCGCCGTTTGCGTTGGGCGGCGTAGGTCAGATCGCCGTATTCCACAAAACTGCCCGTGTCACACAGGTCCGCCACATTTTCCCGCGCGGTGCGTTTGCCCTTGGCGTGGCGTTTTTCCACTGCGGCGGGGCGGGCCGCGTCGGCCGTCATGGCGCGCCGCGTGGTCAGGCGCGCAAGGTCGGGGCGGATGTGATCGGGGTCGGGAATGAACGCCTCGGCCACCGCCACATCTGCGCCGTCCCGTTCTGACAATTTTGCCAGCGGGTCGCCCTGAAACACCGTATCGCCTGCGGTGACGTGGATGTCTGAAACTTCGGCGGCATAGGGGGCGGTGATGCGGTGCTGCATCTTCATCGCCTCCATGGTGAACAACAACGTGCCTTTGGCCACAACTTCGCCTGCGGTTACGGCCACGGACAGGATGGTGCCTTGCATCGGCGCTGCAAACCCGTCTGCTGCGGGGGGCTGGGTCGTGGGCGTGGTGGCGGCTTGGATTGCAACACATTCCTGCCACAGATCGCCGACCAGATTTGTAGTGGCTTGACCCGTTTCCAGTTCTGGACAATCCAGCAGACGGGCCAGAATAGGCTTGGTGGTTTGCACACCGTCCAGCCGAAAGCTTGCCAGCCCGTGGCGGGCGCGGGTCAGGGCGGCGGGCAGGCCAGCGGGGCTGTGTGCCACCAGTTTACCCAGCAGACTGTCAAAGGCGGGGTTGGTTTTCATTCCCGTATAGGCGGCGGATTCCACCCGCAGACCCAGACCACCGCCTGGGGCATAGTCTGTCAGGGTTCCACCAGTGGGGGTTATCGTACCGCCTGCTTGGAACTGTTCACAGTTGATGCGCAATTGTACCGCAGCCCCGTTTGGCGCGGGGATGTTGGCTTGGGTTAACCCCAGTTCGCCCAGCGTTGCCCCAAGCGCCACACGGATTTGCGCCTGCACCAGATCAACGCCGGTGATTTCCTCGGTTATGGTGTGTTCCACCTGAAGGCGGGGGTTGGATTCCATAAAGACGAAAGACCCATCGCCAAGAAGCAGGAATTCAAAGGTGGCGAGTCCGCACAACCCCGCCTTTTGCGCCATTGTGCAGGCCGCAGACAACATGGCGCTGCGGGTGGCCGCGGGCAGGTTGGGGGCGGGTGCGATTTCGATCATTTTCTGGTGCAGCCGCTGGACAGAGCAATCCCGTTCCCACAGGTGGCTGACGATCTGGCCGTCGCCGATCACCTGCACTTCAATGTGACGGGGGGCGGCGTGATACTCCTCGACGTAAAAGGCGTCTGAGCCAAAGGCGGATTTCGCCTCGGCCTGCACTTGCTGGATCGCTGTGGGGAGTTCGGCAGGATCTGTGACAATGCGCATGCCTCGCCCGCCGCCGCCCAATACGGCCTTTAGCACAATGCCGCCTGCACAGCTTTGCAGGAAGTCCGCGATCTGATCGGGGCTGGCCCCCACAGGCAGGTTGCGGGTGACGGGCACGCCGCAGTCCTGTGCCAGTGTCACGGCACTTGCCTTGTCCCCCAATAAGCGCAGGGTTTCAGGTGTTGGACCGACAAATACCAGACCTGCGGCGTGAACCTGTGCAGCGAACCCCGCATCCTCGCTTAAAAAACCATACCCCGGGTGGATCGCATCACAGCCCGCCGCCTGCGCCGCCGCCACTAATGCCGCGCCGTCCAGATAGGCCGCCGGCCCGCGCCCTTCGATTTTAATCGCCTTTTCAGCGCCAACCACATGGGGGGCATCTGTGTCGTCATCGGGGAAAACCGAAACGGCTTTGATCTGCAATTCACGGGCGGCTTGGGCGATGCGCAGGGCGATTTCACCACGGTTGGCAATTAAAAGGGCTGTCACGTCACGTCTTTCTTATGGGCTGTTTATATAAGGATTGAACTGCTTGGTTCAGCGTTGCAAGCTTTGCACAAAAGAACGCAGCGCACTTGGAAGGAATTGTCATGCAAACCGCCACACCACAGGCTATGGGGTTTGACCCCGATCGGTTGGGACGGATCGACAACTGGATGGACCGTTATGTAAACGACCGCAAATATGCAGGGTCTTCCTTGTTGATCGCGCGGGGCGGGCAAGAGGTGTATTTCAACGCCACAGGGGCGCGTGACTTAGATGCGGGTTTGCCCTTTGAGCGGGACACATTGGCGCGGATTTATTCCATGACCAAGCCGATCACATCGGTTGCGATCATGATGCTGGCCGAACAGGGGCTGTTTCATCTGGACGCGCCTGTTTCTGATTTTATCCCTGCTTTCGCCAAATGTTCGGCTTTGATCGAAGGGGCTACTTCGATTGATCAGGTGACACCCTGTCAGACCCCGACGCTGCACCATCTGCTGACCCATACCAGCGGGCTAAGCTATCCGTTCAACCCCGGCGTGCTGCCCGCCGCGATGGAGGAACAGGGGCTGATTTTCCGCGCCGATCAAGGGCCACTGGAAGGGGTTGTGGATCAACTGGCCAAGATGCCACTGGCGTTCAAGCCGGGCCAGCACTGGGAATATTCCGTAGCGATTGACGTGTTGGGCCGTGTGGTCGAGGTGGTGTCCGGCCAGCCGCTGGATGAATTCTTTGCCGAGCATATCTTTGCCCCGCTGGGCATGACAGAAACCGCGTTTTCCGTTCCTGACGCGGGGTTGCCGCGCTTTGCATCCCTTTACACGCCACTGGCTGGAAATGCGATGGCGCTGAATTCCGCAGCCGAGGGTGGCGATCCCCTGCGCCTGATTGATCAGGCCGACACCAGCGCCTATCGCAAAGCCGAAACCTTTTCGGGCGGTGGCGGTCTGGTGGGCACCATTGATGATTATATGAAGTTTTGCGAGATGATCCGCTGCAAAGGCACGTTCAACGGGCACCGGCTGTTGTCGCCAAAAACGGTGGATTTCATGCTGCGCAACCATCTGCCTGGCGATATTGCGTCTATGGGCCCCAGCAGTTTTGCCGAACAACCGATGGAAGGCATGGGCTTTGGTCTGGGCGGTGCGGTGGTGCTGAACCCCGCCCGTGCAGGCGCGCCCGGCAGTGTAGGGGATTTCAGTTGGGGCGGGATGGCTTCGACCTTTTTCTGGGTTGATCCGGTGCTGGATCTGTCGGTGGTGTTCTTTACACAACTGTCCCCCAGCAGTTCTTATCCCGCGCGCCCACAACTTAAAGCGTTGGTACACGGAGCACTGCTGTCATGACCAAAGAACGCCCGATATTATGGTCCCCCAGCCCAGAGCGGGCCACCAACAGCCGTATGGCAGATTACATGCGCTGGCTTGAACAGAACCGCGGCCTGACCTTTGCGGATTACCCTGCCATGTGGGAATGGAGCGTGACCGAGTTGGAGGATTTCTGGGAAACCATCTGGGAGTTTTTCGACCTGCAATCCTCGGCCCCCTATACCCGTGTTCTGGATCAGCGGATCATGCCCGGTGCCAAATGGTTTGAAGGGGCGCGGATCAACTTTGCCGATCAAACCCTGCGCCATGTGGCCAAGTTGGGCGACTCATTGGCGATCAGTGCGCGGTCCGAAACCTTTGGGCGGGAACAACTGACATGGACTGAATTGCACGATCAGGTTTCCAGTCTGGCCAGTCATCTGCGCGATATGGGCGTGCGCGAGGGCGACCGGGTTGTTGCCATTCTACCCAATTCCCCAGCCTCGATTATCGCCCTTCTGGCAACTGCCAGCCTTGGGGCGATCTGGTCGTTGTGCTCGCCCGATATGGGGCATGTGGCGATTGTGGATCGCTTTGCCCAGATCGAGCCGAAAGTGCTGATCGCACAAGACGGCTATGTCCATGGTGGCAAGACGATTGACCGTCAGGATTTGTTGAAACTGGTCACTGACAGCCTGCCCACGCTGGAACAGCGCATCATCCTGCCTTTTGTCGCTGATCTGCCCGAAGGCGCGCTGAATTGGGCGGATATGCTGGGGCGCAAAGCTGACTTAAAGACTGCGCAAGTGCCGTTCGATCACCCGCTTTGGGTGGTGTATTCTTCCGGCACCACAGGCAATCCGAAACCGATTGTACACGGTCACGGCGGGGCGCTGATCGAAGGCGCCAAACAATCGCTGCATCAGGACATGAAAGCAGGCGAGCGGTTTAGCTGGTTGACCTCCTCTGGCTGGATCATGTGGAATTCACAGATGCTGTCTTTGGGGCAGGGCATGACCCTGTCGATGTTTGATGGCGCGGTCAATTACCCTGATTTGAACGTGTTATGGCAGTTCGTCGCCGAGGAGAAGCTGAACTATTTCGGCGCGGGCGCTGCGTTTTACGGCACCTGTGCCAAGGCGGGCGTCACACCTGCTGCGGATTTTGATCTATCTAACCTTCATTCCTTGGGGTCCACAGGATCGCCGTTGAGCGAAGACGCCTATGCGTGGATCTACGCCGAGGTGAAACAGGATATCTGGCTGGCGCCGATTTCTGGGGGCACCGATCTGATGGGGGCTTTTGTCTGTGGCAACCCGATGGATGTGGTGCGGGCTGGCGAAATGCAGGCCCGTGCGCTGGGCAATGCGGTCCGCGCTTTTGATCCCCACGGGAATGAGGTCATCGGGCAGGTGGGGGAACTGGTCTGTACCGAACCACTGCCGTCGATGCCGCTGTATTTCTGGGGCGATGACGACGGCTCACGCCTGCACGAAAGCTATTTTGACACTTACCCCGGTATCTGGCGACATGGCGACTGGATTGAAATCACACCCACGGGCGGCTCGGTGATCTATGGGCGGTCGGATGCGACGATCAACCGAAAGGGGCTGCGCATGGGTTCGTCCGAGATTTATCAGGCAGTAGAGGCGCTAGACGTGGTGATGGACAGTCTGGTGGTTGATCTGGAATTTCTGGGCCGCGAAAGTTTCATGCCGCTGTTTGTGGTGCTGCGCGACGGCGTGACGCTGGACGATGAAATCAAGGCGCAGATCAACGCAGCAATCCGCGAGGGGGTATCGGCCCGCTTCCAACCCAATGAAATTGTCCAAATAGCCGAGGTTCCGCGCACTATTTCAGGGAAAAAGCTGGAAGTTCCTGTCAAAAAGCTGCTTTTAGGCGGAAATCCGGAAGAGGTCGTGAATCGCGACAGCATGGCCAATCCGGCAAGCTTTGACAGATTCATTGCCTACGGGGCAGAAAGAGAGACCTGATGACCGATATCGTAGCAGAGTTGTTGAACCTGCTGGAAATCGAGCAATTGGAAGTGGACCTGTTCCGCGGAATCGGCGCAGGCGGGGAAACCACCACGCGGATTTTCGGCGGGCAGGTGATCGCACAGGCGCTGGCTGCGGCGTATAACACGGTTGACGGGCGGCTGTGCCACTCGTTGCATGCCTATTTCATCCGTCCCGGTGATCCGTCGATTCCTGTGATCTATTCGGTGGACCGTGCGCGGGACGGCGGCAGTTTTACCACGCGGCGGGTTACCGCGATCCAGCACGGCAAACAAATCCTAAATATGTCGGCCTCGTTTCATGTGCAGGAAGGTGGCTGGCACCACCAGCACACCATGCCAGATGTGCAGGGGCCAGACAGTCTGGAATCCCGCGAGGACTGGCGCAAGGAAAACCAGCATATGGTTCCAGACGGGGTGCGCGCCGATTTCCTGCGCGCGCGGCCCATTGAAATCCGCGAAGTGGCCCCACAGGATTGGTTCAACCCCAAAGTGGTCGAGGATGAAAACCAGCTGTGGTTTCGTATGCCCGGCGCGCAGGGGGCCAACCCCAAGATGCAGCATTGCCTGATGGCCTATGCCTCTGACATGAACCTGCTTGGGTCCAGCCTGCGTCCCCATGGACAGACCTGGTTCACAGGCGAAGTGATGACCGCCAGTCTGGATCACGCCATGTGGTTTCACGCGCCAGTGAATTTCGCCGATTGGCATCTCTATTCCATGGACAGCCCGTTTACGGGCGGCGCACGGGGGTTCAACCGTGGCACAATTTTCACACAGGATGGCAAGTTGGTCGCCAGCGTTGCCCAAGAAGGGCTGATGCGTCAGATCACGAAAAAACCAGCGTAAAGCGCTGTAAAGGAGGGGATATGGTATCATGGATTGCCCGCGCGGCAGGCCGCGAGGATTGGTTGGCGCAGGGGGTGGAAGACGCCATCGCACCAGAGGTCGAGATCGTCGATCCCCATCATCACCTTTGGCAGCGGGACGGGGGCAGCTATGAACTGGCCAGCCTGTGGCGTGATATCGGGGCAGGGCATAGGGTCGTGCAAACCGTCTATATTGAATGCCATTCGGCCTATTACAGCGATGTGGCTGACGGTTTCGCGCCCGTGGGGGAAACCGCTTATGTGGCGGGGCAGGCGGCCTTGGCGCGTCTGCATCCTGAACGGGCGCAGATCGCAGGGATTGTAGCCCATGCAGACCTGCGGCGGCGGGATTTAGGCGCTATTCTTGATGCGCATTGTGCTGCGGGTGGCGATTTGTTCAAAGGCATCCGCCATGCGGGGGCGTGGGATGTGGAATCCGCTGATTTCAAAATCCAGCCCCGTGGCGATCAGGGCCTGTATCTGGAACCAGACTTTCAGCGCGGCGTTGCCCTGTTGGGTGCGCGGGGGCTGACTTATGACACATGGCATTACCATCCCCAGAACAAGGATTTCGCGGCACTGGCCCGCGCTGTGCCGGACACAACGCTGGTGCTCGATCACTTTGGCACGCCCCTTGGGGTTGGGCGGTTTGCCGGGCAACGGGAAGCAATTTTTGCTGCTTGGAAAGACGAAATGGCAGAAATTGCGGCCTGTCCTAATGTCAGGGCCAAGCTGGGCGGATTGGCCATGCCGGACAACGGCTGGGGCTGGCATGAACGGGCAAAACCCCTGACGTCGGATGAGTTCGAGGCGGCCTATGCCCCGTGGTATCACCATATGATCGCCTGTTTCGGGCCGGATCGTTGCATGTTTGAAAGCAACTTTCCGGTGGATCGGGCGTCGATCAGCTATGGTGTGTTGTGGAACGGGTTAAAGAAGATCGCAGCAGGCTACAGCGCGGCGGATCAGGCACGGATGTTCGCAGGCACGGCGCGGCAGGTTTATGGGCTATAGCGCAAAAAATCCGGAACAGTTGCCTGTTCCGGATCTGCCTTCGGTGTGGATATTTTTCCCAAAAAGAGTTTGGGGGCTGGCGATCAGATTGCGCCGCCAAAGATGCGGTTGAGTTTGCGCATCCCGCCGATCCATTTGTCGTAGTTGCTGGTTTTATTGCGCATGTAATCCATCACCTCGGGGTGGGGCAGCACAAGGAAAGTTTCGTCGCGGATGGTTTTGACGCAAGCCTCGGCCACGACCTCGGGTTCCAGCATGCCGTTCAACGATGCAACGCCGTCTTCATGGCCTTTCGTCATGTCCGAACGCACTGCCTGCGGGCAAAGGACAGAGACCTTGATGCCCTGATCCCCATGGGTCATCGCCAGCCACTCGGCCAGCCCAACGGCTGCGTGTTTTGTCACGCCGTAGGGGGCCGCGCCCACCTGATTGAGCAGTCCTGCAGCGGAAGCGGTGTTCAGCAGATAGCCGCCGCCGCGTTTTTCCATCAATGGCACAAGGTGACGGGCGGCCCAGACGTGGGACATTACGTTCACGTCCCAGATTGTCTGCCACTTGTCGTTTTCCACTTCGACGCCGCCACCAAACAGGATGCCAGCGTTTGAACAGAACAGATCAATCGGGCCTTGCTCGGCTTCTGTGGTGTCAATCAGGGCTTTGATTTCATCCTCTTTGCCCACATCCAACTGAAAGGACACGCCGCCGATTTCTTTGGCCGTTGCCGCCGCACCTGCGCCGTTCAGATCGGCACAGACCACACATTTTGCGCCTTCTGCGGCAAAACGGATTGCCATCGCCTTGCCGATGCCGCCAGCAGCCCCGGTGACAACGATGATTTTGTCTTTAAGTTCCATGATGTTCCCCTATGTCCACATGACGGAGCCGCCATCGACGGTAAAGGCTTGCCCCGTGATGTATTGGCTGGCGTTTGATCCCAAGAAAACCGCGATACCGGCGAAGTCTTCGGGTTCGCCGAAGCGGCCCAGTGGGATGTCGCGGGTGGCCCGTTCTGCGGCTTTGGGATTGTCCCACAACTCGCGGGCGAATTCGGTGCGCACAACGCCCGGACACAGCGCATTGACGCGGATGCCTTTGGGGCCGAATTCAGCCGCCAGATTGCGCACCAGACCGATGACGGCCAGTTTGGACATGGCGTAGGTGCCCAGTTGAACCGAGGGTTTGAACGCCCCGATAGACGAGGTGAACACCATCGAGCCGCCGCCGTTCTTTTCCATGTCCGGTGCGACCAGTTGTGCCAGCCACAGGTTGGATTGCACATTGACCTGCATGGTTTTTTCATAGGCTTTGTCGGAAATTTCCGAGGTCGGCCCGTAATAGGGGTTCACGCCTGCGTTGCCAAAGACGATGTCGATTGTGCCCAATAGGTCGTGGGTTTTGGCGACCAGTGCTTCCAACTGGTCTTTGTGGCCCGCATTGCAGGCCACACCGTAGGCGCGGATCTCGCCGCAAGCCTCATTGATGGCGGCGGCTGCCGTATCCAGATCCGCCTGTGTGCGGGACGAGATCACCACCTTGGCGCCGTGCAGCGCCATGGCTTTGGCCATCTCAAAACCCATGCCTTTGGACGCGCCTGTCAAAAGCGCGACCTTTCCTGTCATGTCAAAAAGCTGTGTCATGATCTATGGCCCCTCAAATTTTCTGCCAGCGGCGATGATCGGTGTGCGGTCGTTGGAGTTTTTATAGGTTTGCACTTCTGCGCGGGCGACCACGTGGTGGTGGACTTCATCAGGACCATCGGCAAAGCGCAGGGTGCGTTGACCGGCATACATATCGGACAGTGGGAACCACTGGGACAAGCCAGCCGCGCCGTGCACCTGCATGGATTGGTCGATGATCTGGCAGACCTTTTCAGGCACCATGGCTTTCACCGCAGACACCCAGATGCGGGCCTCTTTGTTGCCCAGAACGTCCATGGCGCGGGCGGCTTTCAGAACCATCAGGCGCATGGCTTCCAACTCGATACGGGCGCGGGAAATGGTTTCCATGTTCTTGCCCAGATCAATGATCTTTTTGCCAAAAGCTTCACGGTTCAGGGACCGTTCCAGCATCATTTCCAACGCCCGTTCGCCCTGACCGATAGAGCGCATGCAGTGATGGATGCGTCCGGGGCCAAGCCGGACCTGACTGATTTCAAAGCCGCGTCCTTCGCCCAGCAGCATGTTGCTTTCGGGCACGCGTACATTGTTGAAACGGATGTGCATATGGCCGTGGGGGGCGTCATCGTGGCCAAAGACATGCATCGGCCCGAGGATTTCCACACCCGGTGCATCAATCGGCACAAGGATCTGGCTTTGTTGCTTGAAGGTTTCCGCATCGGGGGATGTTTTCACCATTGTAATCATGATCTTACAGCGCGGATCGCCCGCGCCAGAGATGTAAAACTTCTCGCCGTTGATCACCCATTCGCCGTTTTCCAGCACCGCAGATGTGGAAATATTCTTGGCGTCAGACGATGCAACATTGGGTTCGGTCATGGCATAGGCCGAGCGGATTTCACCAGCCAACAGAGGCTTGAGCCATTTCTCTTTTTGCTCTGGCGTGCCGATGCGTTCCAGCACCTCCATGTTGCCGGTATCAGGTGCTGAACAGTTCAGGGTTTCAGGGGCCAGCGGGTTTTTACCCAGTTCTGCGGCGATATAGGCGTAGTCCAGATTGGACAGGCCCTCGCCGGTTTCCGCGTTGGGCAGGAAAAAGTTCCACAACCCGTTGGCGCGGGCTTTTTCCTTGGCGGTTTCCAGCAGTTCCAACTGGCCCGGCGCATGGGACCAGCGATCTGCGCGGCCTTCGCCCAGTTTGTAATATTCTTCGGTGATCGGATCAACATTGTCGCGAATATGCGCGATGACGGCGTCCAGCAGCGGCTGCGCCTTTTCAGACATGGCCAGCTGGTTCAGCTCTGCGTTGTGGTTTCCTAGTGACATAGTGGTAGTGTCCTTTCCGCTTAGCGGTTTACCCAATTTGGTTTGCGTTTCTCGACAAAGGCGCTGACGCCTTCTTTGAAGTCTTCGGTGGTCATCAGGTCTTGGATGACTTCACGGCTGTATTCGTTGCTTTGGGGCAGGCCTTCGGCCACATTCATGGAATTCAGTACCCGTTTGGTGGCCTTGACGGATGACGGGGACACAGAGGCGATTTCCTCTGCCTTGGCCATGGCCGCGTCCAGCAGGTTTGCGTGGGGCACGACCGCGTTGACACAGCCCAGCGACAACGCCTCGGCTGCGGTGATCTTGCGGCCTGTGAACATCAGTTCCTGCGCGGCCAGCCGCCCGATATAGCGTGACAGACGTTGCACGCCCGATGCGGCAGCGAAAAAGCCGACCTTGACCTCGGGCAGGGCGAATGTGGCCTGATCGGATGCGATGATGATGTCACAGGACAACGCGGTTTCAAAACCGCCGCCCATGGCAAAACCGTTTACGGCCGCGATGATCGGTTTTTCCAGATCAAAGCGTGAAGACAGCCCCGCAAAGCCGTTGGTGCTGGTCGGGCCTTTGCCCCCTTGGGCGGTGTGTTTCAGATCGTTGCCTGCGGTAAAGGCTTTGTCGCCAGCGCCTGTTAGCACGGCCACCCACAGATCGGGATCGGTGGCGAAATCATCCCAGCACTGGGACATTTCGTCATGCATCGGTCCATGCACCGCATTATAGACTTCGGGGCGGTTCATTGTGACCAGCAGGATATTCCCGCGTTTTTCGGTTGTGATAAACTCGTAAGCCATATCAAGCGTCTCCTTTTGTTTTCAGACCACCTATGTCGATGTCGGTGAACTTGCCACCCTTTGCCGCCAGTTCGCGCAGCAGGGCGGCGGGTTCACAGGTGGGATCGTCTTTGGCGAGGTCTTCCATTTTGGCCAGAACTGCCGCCGCGCCAACCGTATCGCCATAAAACATCGGCCCACCTTTATCCGCAGGCCAGCCATAGCCGTTGATCCAGACCACATCTATATCAGACGGGCGCTGGGCCTTGTTTTCTTCAAGGATTTTAACCGCCTCGTTGATCATCGGATAGATACAGGCCTCGATTATTTGATCGACAGGCATTGAAGTCGGTTCAACCCCTGTAATGTCGCGGATCACCTTGGCGGATACATCTGACGGGGTGTGGTTGCGGTTTTCGTCATAGTCATAGAACCCCGCTTGGGTTTTCTGGCCACGGCGATCCATTTCGCACAGGGCATCGCGGATCGGATTGGCGGTTTTTGCACCCTTGGACCAGCCGATATCCAGCCCTGCAAGGTCCGACATCTGAAACGGCCCCATGCGAAAGCCGAACTGGTTCAGCGCGGCGTCCACATCCCAGGGCATGACCCCTTTGTTCAACAGACGATTGGCCTGCGCCTGACGGGCAAACAGGATGCGATTGCCCACAAAGCCGGGGCAGACGCCAACCAGCGTGGCCACTTTGCCGATGGTTTTGGCCAGCGACATACAGGTGGCCACCACATCATCAGCCGTGTGATCGGCGCGGACAATTTCAAGCAGTTTCATCACGTTGGCAGGGGAAAAGAAATGCAGGCCGATCACATCTTCGGGCCGTTTGGTCACGGATGCGATTTCATCAATATCCAGTGCCGATGTATTGGTGGCAAGGATTGCGCCCGGTTTCATCACGCGATCAAGTTCGGTGAAAATCTCGCGTTTCAGATCCATGTTTTCGAATACGGCTTCGATCACCAGATCACAATCCGCCAGATCAGACAGGGACAGGCAGCCGACAAAGCGGGACATGCGCTCGTCTACTTCTTCCATCGGGAACCGGCCCCGTTTGGCAGAGCGTTCATAGTTGCCGCGCACCACGGACAGGCCGCGATCCAGCGCGTCCTGTTTGGTTTCGACGATCTTTACGGTCATGCCCGCATTGACGAAATTCATCGAAATCCCGCCGCCCATGGTGCCCGCGCCTATAACCCCAACGGTTTTGATGGGGCGGTGCGGGGTGGTGTCTGGCAGGTTTGGAACCTGCCATGCCAGCGTGCCTGCGGTTTCAAGGTATTGTGCTACGTCCATGTCGATCTAGTCCTTTGATAAGCAGTCTTTGCGCAGGGCGCGGCGGTCCAGTTTGTCTGTGGCACCGCGCGGCAAAGGGGTGGTTTGGAACCAATAACGGTCTGGTATTTTATACTGGGCCAGATGGTCGCGCAGGAAGGTTTTCAAATCTTCGGCGCTTACGGACTGGCCCGCGTTTATTGCAATACCCGCGCCGACAATTTCGCCCAGACGCTCATCCGGTACGGAAAAGGCACAGGCTTCGTGTATGGCGGGATGTTTGTGCAGCGCGCCTTCCACATCCAGACAGGCGATGTTTTCGCCGCCCCGAATGATGATGTCTTTCTTGCGATCCACAATGGTCACATAGCCGTCTGCATCCAGCATTGCCATATCGCCGGTGCGCAGCCAGCCGTCTTGAAACACCTCGGCGGTGGCCTCGGGTTTGTTTAGATAACAGCGCATGTTGGCGGGACTTTTTACCGTCAACTCTCCAATGGTGTTCAGGGGCAGGGGATTGCCCGCATCGTCCAGAATGGCCAGATCCTGAATGGGGGGCAACAAACGGCCCGCTGACCCGGGTTTATCCACGTAATCAGGTCCGGCGATGCCCAGCCCCACGGCATTGGTTTCGGTCATGCCCCAACCAGATGCCACATTGGCTTGCGGAAAGGTTGCTTCCAGTCTGGCCACTTGGGCGGCGGGGCGTTTGGCACCGCCCGCGCCCACGTATTGCAGGGACGGCAGCGGGGTGCCCAAACGGTTTGCGGCCTCCATCAGATCGGCGGATTGGGTGGGGACACCCAGAAAACGGGTGATGTTTTCAGCGGCGATAACGCGCACGGCTTCGTCTGCATCCCATTTGTGCAGCAAGACCAGCTTGGCTCCCATGGGCAGGCTAAGCAGGAACATCGGATGGGTTGCGGTGACGTGGAACATCGGGGTGACCACCAGAATGGCTTGGGGGCCAGCGGGCGGCGCAGGAGGTTCATCGGCTGGCGCCATAAGGGGCGGCATGACCAGCGACATCAGCCATGTGAAAATTGCCGACATGGCGCCGCGATGGGTTTGCACCACACCTTTGGGATGCCCCGTTGTGCCCGAGGAATACATCACCGCCATATCATCGTCGGTGTGAATAACCGCGTCCGACCATTCGGCGTTAGGAACTGCGGCCAGCAAGGTTTCATAGCGCAGGCTGTCCGCAGGTGCGTCGCGCAGACCAACCAGTTTGGGGGCCTTGTCCGCGCCAAGGGCGGCGATCCGTTCAAAGCGGGGACCATCGGCAAATACCAATGTGGCACCGCTGTCTGTCAGGGCGTAGTCCAGTTCGTCCGTGGTCCACCAAGCGTTCAAAGGCACCACCACCGCACCAATACTGGTGATGGCCATCATCAGTATCGGCAGTTCGGGAAAGTTGCGCATAGCCAGTGCCACGCGGTCGCCCTGTGTGATGCCCAGTTCAGATTGTAGCGCGGCAGCCATGCGGCGGATTTCGTCACAAAAGGCGTCATAGGTCCAGCGTTCATTCTGGTAGACCAGATACTCATCGGCCCCGTCGCCGTGGGCTGGGGCTGATGCCTGCATCAAGGCCCGCAAATGGGGCGGTGCATTCTGGAACACGCGGTAGTCCACGCCGCGCACATTGGCTGTGGTCAGCGCAAAACGCGGATCGGTTGCGGTGACATGGGCGGCAGCCTCGGCCAAGGTCATCCCGCTCATGATGAAAACCCGCAGATGGAAAACCGACTGGCATATCTTTTGCAAAATGGGACGGAGCGGCTATGCGCCCGCGTCTGGCGTAAAATGGTGTTCATATTTCCTCCCGAGTGGGTGGGTGGCCGATTGACGGGCCGCGCACCAGCACAGCGATAGGTCATAACATCGGGCTAGCCTTGGCAAGTGTTTTGCTGAAATTTCCTAACGTAACGGAAGTTTGACCCACGGTCGTTTTCAGCCGAGGGTTAGATTTTTTCCACACTGTGGCCTTGGGAAAGGTGATTTCTAGCTTGCGACTTGGGCGTGTGACAGGCACGGTCTGCCCATACGTCGATTCTGGGTTTTCCGCTGGCCGAAAGGCGCTAACTTTACGACGAACATATAAAGACGACATAAAATCGGGTGCAAGCCGCCCAAATTCCAGGAGGAAACATGCAGTATCATACGCCAAGCAGTTTTGATGATGCAGTGGCAATCGCCAAAGACGCACAGGGTGTGACCCGCTTTCTTGCGGGCGGCACAGATGTGCTGGTGCAGTTGCGCGCTGATATCGTCACGCCAGATGTATTGATCGACATTAAGAAAATCGCCGGCGTGTCCGAGATTTCCCGCGAAGGTGACGGCTGGCGCATTGGGGTGGCCGTTACGGGCGCAGAAATGACCGAACACGATACCCTTGGCAAGGAATGGCCGGGTCTGGTTGAAGCCATGGATCTGATCGGCTCGACCCAAGTGCAGGGCCGCGCCACATTGACCGGCAACCTGTGTAACGGATCGCCCGCAGCGGACAGCGTACCAGCGATGGTTGCCGCTGGCGTGACGGTTTCTGTCACAGGGCCAAACGGCGAGCGTCGGGTTGCCGTCGAAGACATCCCGACCGCACCGGGCAAAACCAGCCTGACGGCGGGAGAAATGGTCACGGCTGTCCATGTGCCCGCACGGGGCGCACATGGGGGGGATGCCTATTTGCGGTTCATCCCGCGCACTGAAATGGATATTGCTGTTGTGGGCTGTGGCATCAACCTGCGGCTGGACGGCAAGAAAATCATCGAGGCGCGGGTCTCTCTTGGCGCGGTGGCGCCGACGGTTCTGCTGGTGGATGCGGCTGCCAAAGCGATCATCGGCACCGAACTGGATGACGCAGCGCTGGACGCGCTGGCAGCAGCGGCCAGTGCGGCCTGCAAACCGATCAACGACAAACGCGGGACCATTGAATTCCGCACCCATGTGGCTGGCGTCCTGGCGAAGCGCGCCGCCAAAATTGCATACCAACGGGCGGAGGCCGCATCATGATCCATGTAAGTACAAAAATTAACGGCGACGATGTTGAATTCCTATGTGATCCGCGGGAAACCCTGCTGGATACACTGCGCGATAAACTGGGCCTGACCGGTTCAAAAGAAGGCTGCGGCACCGGCGACTGTGGGGCCTGCTCTGTCACTATGGATGGCCGTCTGGTCTGTTCCTGTCTGGTGCTCGGGGCCGAGGCCGAAGGCAAAGAGATTGAAACCGTTGAAGGTATCGCAGACGGTGAAAACCTGCACCTGTTGCAGGAAAAATTCATTGAACATGCGGCTTTGCAATGCGGGGTTTGTACACCGGGTATTCTGGTAGCAACCAAATCCTTGCTGGAAAAACACCCCGATCCGACCGAAACCCAAGTGCGCTATTGGCTGGCGGGCAACCTGTGCCGCTGTACTGGCTACGACAAAATCATCCGCGCGGTTATGGAAACCGCTGCTGACCTGAGAGAGGCTTCTTGATATGGCTTTTGATGACGTAAAAACAGATAACTTCAAAGTTGTTGGCCAACGGGTAAAGCGCCCTGACGGGATCGACAAGGTAACAGGCAAAGCCAAATTCGGCGCCGATGTTGTAGCACCGGGCATGTTGTTCGCCGCGATCATCCGTTCCCCCCACGCCCATGCGCGGATTGTAAAAATTGACACGACCAAAGCTGCGGCGCTGAAAGGCGTTAAAGGTTTTGTTACCCGTGCCGATTTCGCAACGGGCCTGAAGGGTGGCAATCTGGACGTGCTGGAAAACGTCATGGCTGGTGAAAAAGCCCTGTATGACGGCCATGCGGTTGCGGCTGTTGCCGCGACTTCGGCTTTGATCGCGCGGGATGCGGCCAAACTGGTGGAAGTGGAATATGAAATCCTGCCCCACGTCACTGATGTGGACAAAGCTATGCTTGCGGATGCCCCTGTGATCCGTGAAGGGGCAGCGGATAAATCCGTTCCCGAAGGCATGCACCCCAACGTAGTGCGCTACCACGAAAGCGGTCACGGCGATGTGGATGCAGGCTTTGCTGCCGCTGATCTGGTGGTGGAAGACAGCTTTTTGACCGAAGCAACCCATCAGGGCTATATCGAACCCCACGCCTGTCTGGCCCAACTTGGCAAAGACAACAAAGGCGAGTTGTGGTGCTGTACCCAAGGCCACTGGAACGTGCAAAAACTTTGCGCGGAAATGCTGGGCATGGAAACATCGCAACTGCGCGTTACCGCATCGGAAATCGGTGGTGGCTTTGGTGGTAAAACGGCTGTGTTCATCGAACCTGTTGCGTTGGCCTTGGCCCGTAAAACAAACCGTCCGGTCAAACTGGTGATGAGCCGCTCTGAAGTGTTCCGCGCCACTGGCCCCACATCTTCGACCTCGATGGATGTGAAAATCGGCATGACCAAAGACGGCATAATCACAGCAGGTGAGGGTACATTCCGTTTGCAAGGCGGGGCATTCCCCGGTGCGCCTATGGAATTCACTGCCATGTGTGCCTTTGCGCCTTATAACTTGGAAAACGTAAAGCAGGTTGGCTATGACGTGCTGGCGAACCGTCCGAAACAGGCCGCTTACCGTGCGCCCGGTTCCCCTATGGCGGCGTTTGCGGTTGAATCCGTGATCGACGAGCTGTGCAAAAAGCTGGATCTGGACCCCATCGAAGTGCGCCTGAAAAACGCTTCTAAGCAGGGCACTAAGGCCAGCTTCGGCCCGACGTGGGATCGTATCGGTCTGGTGGAAACACTGGAAGCGGCGCAAACCCACCCCCATTATTCGGCTCCGCTGAAAGAGGGTCAGGGCCGTGGCGTTTCCTGCGGGTTCTGGTTTAACCACGGTGGCGAAACCTCGGTCACTTTGGCCCTTTCCGAAGATGGTACTGCGCAATTGTCTGTGGGCACACCTGATATCGGCGGCTCGCGCGCATCTATGGCGCAAATGGCAGCCGAAGAACTGGGCATCCCATACGACAGCGTGCGCGCCACCGTCGCGGATACTGCGACATTGGGCTATAACGAAGTGTCTCACGGTTCCCGCGTAACCTATGCGTCCGGTCTGGCGACGATCAAAGCAGCCCGTGCGGCGGTGAAAATCCTCTGCGCACGTGCGGCTGCGAAATGGGGCATCGACGAGGACGCGGTGGTCTGGGAAGACGGCTGTGCCAAACCTTCGGGTCCGAATGCAGGTGATTTTGATCCGCTTCCAATCGAAAAGCTGACCCGCAGCATGGGGCGCACAGGCGGTCCGATTGTAGGCCACTTTGAAGCAACCCCCGAGGGCGCTGGCGTTTCTTTCGCCACCCATATCGTGGATGCAGAGGTCGACAAAGAAACCGGCCAGACCAAAATCGTGCGCTACACAGTTGTGCAGGACGCAGGCAAGGCGATCAACCCGACCTATGTGGAAGGCCAGTTCCAAGGCGGTGCTGCACAGGGCATCGGCTGGGCACTGAACGAGGAATATATCTACGGCGAAGACGGACGTTTGCAAAACGCGGTTTTCCTTGATTACCGTATTCCTGTGGCGTCTGACCTGCCAATGATCGACACGGTGATCGTCGAAGTTCCAAACCCCGGCCACCCCTATGGTGTGCGCGGGGTGGGTGAAACGTCAATCTGTCCGCCCTTGGCGGCGATTGCCAATGCTGTGTCAAGTGCGGCTGGCGTGCGGCTGAAACAACTGCCCATGTCGCCACCACGCATTCTGGCAGCCTTGGATAAACAGGCAAATGGTTGAGGTTAACCTCTGGTCCGGCCTGCGCGCCTTTGCCGATGGCAAAGACTGCGTAGAGGTGGACGCAAAAAATGTCGGCGAGGTCCTAACGGGCCTCGTCGCGCAATACCCCGGTCTGGAACATGTGATCGAAGCAGGGGTATCGGTGGCCGTGGATGGTAAAGTCATCGCAAGCGGTCTGACCGAACCTGTGAAACCCGACAGCGAAGTTTATCTTATGCAGCAGCTTAAGGGCGGCTGACAGGAAAAGTATTCAAGCCTCCGGCGGGGATATTGGGCAAACAAAAAAGCTCTTTTTGGGTTAAATATCCATTCTGAACGCGCGACTAGGTCGTCTGTAACAGGTATGTGCTGATCTGATCGGCAACCCAGTCTGGTTGTTGATGGATGATCCAGTGGTCGGCATCTGCGTGTTCCACAATGGTCAAATCATCGCAATATTGCGCCAGCTCGTTGCGGGTTTCGGGCAGCAAGGCGGTGTCCTTCATCCCCCAGATCAGCAGATGGGGCATGGTGATGCACAAGGCGGCCTGGTCCCAGACGGGCAGTTTGTCAGCAGGGATCGGTTCGCCGGGTTTGGCCACCAGCAAGGGGGTGGCGCGGTACCAGTTGACCATGCCGCGCACGCCCGCCGCGTCCCGCCATGCAGCGTGATAGGCTTTGCGCAGGTCGTCTGTCAGCCACCGCATATCCATGTGTTTAGCGAACAGGCCGAACATCCGCTCAAAGTCATTCTCGGCAAGGGCGTTTTCCGATCCATCCGCGCGGAGCCATTCGATATATTGGCTGGCGGCGGTCTGCGCGCCCCCTGCGGCGAGTTCCTTTTGGAAAGGTGCCGGGTGGACGCCATTGGCGATGATCAGGCGTTCGATCATCCCGTCCGGCGCGCGCATGGCGCAGGCATAGGCAACCGATGCGCCCCAGTCGTGGCCGATCAGCGCCGCAGCAGTGCCTTTGCCGAATTTTTCGATCATCGCCAGCACGTCAGCAGCCAGATGTTTGGTGGCGTAATCCGCCACATCAGGCCCGCGCCACGATTGGCCGTAGCCCCGTTGATCAGGGGCAACGCAGTAATAATCCTCGGCCAGAGAGGGCAGGATACCTGCCCAAGCGCCGCAATATTCAGGGAAGCCGTGCAGGAACAGCAGTAGCGGCTTGCCGGGGGTTCCGGCTGTTATGGCGTGGAACGTCTTGCCGTTGATGTCAAACTGGATGTCTTGCATGGGAAAACCTCTGCTGCGCTGCTGCCTTAAGTTTAGGCAGGGTCTTTGGCGGTTTCCAGACATCCTGACAATGCCGCAGCGTCATCGGTGATCAGGGACACCGGAATGTCGCGCAGGACCGCATCAAAGGGGCCATCCTGATCCAATGCAAACAAAAGTTGCCAGACCGGAATGTCGCTCAGCAGGCTGCGCGCCACGCTGCCGGCCAGAAATAACCCGTCTTTGGGCAAGTAGTGAAAGGCCAGATCCCGCAGGTAAAGTGCGGTCAGCCTTTGGTACAATCCCCGTGCCTTGAGCGCAGTTTCATCGGTTCCTGCCTGTGCGAGCGCGGCAATTTCCGCGCCGCCAAGGGTTTTGCCCGACAGGCTTTGATAGATCGCTTCAAACCCGCGTCCTGACAGAATGTGTTCGACGGTTGTGTCAGGCGGCACGGGCTGGTTGGTGGCCTGTTCCAGCAGCTCAGTCATGTGGCGGGGCAGGGCGCTGTGGCCGATTTCAGCGGCCAGCACTGATGTGCCCATCCGCGTGGCGATATTGACACCCGTGCCAAGGCCAAGCACCAGTGACTGGCCGTTGCTTTGGCCTGCGGGTTGGCCGCGCACCACCTGCACCTGATCATCGGACAGGCAAGCGGTTGCGCGGGCTAGCGCAGAGAGGTCGTTGATCAACCGAATGGACGGCGCTTTTGCGACCCGTGCGGCGTGATCTGTATCAATCAGCCAGTTGCGGTTGGTCAGCCGTGCGGCGTGGCCAGCAACGGGGCCTGCCACCGCAAAACATCCACCCGCCAATGGGGGCGGCGGGCAATCAGCCAGAAACGCAGCAAGGACATCATCAAAGCGGATGAAATCCCCGTTGCGATAGCTGCGTTGGCTTTTGGTATGAATGCCGCTCGCGTCGCCATAGGCAAAACGCGCGTTGGTGCCGCCAATATCGGCCAGAATATAGCAAGGTTTTTGCACGTCAGTTCACAGCCTGATCAGGGTTTTTCTTGCCCATGATGATCATCGACAGGATGTCATCTTCAGTCACGTCCTCGACCCGTTCGGTGCCGATCAACTGGCCGTTTTTCATGACCGACACGCGGTCGCAGAGTTCCATCATTTCACGGGTGTCATGGCTGATCAGAAAGATGCCAAGCCCTTGCTTTTTCAGCTCTTGGATCAGATCGGCAACCATTTTGGTTTCATGCACCCCCAGCGCGGCTGTGGGTTCGTCCATGATCAGGATCTTGGCGTTGAAATAGACCGCGCGGGCGATGGCAACGGATTGGCGCTGGCCGCCAGACAGGGCAGATACCGGTTCCTTCAGCTTTTTAAAGTTGGGGTTGAGGCGGGCCATGATCTTGCGGGTCTCAGCCTCCATCTGGGCGTCATCGACGAAACCGATGGCATTAGTCAGTTCGCGCCCCAGAAACAGGTTGGACGGCGCGTCCAGATTGTCGGCCAGTGCCAGTGTTTGGTAGATGGTTTCGATGTTATAGTCGCGGGCATCGCGGGGGCTGCTGATCTCGGCTTTTTTGCCTTCGATCCAGATTTCGCCGCTGTCCCGCTGGTAGGCGCCTGACAGGATTTTGATCAGGGTGGATTTGCCCGCGCCGTTATGGCCCAGCAAGCCGACAACCTCGCCGGGGTACAGATCGAGGCTGACATGATCAACGGCCCGTATGCCCCCGAAAGATATGGAAATATCGCGCAGTTCTACAAGCGGGGTCGTGGTTTGTGTGGTGGTCATAATCCGGTTCCCTTACTTGGAATTGCGACGGTAGAGGATGTCAAGAAAGACGGCGAAGACAAGCACCGAGCCGACGACGATCTGCTGAATCGCGGCGTCAAAGCCGATCAGCACCATGCCGGTTTGCAAGGATTGCATCACGAACGCCCCAAGCACCGCTCCGTAGATCGTGCCGACCCCGCCCGCCAGCGACGTACCGCCAATTACGGCTGCGGCGATGACGTAAAGCTCGTCCAATGTGCCAAGCGAGTTGGTGGCCGATCCCAGTCGGGCAGATGCTACCACGGCAGACAGGCCGGTTAGGAACCCCATTAGCGCAAAGATTTTCACTGTCATCCAGCGGGTGTTGATGCCTGCCAGTTCAGCGGCTTCGGGATTGCCGCCGATGGCATAGACATAGCGGCCAAAACGGGTACGCGACATCAGGATGGTCATCAGGATAACAACCGCCACAAGGATCAGCACCGGAATGGCAAAGCCGTGCGAGATGAACAAACCACCTTCAGGGACCGTCACACCTGTTTCTGCCACATAGCGTTTCACGATGCCTTTGGGCCAAGGGTAGGCGTTGACCAGCAGCACCGCGCCGATCACTGCGCCACAGCCCACAATCGCCAGAAATGTTTCTGCCCAAAGCGGGCGCAGGGCAAAGCCGTAGCCCACCCGTCGTTTGCGCCCCATCAGCATCATGGCCAGAACCGCAATGCAGCCCAAAACGCCAATGATCCAGCTGCCTGTTGCGCCAACCGCGCCGTAGGGGCCACCGCCCAGCAGGGCAAAGGTGGGGTCTACAGGGGAAATGGTTTCGCCGCGCGCCACCAGAAACGCCGCGCCGCGCCAGACCAGCAATCCACCAAGTGTGACGATAAAGGCAGGGATTTTGCCATAAGCAATCAGAAAGCCGTGAAACGCGCCGACCAAAGTGCCCACAAGCAGGCCAGAGCAGATCGCAAGGATCCACAACAGCGGATGGCCAAGGCCCAGAAACTGCGGCAGGATATAGACTTGGGTCACGCCCATAATCATCGCGCAAAAGCCAAGGACCGCCCCAACCGACAGGTCAATATGGCGGGTGACGATCACCAGCACCATTCCTGTCGCCATAATCCCGATAGAGGCAGTTTGTACTGACAGGTTCCACAGGTTGCGGGGCGTCAGAAACGCGCCAAATCCGTTAACCAACTGGCCATACAGATGAAAACCGATCCAGATCAGGGCCAGAGCGCCGATCATGCCCAGCAGACGTGTGTCCAACTCGGTTGCGCGGATGAAACGGGTGAAGGGGCCAGATTTTTGCGCGCCTGCGGCCTGCGTGTGTGCGGTGTTATCGGTCATATACGGTGTCCCGAGCCAGAGTAAGCTAAAGCGTCCTGAAAGTGTAATGTCAGGTTAGCATAGAGTAACAATAAAAGGGGTGATGATTGGGGGCGGGCATCGCCAAGGAATGGCGATGCCCGAAGTTTGATTGGCTTAGCAGCCTGGAACGCCGTCCATTGCGCCTTCGCAGACTTTGTCTTTGGCGATATGGCCTGCGTCGATCACAGCATTGATGTTGTCTTTGGTGATCGGTGTTGGCGCCAGAAAGATTGCATTCATTTCAAGGCCTTTTGACCCACCGGACCATTTAACCGCGCCGTCAATTGCATCGAGAGCCGTGCCACCAGCCAGCGCCACTGCGATTTCAGCCGCAGCCGAGCCCAACTGGCGGGAGTCTTTCCAGACCGAAACGGTTTGTGTGCCACGGGCCACACGGTTCAGCGCTGCGTGGTCGCCGTCTTGGCCGCCCACAGGAATGGTCATGCCTTGGGCTGCAAGGGCGGCAATCACACCGCCAGCCATGCCGTCATTTTCAGCCAGAACTGCATCCACCGCATTGTTGTTGGCGGTCAGGATTTGTTCCATGTTCTTTTGCGCATTGTCAGGCTTCCAGCCATCGGAAAATGCTTCGCCGACGATTTTGATTTTGCCAGCTTCAACGTCAGCGCCGATCACTTCCATCATGCCTTCCAGCAGGAACGCTGCGTTCGGATCGCCTTTGTCGCCTTTGATGATGGCAAAGTTGCCCTCGGGCTGAACCGCTCTGACGGTTTCTGCAATGATCCGGCCCACGCCTTTGTTGTCAAAGGTCAGATAGAAGGTGCGGTCATCCTCGATCAGGCGGTCATAGCCGACCACCGGAATGCCCTCGGCGTCTGCTTTATCGACGGCAGGGATGATGGCGTCTTTGTCCATGGCCAGAATGATCAGCGCATCTGCGCCCTGTGCGATCAAGGCTTCGACATCGGTTAGTTGTTTGGCAGCAGAGGCCTGCGCATCCGCGGAAATATACTGCGCGCCAGCGGCTTCCAGTGCTTTCTTGATGGCGGCTTCGTCGGTTTTCCAGCGCTCTTCCTGAAAGTTTGACCAACTAACACCAACGGTCAGATCAGCAGCAAATGACACAGTGGTCATGGCGGCGGTTGCGACGGCCGCAAGTGCGACGGTTAATTTCTTCATGATATCCTCCCAAAGGTAATCCGACCCGATTTGATTCGAGCCTCGAATCTTCGGGTGTTCAAAAGTGATAGCAGTTTTAATTTGAAAATCAAATTAAATCAGGCCACACTGTCCAAGGGGGGAATTTCTGTTGGTTTCACTTGGATTTAAACCAATAGAAATATAGGGAATATCGCAATGATTGGACAGCAACGCACATATGGCAGGCGCATTCTTCTGGCATCGATTCGCCAGAACAGCCCGATTGCGCGCATTGATCTGTCGCAAAATACCGGTATCAGCCGCGCGACCGTCACCACCGTTACAGCCGAGTTGATCCGCGCGGGCCTGATCGAAGAGGTGCCCGCACAGGGTGGGGAAATGGCGCGGGGGCGGCCTCGGGTCGATTTGAAAATACGCGGTGCGGCCCATCTGGTTGCGGGCATAAAGGTCGCGCATCGGTCTTTGTCTTTGGTGTTGATGGATTTTGAAGGCAATCAACTGGCCGAACACAGCCACAAGATGGAACAATCCACCTTTTCTTCAGCGGCGATGGTGCAGCTGCTGGCGTCGGCATTGCAGGCGATGCTGGACCCTTTGGGCAAGAAGCTGTCGGATTTATCGGGGGTCGGTATTGGCATTGCGGGCATTGTGGACGTGATGCAGGGGCTGGTGCATTGGTCGCCTTCGCTGAAGGACCGCAACGTCAATTTGCGCAGTGACATCGAAACTGCGCTGGGGGTGCCTGCGTTTGTGGACAATGACGCGAACCTTGTGGCCATGGCGGAAAAACGCTTTGGCCTCGGGCGCGAGGCGACGGATTTCATCGTTGTTACCATTGAAAGCGGTGTGGGTATGGGCATCGTCATCAACAATGAAATCTACCGTGGTACGCGGGGGTGCGGTGCGGAATTCGGCCACACCAAAGTCCATCTGGACGGGGCGCTGTGTCGCTGTGGTCAACGGGGCTGCCTAGAGGCTTATGTGGCCGATTACGCCCTGCTGCGCGAGGCCAGCGTGACCAGTTCAGGGGCTGATCACGGCGATGCTGCCACCGATGAACGCCGGATCGAGGCTTTGTTACAGCGCGCCCATGACGGCGATCCACTGGCCAGTAATATCGTCAATCGGGCCGGGCGGATGTTTGCAATGGGGCTGGCCAATATCGTGAATATTTTCGACCCACAGATCATCGTTCTGGCCGGAGAGCGGATGCATTCCAACCATCTGTACGCAGAAGAGGTGATTGCGGGTATTCAAAATTCTATTGTCCAAGTGGATCAACCCCCGCCCGAGGTGGTTATCCACCGCTGGGGCGATCTGATGTGGGCCAAAGGGGCTGCGGCCTATGCGCTTGAAGGGGTAGAGGACATGGCGGTTGCGGCCTTGCGTGCAAATGAAGTGTAAGGCCCTGATCTGCGCCGCTGTGCTGGCATCCCCTGCTGGTGCCGATCCGCGTTTTACGCCCGTTATCGCGCCCGACCATATCTACGGCGGCGGCTGGGAACATTTTGTCGGGGGCGGTGTGGCCGTTTTGGACTGCGATCACGACAAGCGGCCTGATCTTTTTGTGGCGGGGGGCGCCGATCCTGCACAACTGATGCGCAATTCCTCAACCATAGGCGGGGGGATTTCGTTTGAACAGGCGCAGGCCACGTCTGATCCGATCAGGGGTGTTTCTGGCGCTTATCCCATCGACATGGACAGTGACGGCTGGGCCGATCTGGTGGTGCTGCGTGTAGGGGAAAACCTGCTGCTGAAAGGTGGGGCGGATTGCCAGTTCACCCCGTTTGACGACCTGTCGTTTCAAGACATCCCCGCATGGACCACGGCCTTTTCCGCCAGATGGGAACAGGGCCAATCCCTGCCCACACTGGCCTTTGGCAACTATGTGGATCGCAACAACCCTGAGGGACCGTTTGAAGCCTGTGATGTCAATTACCTTTACCGGCCCGAGGGTGAAACCTACGCACCGCCGATCCCGCTGACCCCCGGTTATTGCCCGCTGTCCATGCTGTTCAGCGACTGGTCCCGCAACGGGCAGGCGGATCTGCGGATCAGCAATGATCGGCATTACTATGTTTCCAACGGCCATGAACAACTGTTGCGCATGGGGCCAACGCCCCGCTTTTACGGCGCAGATGACGGCTGGGTGGATCACAAGCTTTGGGGTATGGGCATCGCCAGCCGTGATTTGACAGGCGATGGCCTGCCCGAGGTGATGATGACCTCTATGGGGGATCAACGCCTGCAAATCCACGAAGGCCCCGCCACAGAGCCAAGGTTCACGGACGCGCCTTATAGCCTTGGCACCACAGCGCAGCGGCCGTTTACGGGGGGGGACGGGCGGCCGTCTACCGGTTGGCATGTGGAATTTGGCGATGTGCAGAATGACGGTCGCGACGATATTTTTATTGCCAAGGGCAATGTGGAGCAAATGCCGGGGCTTGCGATGAAGGACCCCAACAACCTGCTGGTGCAGGGTGCCGACGGGACATTTGTGGAGCGGTCCGAGTCCGCCGGACTGGCCAGTCTGATGCGCGGGCGCGGTGCGGCGCTGGCGGATCTGAACCTTGACGGGCTGCTGGATGTGGTTGTGGTGAACCGCCGCGCACCCTTTGAAGTGTATCAGAATGTGACGTCTGACACGGGCCACTGGACAGGCGTGCGGCTGGTGCAAAACGGTGCAAACCCTGATGCCATCGGCGCTTGGGTCGAGGTGAAATCAGGCGATGTGCTGCACAGCCGTGAAATCACTATCGGTGGAGGCCATGCAGGCGGGCAATTGGGCCTTATACATTTCGGGCTGGGTGCGAAGGATCAGTTTTCCATACGGGTAATCTGGCCAGACGGCGCAAAAAGCGACTGGTTGGAACTGGCGGGGGATCGCTATTACACAATCACCCGCGCTAGCGGTGCTTTAAACGCTGCGCCTTACTGATCCACGGGTAGGCCGCTTGGAACTGTGGCTGGTACTCCCAAACGCCCGTTCAGGCTGGTTTGATCGGTCAAACTGCCCAAAAACGCGATGATTGCGTCTTTTTCAGCATCCGTAAGCGTGACAGGTGCTATGTCGATGGACGCAGCAATCCGTGCAATTTCGTCTGTGTCCGTCAGGTTTGCCAGATCAACGGCACCAGAAAGGTCGGGCAGAACCGCCTGCGCAGGGTCGTAGTTGCGCAAAGCTGTTTCGGGCGAAAGATGCTGTTCCAATACGCCGCGAATATCACCGTAAGCACCGTCATGCCCGTAGGGGGCGGTTTGCATCACATTGCGCAGGGATGGGGTGCGAAACCGATAGGCATCCCCCGCCGCACCCGTCACCCGCATGCGCCCCACATCATGGTGATGGGATTCAAACCGCGCCGATTTACCAGGGCCGATCTGGGGCATGCCGATAGAATGAAACTGGTGGTCGGTCTGGAACTGACCCGTGTGGCAGGTGCCACAACCCGCCTTGCCATAGAACAGCGCCATCCCTGCAGTTGCATCTTGGTCAAGCGGCGTGCCATCGCGCAAAAACAGGTCAAAAGGGCTGTCATCGGCGCGCCACTCAAACGCCATAAACGCAGCGATTGCGTTGGAAATATCTGAAAAATGTAACGGTTTATCCGAAGGCAGTAAGGCGTCAAATCCTGCGCGGTAGGCCGGTATCGCGGCCACCCGCTCTGTCAGAATAGCCCAAGCGCCTTTTGGCCCGGTGAAAAACCCCTGCCGCACCGACTGTGACACGTCGTTTTCCGAATAATGCCCCGCCATTTCATCAGGTGACAGCACTGGAAACATGGTCTGCGCAGATAGCACCCCGTCAAAACCATATTCCATATCCTCGCCCAAAGGGGTTCGGAACCCGAACGGGTCGGTGCTGTCGGTCTCTAGCCTGCCGTCATGAAACAAGGTCTGGAACTGGGCCGCACCCAGATTGAACAGGGCAGGCGCGTTGCGGGGAACCCGTTCCTCGGGGTAATTGTCAGGATCTGGCCTGCGATCTGGCCCAAGCCCGATGCCACCATCCCCGATGCCCAATGATACGCCGTCAGACGTGGCAAAACGCGGGTGGTGGCAAGTGGCGCAAGACACCGTGCGATTGCCGCTGAGAATTGGGTCAAAGAACAATAACTGCCCAAGGTGGACTTCATCCATGTCAGGGGTGGAAAAGCTGGCGTTTGCCTTTGGCAAAGGGTCCGCCTGTGCCAGAACGGGGAAGGCCAGACAGCTGGCAGCTAGAAAGGTTAGAACGGGTTTCATGTCAGGGGTTCTTGATCAAGCGCGATGGTCAGGCGCTGACTGTAGGGGCGATCTGGCGTGACAACAATAGTAGGATAGCTGGGCTGGTTCAGCGCATCGGGATAGCCTTGGGGTTCCAGACAAATCCCGGTAAATGCGCGGTGGTTCTGCCCATGCAGGGGCGGCGCGACGGGGGACAGATTGCTTGCGGTATAGACCTGTAGGCCGGGTTGGTCGGTGTAAAGCGACAGGGTCAGCCCTGCCGCAGACAGCCGCGCTTGGGGGGCAGGGGTATCTGGGGTCAGACAATAGTTGTGATCGATCCCGTGGCTTTGCGGATCGCCGGCTTGGATGGTTTTACCTGTGCGGAAATCCAGCGGCTGACCGTTCAAGCTGTGCATGGGGCCAAGGGGGATGCCCGCTGCATCCGTGTTCAAGATCGCATCTGCGGCCACGTGCAGGCGGTGATGTTTGATCGGGCCAGAGCCAGCCAGATTGTAATAGGAATGTTGCGCCAGATTGATCGGGGTGGGGCGGTCCACCTGTGCGCTCATTTGATAGGTCAGGCTGTTGCCCGACAAGGATATTTCTACCGTGAAATCCACCGCCCCCGCAAAACCTTGATCCCCGTCTGGTGACTGCAACCGCAATTGCACCGCGCGGCTGCCATCCGCGTCCGCATCCCAAATCCGCTGGTGCAGCCCATCGTGCCCGCCGTGCAAAATATGGGGCGGCGCATTCGCGCCCAAGTGATAACCTACCCCGTCCAGTTCAAACCGCGCGTTGGCGATGCGATTGGCGACACGCCCCACAATCGCCCCCAGAAACTGCGGGTTGGTCAAATAGGCCGCGGGATCACGGTAGCCCAGAACAATGGACCGTTCCGGGCTAGCAAGGCTGCTGACCCAGCTTTGTGTCACACAGCCAAGGTTTAGCAGCGTCACCGCAGACTGCGCAGTTTCCAAGGTAAAGCTGCGAATATCTGCGGCGCCGGGCATGGGGCTTAGACGAACTTATTAACGAGGTTTTCCAGCCGTTCCTGCTTGCCCGATCGGGGCTGCGGGGCGATGTCACCAGACAGAACCGTTTCAAAGATACTGTCAAAGTCACTGGCCAGCATGGATTTCGCGGCTTCTGTGTCCCACCCGCTGTAGCGGTCTTGCAGGGCTGCTTCCAAACCGCCGTCTTCAATCATTGCGGCGGCGGCTTTCAGGCCGCGCGCGCAAACATCCATCGCCCCTGTATGCCCCGCGATCAGATCTGCAGGTTCCAGCGACTGGCGGCGCAGTTTGGCGTCAAAGTTGGTGCCGCCTGTGGTAAACCCGCCCGCTTTGAGGATGTGATAATAGGCCAAAGCAACCTCTGGCACAGAGTTCGGGAATTGATCCGTATCCCAGCCCGACTGATAATCATTGCGGTTCATATCAATGGACCCGAGCACGCCCAAAGCAGAAGCCGTGGCGATTTCATGTTCAAAGCTGTGACCCGCCAGAATGGCGTGGCCTTGTTCAAGGTTCAGCTTCACCTCGTTTTCCAGACCGTATTTTTTCAGGAAACCGTAACAGGTGGCGGCATCATAGTCGTATTGGTGTTTGGACGGTTCTTGGGGCTTTGGTTCCACCAAAATGGTGCCCTTGAAACCGATCTTGTGTTTGTATTCGACGACCATGTTCAGGAAACGGCCCATATGGTCCAGCTCGCGGCCCATGTCGGTGTTGAGCAGGGTTTCATAGCCTTCACGCCCGCCCCAAAGCACATAGTTTTCACCGCCCAGCTTTTGCGTGGCATCCATGCAGGTTTTCACTGTTGCAGCTGAATAGGCGAATACATCGGGGTCGGGGTTTGTGGATGCGCCAGACATCCAGCGGCGATGGCTGAACATATTGGCGGTGCCCCACAGCAGCTTGATTTTGCGCGATGACATTTTTTCACCGAAATAATCGATGATTTCTTCAAAATTCCGCAGGCTTTGCGCAAATGTATCGCCTTCGGGGCGGATGTCGGCGTCATGCCAGCAATAATAGGGCTGGCCGATGATATCGAACATTTCAAAGGCCACATCCGCTTTGATCTTGGCGCGGCCCATATCGTCTTGGGGGTGCCAAGGCCGTTCAAAAGTAGCGCCGCCAAAGGGGTCGCCGCCCTCCCATGCGAAGGAATGCCAATAGGCTACGGCAAAACGCAGGTGGTCTTCCATCCGTTTGCCCATGACGATTTCGTCGGGGTTGTAGTGGCTGTAGTCGTAATCTGTTCCGCCAGCCGCGCCGACGAATTTAGCGGGAGCGATCCCGTCAAAGAAACCAGTTGTCATGTTATAATACCTTTATAGCTGGATACACGGTGCGATAGGCTTGGTAGGCCTGTTCATAGGCCGCGATATGCTCTGGGTTGGGGCTGATGCGGCGGGCGATGGCGGGTTGGGTCATTACCGTATCAGGGTCAGCACCCGTCGCACCACAAATGGCTAGGCGGGCAGCACCCATGGTAGCCCCGTTTTCGCCGTCTTCGGGCAGATCAAGCGGAATGTTCAGCACCGTGGCAATCAGTTGCAACCAGTAATCAGACTTGGCCCCGCCACCAATCGCCATGGCGGATGCCAATTCGGTTCCGGTTGCCCGCAAGGCATCAAGGTTTTCACGCAGGGCAAAGGCCACACCTTCAAAGACCGCTTGCACCAGAGCCTCGGGTCCGGTGGCGTGATCAAGGCCCAGCAACGCGCCCCGAATATGGCTGTCGTTATGGGGGGTACGTTCGCCCGACAAGAAGGGCAGAAAGGTTACGCTTCCAGGGGCGCGCAAAGGGCCGTCCAGCAGCCCTGCCAGATCGGCAGCCGGTTTGCCAAGGGTGCGCGACAGCCAGTTCAGACTGTCGGTGGCGGAAAGGATCACCCCCATCTGATACCAGCGGTTCGGCACTGCATGGCAAAAGGTGTGCACAGCCGAAGAGGGCAGCGGCGCATAGCCGGATTTCCCCGCCAGCATCACGCCCGATGTACCAAGCGAGACAAATCCCTGACCTTCGTTCAACGCGCCAATCCCGCAAGCGGCGGCGGCATTATCACCTGCACCGCCCACCACCAGAACACCGTCTGGCAGGCCAAGTTCGGCGCTTCGCTCGGCCGTCACAGGGGCGGCGATTTCCGACCCTTCCACCAAGCGGGGCATCTGGCTGGCCGTCATGCCAGATTGCGCCAGCAAAGGGTCGGACCAGTCCCGCGCGCCCACATCGAGCCAGCTTGTACCTGCGCTGTCAGACATATCCGACACCCGTGCGCCCGTCAGCCAAAAGGACAGATAATCCTTGGGTAACAAAACCGTAGCCACGCGGGCAAAAATATCAGGTTCGTTGTTTTTGACCCAAGCCAGCTTGGGCGCGGTGAAGCCCGGAAAGACGATATTGCCTGAAACTTCACGAAATTCGGGCAGGGCGTCCAAGGTGGCGGCCTCCGCGTGGGCGCGGGTGTCGTTCCACAGAATGCAAGGACGCAGCACCGCGCCCTCTGCGTCCAGCAGGGTGGCCCCGTGCATCTGGCCCGCCGTGCCAATTGCAGCCAGTTGTGCCATTTCCGGCCCATGCTTACGGTTTAAGTCTGCAATGGCGCTGATACAGGCGGCAACCCAGTCGGCGGGGTCTTGTTCAGACCAGCCGCTGTGTGGATTGGTCACCGCGTAATGCGCTTGTGCACTGCCAACAGTGCGCCCGTCCTGATCTACGAGCAGCGCGCGCAGTCCGGATGTTCCCAGATCAATGCCTAGAAATGTTTTGATAGATTCTCCCATGGCGGTAGTTATCCAGTATTTAATTTTTCTGTCAAATTAAAAGATTCACAATGGATGTAAGCTGGCAAAGGGCAGGGCGCTTTCGGTCTCGCCTCGCCTGTGAAGGGCCGCTAAAGAGGGGCATGGATATTTCAAACATCACCGTCATTGCCACGCTCGCCTTTCTATTTGCAGGTTTGGTCAAAGGCATCGCGGGGATCGGCCTGCCTACGGCGGCAATTGCTGCCATGACGCTGGTGATCGAGCCGCGCATCGCGATTTCGCTGATCCTGTTTCCCATGGTCGGCATCAACGGCTGGCAATGGCTGCGGGGCGGGCATATTCTGCGTACCATCAAACGCTACCGCGTCTTTGCCGTGGTGTTATGCGTCGGTGTGGTGCTGACAAGTGTGCTGGCCAAAAACGTTGAAGACCGCTGGCTGGTGGCAGCCCTTGGCGTCGCGATCCTGATCTTTGTGGGCTTTAGCTGGAAAGGCTGGCTGCCAGCCATCGCCGTGAAACACGATGCGCGGGCGCAGGTCGGTTTTGCCACAGCGGCGGGGGTGATCGGCGGTCTGACGGGGGCTTGGGCGGCACCCTTGGGCATGTATCTGACCATGCGCGGCGTGGACAAAGACGAATTCATCCGCGCCACGGGTTTTTTGGTGACCGTGGGCAGCATCCCGTTAAGCGTATCTTATGCAAAACTCGGGTTTCTGACCGGACCGCTGGCACTGACCTCGGCTTTGATGATCGTGCCAGCGCTGATCGGCTATTCCTTGGGCGAGTTTTTCCGCAACCGCCTTTCGCCCCAGTATTTCCGCAGCACAATTCTGATCGTTTTCCTGATCCTTGGCCTGAACCTGCTGCGCCGCGCCTATTTCGGGGTGTAACCCTAGTCGTTTGTGTAATCCTTTGGCGCTGGGCCACGGTAGAATTTGGTCCAGTCCTCTGGGACTTCACTGCCGTCATAGAGGAATGGCATGACGCCTTTCCGGCCGGATCTGCCGCGGCTTTGGCGAATGGCCTCCTCGGATTTGGTGACCCGCTGGCTCATGCGCAGGCCCCACTCGTGCAGGTGGCTGTAAAGCCGTTCCAGCGTGGCTGCGTGATCGGGGCTTTCGCCCAGATCGACGAATTCATCAGGATCGGTTTCCAGATCAAACAACATGGGGCGATACCCCGCAGCCGTGTGCATCATCTTGAACCGCCCATCGAAAACCATGAACAGGCGGGCATCACGCGGCTCCAACCCCAGTTTTGCGGCCTGTGGCGTGGCCGAGAAATCATATTCCGAAATCACATATTTTCGCCAGTCAGGCGTTTCACCGTGTAGCCAAGGCAGCAGCGAACGGCCTTCGATGATGTGATCGGGCACAGTACCACCTGCGGCTTCAACAAAGGTAGCGGCCAGATCAATGCTTTCCACTAGCGCGTCGTTAACAGTGCCGCGGGTCGTATCAGCTTCGGGGCGGGGATCAAAAAGGATCATCGGCACCTTGACCGATTGTTCGTGGAACAAATCCTTTTCCCCCAGCCAGTGATCCCCCAGATAATCCCCGTGATCCGAGGTCAGAACGATCATGGTGTCGTCCATTTTTCCCGTGGCTTCCAGATGATCCAGCAGACGCCCCAGTTGGTCATCACATTGTTTGATCAGTCCCATATAGGCGGGAATGACCTTTTGGCGCACCTCTTCACGCTGAAAGGCGCTGGCGATTTTGTTTTCCATATAGGCGCCGTAAACAGGGTGGGGATTGTCCCGCTCCATGTCATGACGGCGCGGAGCTGGCACGTGGTTGGACCCGTACATATTGTGATAAGGTGCGGGTACAATATAGGGCCAATGGGGTTTGATGAAGGAAACATGGGCCATCCAAGGGCCTTCGGCTTCCTCCACAAAACGGATGGTCTCAGAGGTGAGCCAAGGGGTCTCGCTGTCCTCCTCGCGGATGTTGGCGGGCTGGTCGGCGTTGCGAAACATCCAGCCGCTGGCGATCTGTTCATCGGTGATCCCCGCATTGGCAAAATCCGACCA
Source organism: Roseobacter sp. N2S (assembly GCF_031454055.1). NCBI lineage: Bacteria > Pseudomonadati > Pseudomonadota > Alphaproteobacteria > Rhodobacterales > Roseobacteraceae > Roseobacter > Roseobacter sp. N2S. The sequence goes on from NZ_JAVDQB010000003.1 coordinate 261,771, forward strand.
AGGGTTCTCGCTGGGGTAGCCTTTTGACTTTAGGTATTCGTTGTAAGGTGATCTTTTTTCGTCATAAAAACCGTCTGGTCCTTGGGCCCAAAGCCCGTCATCACGGCACCAGTTGTCAAAGCCGCACTCGGCTTGCCGCGCCCCGATCTGGCTGTCAGGCGACAAGCCCAAACGGGCCATGCCCTCGGCGTCGGCTTGCATATGGGTCTTGCCGATGATCCAGCTGTTCATCCCCAGTTTGCGCAGGTGATCGCCGATTGTGACCTCACCCACACGCAGCGGGAAGCCGTTCCATTGCGCCCCGTGGGACGCCGCATACCGCCCCGTGTAATAACACATACGAGAGGCCCCGCAGATCGGCGATTGCACATAAGCATTGCTGAACCGCACGCCTTTTGCCGCCACCCGGTCAAAGTTCGGCGTGTGCATATGGGGATGCCCGGCGCAACTCAGGTAATCAAAGCGCAATTGGTCATACATGATAAACAGAATATTCACGGGTGGCTCCTGAAATTTGGCACAGTTTCTTTGGCAGTTATCTGGGGCAGTCTAGCGAATATCCTACGGGATCGGCAACCGCTTAATCTGTTAACGACCTGAGCAATTCCACAGATATCGTCAGACCATTTGGCTGGATTATGCGCAGAAAACCTATGGTTCGGCGGATACTTGCTCCCTCATTTTTAGCGGGTAGGCCTTGGGGGTGGCACAGTCTACTAGTGGTTGAATCGCAAGAGCCGGGTGCAAGCAGCCACAGTCGGTATTTTTTTGGCACCTAACGGGGCTCAAGGCTGCAAACGCCATAATCACGCCCCATTTGGACCGCAGGACTATCCGCGGGCAGGGGCAGACAACACGGATCAGGAGTCCTAATATGCCAGTGTCGTTTCCAGCCGATTTGAATCCAATTATCGTGAAAGACAAGACGTTCCAAATGTCTGGCACGATTGAGGACGTGATCGATATTGATCACAAAAAGGCCTTGGCAAGCGATGTGATGACCCTTTCCCTCAGCTTTAATCTGCCGTCATTGCCGGGCACGATGGCGCTGGTGTCCAAGGACTTGGACGGGGAATCCTCGGGCGGGTTTACGGTTTGGCTAAAGGACGGTCAGGTGATCGTCTCGATGGAGGGTGAGGACGGTAATCTTTGGATGCGGGTGCCCGATCTGGTGCTGGCGGCGGATCAGGATTACCATTTTGCGGTGTCTTTTGGCAAAGACGGGCTGATGATCTGGCTGGACGGTGTGCTGGCCGCAGCCGAGCCGGAATTCAAAGAGGGGCTTTCAGCCAACACGCAAAATCTGGTGATCGGCGGCACGCGGGCATGGCGGGATGACGGGTCCGATGCTGCGCACAGTCTGATGACGGGCTCGGTCGGTGAAGTGATGGTGTTTGACAGCCAGCTTTCCAGCGCGGATGTGGCGCGACTGGCACAATATTCCGATATGGGTACGGGCATGGCCGCAGGAATGGCGCTGGATATGGCGGATTTGATGCCGGTTTTCACCCAATTGCACCATGCCTCGGACAATTTGCAGGAAATTGTCGAGGGTTTCGGCGTTAGCCCGCACGGCCATATGCCGATGGATGTGACGCTGAAATCGGGCAGCAACGGAGACAATAAACTGAACGGCAGCGGCGGTTCTGACGGGTTGAACGGGCAGTTTGGCGATGACCGGATCAACGGCAAGGGGGGCGCAGATTTCCTGCAGGGCAACTACGGCGCGGACCGCTTGATTGGCGGGGGCGGCGCGGATGTTCTGGACGGCGGCCACGGCGAAGATCGCCTGTTCGGCGGGGGCGGCAACGACCTGTTGATCAGTCAGGCCGATGCGCGCGAGCCGAAGATTTTCTTTGACGCCGACCGCGATGAATCCGACCCGATGAACGAGTTGACGGATGGCAAGCTGTACCCCGACCAACCGATCCCGGGCGATGACATTCTGACGGGTGGCGCCGGTGCAGATGTGTTTTACTTTCAAACCCTTATCAACGCCAAGAAACGTTATATCGAAAAGCACACCAACAGTGACGGCACCATAAACTGGCACGGTGTTGCAGGCGAAAACGATAAGCTGCACGACCATTGGGTGGATCATCTGGGCAATGATATCGTCACCGATTTCTCCCGCGCAGAGGGCGACCGCATCGTGGTTGAGGGCCACACCACGCAGATTTCCTCGGTCACTTACGGGGATGCAAATGGCGACGGGGTGATGGATCATTCAATCATTTCGCTCTATTCCGACCAAGGTTCAGGGGGCGGCGCCCATAACGACGACCGGCTTGGCACCATCACGGTTTACGGCGATCTGATCACCCAAGCCGACATAGAACACACCGCCAGCCCCGCCTATGGCATCATCGCCACAATCGACGACCTGCAAGAGGCGCTGAAACCCGCAAAAGTGGGCGAGAATGTCATTAAAGGCTATAAATCCAACAACTTGCCAGAGGCTCTGAATGTTAATCTTGGCAGCGGTAAAACCCCAGTGGTTGAAATTTCCGAAACCGCTGAACTAAGCGGCGAAGCGGGTGACTATATGGATGTGGGGCATTTCGCATCCCTTGAAGCCCGCAATGTGACCCTTTCCCTCAGTTTTAATCTGCCGTCATTGCCGGGCACGATGGCGCTGGTGTCCAAGGACTTGGACGGGGAAACCTCGGGCGGGTTTACGGTTTGGTTGAAGGACGGTCAGGTGATCGTTTCGATGGAGGGCGCGGACGGCAATCTGTGGATGCGGGTGCCTGATCTGGTGCTGGCGGCGGATCAGGATTATCATTTTGCGGTGTCTTTTGGCAAAGACGGGCTGATGATCTGGCTGGACGGTGTGCTGGCCGCAGCCGAGCCGGAGTTCAAAGAGGGGCTTTCAGCCAACACGCAAAATCTGGTGATCGGCGGCACGCGGGCGTGGCGGGATCACGGGTCCGATGCTGCGCACAGCCTGATGACGGGCTCTGTGGGTGAAGTGATGGTGTTTGACAGCCAGCTCTCTAGCGCAGACGTGGCCCGACTGGCGCAATATTCCGATATGGGCACCGGAATGGCCGCAGGAATGGCGCTGGATATGGCGGATTTGATGCCGGTTTTCACCCAATTGCACCATGCCTCGGACAATTTGCAGGAAATTATCGAGGGTTTCGGCGTTAGCCCGCACGGCCACATGCCGATGGATGTGACGCTGAAATCGGGCAGCAACGGAGACAATAAACTGAACGGCAGCGGCGGCTCTGACGGGCTGAACGGGCAGTTTGGCGATGACCGGATCAACGGCAAGGGGGGCGCAGATTTCCTGCAGGGCAGCTACGGCGCAGACCGCTTGATTGGCGGGGGCGGCGCGGATGTTCTGGACGGCGGCCACGGCGAAGATCGCCTGTTCGGCGGGGGCGGCAACGACCTGTTGATCAGTCAGGCCGATGCGCGCGAGCCGAAGATTTTCTATGACGCCGACCGCGATGAATCCGACCCGATGAACGAGTTGACGGATGGCAAGCTGTACCCCAACCAACCGATCCCCGGCGATGATATTCTGACCGGCGGATCCGGCGCAGATGTGTTTTACTTTCAAACCCTTATCAACGCCAAGAAACGCTATATCGAAAAGCACACCAACAGTGACGGCATCATAAACTGGCACGGGGTTGCGGGCGAAAACGACAAGCTGCACGACCATTGGGTGGATCATCTGGGCAATGATATTGTCACCGATTTTTCCCGCGCAGAGGGCGACCGCATCGTGGTTGAGGGCCACACCACGCAGATTTCCTCGGTCACTTACGGGGATGCAAATGGCGACGGGGTGATGGATCATTCAATCATCGCGCTCTATTCCGACCAAGGTTCGGGGGGCGGTGCCCATAACGACGACCAGCTTGGCACCATCACCGTCTACGGCGATCTGATCACCCAAGCCGACATCGAACACACCGCCAGCCCCGCCTATGGCATCATCACCACAATCGACGACCTGCAAGAGGCGCTGAAACCCGCAAAAGTGGGGGCGAATGAGATCAAGTCTTTCACGCCATCGGTTCTGAAAGACGCATCAGCGGTGGATACACTGGGCGGTGCCACGCCAAAATTCGTGATACCCGGCAGCTTTACCTTTGCCTCTGACAAGAAAAGCGCCATGGGGTTTGAAAATGCGCCACAGCTGAAAATGGCAGCGCTGACGGTGTCCCTATCGTTCAACGTCAATACACTGAACATGGGGCAGGCGTTGTTTTCCAAAGACGCAGACGGGGATGGCAAGGGCCACACCACCGTTTGGGTTAATGAAGACGGCGACCTGTTGGTGCGTCTGCAATCGCCCGAAGGGTCAAAATATCTGGTGGCCAAAGGCGTGGTGCAGGCAGGGGTTACCTATGATTTCGCGCTCAGCCTTGGGGATCAGGGGGCGGCACTGTATCTGGACGGGGTGAAGCAAGCCTATGAAACCGCCTATGCCCATAATTGGGCGCAAAACGGCGAAGGGTTGGTTGTGGGCGGCACGGGTTGGGCCTCGGACGCAGGGGAAATCAATTCGATCCATTCAAGGTTGGACGGAACGATCACCGATTTTTCTGTCTACAAAGGCCAGTTGGCGGACCATGTGATTGCAGGGAATGCCCCGCGCGACGGTTTCGCTACCTTTACAGGCAATGCGGATGCCTTTGACTTTGCAATGATCGACGGGGCTTTGCAGGTGTCAGGGGATAAGATCGGCGGTAAGATTGACTATCTGGCCTTTGACGATGTTAAGGTGGCTGTTTCGGATGTGCAGATCGGTACCGGCGCCAGTGAAACCCTGTCTGGCGGTTCTGCGGCTGACATTTTGATCGGGCGCAATGGCAATGATCTGCTGGATGGCAACAGCAATGATGATCACCTTTGGGGTGGCGCAGGCGAGGATGTGCTCTACGGCGATTCCGGTCGGGACTGGCTGGATGGCGGCGCAGATGACGACAATCTGGCGGGCGGCACGGATAATGACAGGCTGTTTGGGGGGTCCGGCCATGACGAGTTGCGCGGCGACAGTGGCGCGGATCATTTTTTTGGTGGCATCGGGGATGACTATATCTATGGGCAATCGTGGGGCGATGGTGGCACCAGCAAAGGCGACACTGTGCATTTCATGGGCGACCTTGCCAACTACACCTTTGAAACCAATACGTATTTCAATTCCGCCCGCGGTGCAGATGTGACCCGTTTGATCGTAACAGATCGCGCCAACGGGGGCAGTGATGGCTTGTATGAAGGGCGCGATGTGCTCAGCGATATCGACAGGCTGGTGTTTGCGGATCAAACAGTCACCTTTGATAGCCTGCTGTAAGCTGTGACACGAAAGCAGTGTTGGATTGGGACGGTGATCTTGTTAGGCAGGGCCATGACCAAACCCGATACGAACCTTAATCCGCAGGACAGCGCCCAATGATCCGCAGTGCAAATATCGCAGGCGCAGGGATCGGCGGGTTGACCGCCGCCATTGCACTGGCGCGCCAAGGCGTCACAGTTTGCGTTTACGAACAAGCCACAGAACTGACCGAGGTCGGGGCAGGTCTGCAACTTAGCCCCAACGCCATGCGTGTCATGGCCGCGCTCGGTATCGAGGAGGCTTTACAAGCCGTCGCCTTCGCACCAGAGCGGGCGCGTGTGATAGACGGAGTAACAGGGCGCGACCGCGTAAATCTACCGCTGCGCGCAGTCTGCCACCCGCTATACGGAGCACCGTATCTGCATGTGCACCGCGCCGATGTGCAGGCAATCTTGTACCAAGAAGCACAGCGCCTTGGGGTCACATTCAAATTGGGCCAAGCGGTAACAGGTTATACAAAGACAGGGTTGATGGTGGCAGGAGAGGAACAATCCGCTGACCTGTCAATTGGCGCAGATGGCATCCGCTCTGCCATTGGGGCACAGATGCACCTGAACCTGCCTGTTCGCTTTACGGGGCAAGTGGCTTGGCGCGGGTCTGTGCGGACGGCTGACTTGCCAAAAGGGTTGATCGGGCCGGATGCCTCTGTCTGGGTGGGGCAGGGCAAACATCTGGTCACCTATTACCTGCGGGGCGGCGATCTGGTGAATTTCGTGGCGGTCGAGGAACGGGACAACTGGCATAACCCCAGTTGGACCGAGCAAGGCGATCCTGCCCAGTTACAAACCGCTTTTGCGGGCTGGCACCCCAAGGTGCAAACCCTGTTGGCAGGGGTAAAACAACCCTTTTTATGGGCGCTGTTTGACCGTCCTGTTCTGCCTTTTTGGTCCGAAGGCCCCATCGGGCTGCTCGGTGATGCCTGCCACCCCACATTGCCCTTCATGGCTCAGGGGGCGGCTATGGCAATTGAAGATGCTTTTGTTCTGGCTCGCTGCGTTGCAACCGAAAAAGACGCGACAACCGCGCTGACCCGTTACACCGCATTGCGCAAACCCCGTACCAGCCGCTTGCAAGCCCGTGCCCGATCAAACGGGGCGCTGTTTCATCAAACGGGTTTTGCCAATGGCCTGCTGCCCCGCCTGAAATTGGCTGTCGCAGGGCAGCTTTCAGAGCGCCTCGCCCTGCGGCCCTTTGATGAAGTCTACGGCTATAACGCCACAACCGTCCTGTCATAAAACCCCCGCAACGTCTTCTTTTGAGCCGAAATACCTCCGCGCGGAGCGCATTACTGGTATCGCCAGATATCCACGGCTGCCAGCTTTCGAACAACGCATACAACGCCTCGGCGGTTCGTGTGAAATCATTGGCAGGCTGCCAGTCCCGATCCCGTGCCGCTGTTTCGCTGTTCCCACCCCCTAGCCGCCCAAAGCCGTTCAGCATAGCCTTTTGCGCAGCCGCTGACGTTCGCTCAATTTCGTGTGAGGCAGGCTATCTTTAAAATCCGTTTCAGTCCCTAGTGATCCTTGATCTGGAAAAGGAAACCTCGATAATGAAACGCTTACTCCCTCTGGCCTTTGTCGCCGTGACAGCACCTGTTTTGGCTTGGGCTGGCCCGCAATATCTGGACGAAACGCAATTTGCCGTTTCGGGCCATGATGTGGTGGCTTATTTTGACATGGAACAATCTGCGGTTGGCACACCACAATCCCCTGCTGTGAATGGCAAGAAATCCATAACGGCGGAGTATAACGGCGCGACTTGGGCCTTTGCGAGCGAAGAAAATCGCGACAAATTCGTCGCCGATCCTGCGGCTTACGTGCCCCAATATGACGGCCACTGCGCTTACGGAGTGGCGCAGCAGGGCAAGGTTCCGGGCAATCCGAACCTGTGGCGTATTGTGGATGGCAAACTATACCTGAATGTGACCCAAGACGTGGTGGGGTTTTGGGAAGAAGACATCAGTGGCAACCTGAAAAAGTCCGAAGGCAATTGGCCCGGGCTAGAGCCTAAGGCGGCCTCTGACCGGACCATTCCGTTTTATACCTCGCAAGCCCCTGTTGCGGATTAAATGCGCATAAGAGCTGGCTATATTACGCGTCGCAGCCTCGTTCTCGGGGCTGTGATACTGTCTGGCCTTCACTCTGTAAGGGCCCAAGACAGCACGACAATAAATGTAGAGCAAGCCTATGATATGGCGGCAAACGGGCAGATTACCCTGTTGGATATTCGCCGCCCCGATGAATGGCTTTACACAGGCAGCGGCGCGGGGGCCTATCGGCTGGATATGCGGCGTCCTGATTTTATCGCCGCGCTGGATGCGCATATGGGCGGGGATCGCAGCCGCCCTGTGGCAGTGATTTGCGCCCGCGGCGTGCGCTCCAAACGGGTGGCGGATCAGCTTGTTGCGGCGGGATTTGACAGGGTTCTGGATGTGCCAGAAGGTATGCTAGGCTCTGATGCGGGGATTGGCTGGATTGAACTTGGCCTGCCGTTGGTGAAATAGAAAGGGATTGTGTGAAAACGATCACATTGGCTGTGATAGCCGCTTTGGGGCTGTCTGTCAGCACAACCGCCGCGCTGGCAAATTGTGGTGATAAACCTGACTCCTGCGTGATTGCCGAGGGCAACTACGAAGTAAAACTCCCCCCGAACGCCCCGGAGAATGCCCCGATGGTGGTGTTCTTGCACGGCTATGGCGGCAACGGCAACGGATCGCTGGGGCGGAAATCTATGGTGCAGCCGATTCTGGACCGAGGCTTTGCGATCATCGCCCCGAACGCGCTGATGCGCGGCAGAAACACCAGTTGGAATTTTCACCCCCAGCGCAACAGCGGACGGGATGAAGCCGCCTTCATCGGTGCGGTTATCAAGGATGCTGCTACGCGGTTTAACCTGAACCCGGACCGCGTGTTGCTGGCAGGATTTTCCATCGGTGGGTCAATGACCAGCTATCTGGCCTGCCAGACCCCTGATATTGCCACGGCTTTTGCCCCCGTCAGTGGCAGTTTTTGGCGGCCCCATCCCACAGAATGCGCCGCCCCCGTGCGCCTGTTGCACACCCATGGCTGGCGCGATGGCACCGTCCCGCTGGAAGGACGCACCGTTGGATCGGGATTCACCCAAGGCGATGTGTTCTACGCCATGAGCCTTTGGGCCAGCACCAACACATGCGAACAACCCCGTGCCGATAGCTTTGACACAGCCGCCCCGTTCTGGCGGCGCAGTTGGACCGAATGCAGCCCGAACAGCGCGTTGGAACTGGCGCTTTTTGACGGCGGCCATGTGGTGCCCGAGGGCTGGGCCGAAATGGCGCTGGATTGGTTTGATGCAGCTGTGCCAGAATAGTCCGTCCATCCGCGCGAATCCGGATTAAGTCCCCAAAACCATGAAAACGAAGGCCTTTAACCCTATGTCAAATCCCTCCCGCCGTGCCGCTGATTATCTGGCTGAACGTTTGTACCAAGCGGGCTGCCGCCGCGCCTTTGGCATGCCCGGAGGCGAGGTTTTAACCCTGATCGACGCGCTGGTGCGGGCTGGCATTGAATTCATACTGGTGAAACACGAAAACAGCGCCGCCTTCATGGCCGAAGCCGAATACCACCGCACAGGTGCGCCCGGAATTTTGGTGGCGACCCTTGGGCCCGGGGCGATGAACGGGGTGAATGCCATCGCCAACGCCCTGCAAGATCGGGTGCCGCTGATCGTGCTGACTGGCTGCGTGGATGCGGATGAGGCCATGACCTATACCCATCAAGTGATGGACCATAGTGCGGTGTTTTCCGCGATCACCAAACAATCGTTTCGCCTGACAGTGCAGAGCTGTGACATCATTGCGGACCGTGCCATTGGGTTGGCCACACAGCCCCGCCTTGGTCCGGTGCACATTGATGTGCCGATTGCCGTGGCGGGTGCAACCGTCACCCTGCCAAGGCTGCGCCGCCGCGCGGTTGCAGCCCCCGTAGTGCCTTCGTCCAGTTCAGACCTTACCCAAGCGCGGGACTGGCTGGCGCAGGCCAAACGCCCTGTGATGATCGTCGGGCTGGATGCGATGAATGATGCCGCAGGCCCGCAAATCGCAGCGTTTTGTGAAAGCTTCGGCGTGCCTTTTGTGACCACCTATAAAGCCAAAGGCATTGTGGCGGAAACCCACCCGTTGTGCCTTGGCGGGGCGGGGTTGTCGCCTTTGGCCGATGGTCATTTGATCCCACTGATCGAATCCGCTGATCTGGTGATCTGCGCTGGCTATGACCCGATTGAAATGCGCCCCGGCTGGCGCGAGATATGGAATCCAGACCAAACCCCCGTGATTGATATTTCGTCCACTCCGAACGACCATTATATGCATCAGGCGGGGGTGAATTTTATCGCCCATATAGGGCAAACGCTGGACCTTTTGGGGACAGGCCTGCGCGCGCAGAAAACATGGGAAAACGGACAAGTAGCAGCGGTAAAGACCGCATTGGCACAGGCATTCCCGACAGATGACCTTTGGGGGCCTGCGGCGGTAATCGACGAATGCCGCAAAGCACTGCCGGATACAGCTTTGGCCACGGCAGACAGTGGCGCGCACCGTATTTTACTGTCGCAAATGTGGACCTGTCATGAACCCCGCGCATTGATGCAATCTTCGGGGTTTTGCACCATGGGCTGCGCAGTGCCTCTGGCGATTGGCGCAAAGCTGGCGTCACCGGATCGGGATGTGGTGTCCTTTTCAGGGGATGCGGGGTTCTTGATGGTGGCAGGGGAACTGGCCACCGCAGCAGAGCTGAAAATCGCGCCGATTTTTGTGGTGTTCGTGGATGCCAGCCTTGCCCTGATCGAATTGAAACAACGTCAGAACCAGATGCAAAATCAGGGGGTGGATTTCGCCGTCCATGACTACGCTGCCATCGCGCGGGCCTTTGGCGGCAATGGTGTTACCGTGTCAAACCGCGCTGATCTGCGCACTGCGATGGAACAGGCCCGCACAGCGCCGGCTTTTACCTTGATCGCGGCTGTAATAGAACGGGGCAGCTATGACGGCAGGATCTAAGTTTTAGGCAAGATTACGCCGTCATTCCCCTTGTTTTACGGCAAAAACCTGCAAGTTTCGCCGATTTTACACACGGCGGTTCACTTGCACGTTATCTGCTTGTCCCAGCCATTTTGCGAAATCCAAAAGCGGTTTAATCCAATAGGAGGCCCTCTTGTCGGGGGACGTAAAAAGGGAACCGCATGCTCACAGATATTTTTGGAAATGATGTCTCGTTGGACAGCCCGTCAACGCGGGATGATTGGGATCGAATGCAACTGGCCTTTCTGGCGCATTCAGCCGCGACGCCGACCTATTTGGCGGCCGTTCTGACGGCAGAACCCGGCTTTGCAATGGGCCATGCAGTCAAAGGTCTGTTTTACATGATGCTCAGCCGGCGCGAGCTGGTTCAAACGGCACAAGAGGCGCTAACCACGGCGCAGGCAGCTTTACGCCAAGCGCCAGTGACGGCGCGTGAACAGTTGTTTGTAACCGCGCTGGGGCAGTGCCTGAACGGTCAAATCCGTGCCGCGCGAGAGTGTATGGAAACGGTTCTGCGCAGCCATCCACAAGATGCGTTGGCCCTGAAAATAAGCCACGGGTTAGGCTTTGTGGTGGGCGATGCCAGCGGCATGCGGCAGTCTATCGAAGCGGCATTGCCCCACTACGGCGAGGACCACGCGGCCTATGGCTATGTGATGGGCTGCTACGCCTTTGCACTGGAAGAAACCGGCGATTACGCGCGGGCGCAACTGGCAGGGCTGAAAGGGTTAACCTTTGCCAAAGACGATGCTTGGGGGCTGCATGCGGTGGCCCATGTGTTTGACATGACCGCCAACGCCAAAGCGGGTTTGGATTGGCTGTCAGGACGGGAAGAGGCGTGGTCGCACTGTAATAATTTCCGCTATCACGTTTGGTGGCACAAGGCGTTGATGCATCTGGATCAGGGGGACGTGGCGCAGGTACTTGCGCTGTATGACACGGAAATCCGCAAAGACAAAACTGACGACTATCGGGATATTTCCAACGCAACGTCGCTGCTCAGCCGGTTGGAACTGGACGGGGTTGACGTGGGTCACCGTTGGGAAGAACTGGCCGATCTTTCGGAAAACCGCACGCAGGACGGCTGTTTGATCTTTGCCGATCTGCATTATCTGATGGCGCTGGTGCGCGACGACCGTGCGAAAGCAGTGCGCGACATCACCGCCCGTCTTGCCAAAGACGCGCAAAACCGTGGGACTGATCTGGGGCAAACCATGGCTGATCCGGGGCTGGCCGCCGCAGCAGGACTAGAGGCTTTTGGCGATGCCAATTACGAATCTGCCTTTCTGAACCTGTCCAAAGCGCGCCAAAACCTGCAACTGGCAGGGGGCAGCCATGCTCAAAGAGATGTTTTTGAGCGGCTGACCATCGATTCCGCCATTCGCGGGGGCTTTTTGAACGAGGCAAAAGGCATTTTGAAGGAAAGATGTGCAAAACGGGATGGCGCAGAGGATCGTTATGCTGCAGTACGTTTCGAAATGATCGCCAAAGGCCTGACAGACGCGAAAACCCTGCGCACTGTCGCTGCTGAATAACGGCATTTGATATGATATATCCCAACGGAAACAAACCTCTATGACCTCGCAACTGGGTGACAACCCTTCGGCACATACGCGCCAAATTCGCACGCGCGACCCGCGTCTGGACTTTTATCGCGGGCTGGCCATGTTCATCATTTTGATCGCCCATATTCCGGGCAATGTGCCTGCCTTGTGGATTCCTGCGCGCTTTGGCTTTTCGGACGCGACCGAGATTTTTGTGTTCTGTTCGGGCATGGCCTCGGCCATCGCCTTTGGCTCGGCTTTTCGCAACAAAGGCTGGTGGATGGGCACGGCGCGCGTGGCCCTGCGCATCTGGCAGGTTTACTGGGCCCATATCGGCGTATTTTTGATGATCGCCACATTTGTCGCCCTTCTGAACGGCACGGGGGCTTTCGAAAAAGACTATGTGGGCGACCTGAACCTTTGGCCGTTTTTTGACGAAACTCCCGCCAATCTGGTGGGGCTGATGACGCTGACTTATGTGCCGAATTATTTCGACGTTTTGCCCATGTATATCGGCATACTGGCGATGATGCCTGTGGTGGTCGGTTTGCAAAAATTGCACACTGGCTTTGCTGTTGGCTTTGTGCTGGCTGTCTGGCTCGGGGCGAACTTTGACGTGTTAATGATGCCGGCAGAGCCTTGGACCGATCGGGAATGGTTCTTTAATCCTTTCGGCTGGCAATTGGTGTTTTTCACCGGTTTTGCATTGATGTCGGGCTGGTTGCCCCAACCGCGGTTCCATTGGGGGCTGGTGGCTTTGGCGGTCGTTTTTGTGCTGGCAACCGTGCCCTTTGCCTATTTCCGCATTCTGAATGCGGTGCCCGAGTTGAAATCTATCGCGAAAGACATTCACTTCCTGACCCAGAAAACCGATTTCGGTGTGCTGCGGTATGTCCATTTTATGGCTCTGGCCTATCTGGGCTGGGCCATCGCAGGGCAGGGTGGCACGCGGTTGCTAGCCACGGGAAGCGGGCTTGCGGCAGCGGCCTGGCGGTTTGTGCTGCGGTTGATCCTGAAAGTGGGGCAGCAATCCTTGGCGGTCTTTATGGTCTCAATGGTTTTGGCACGGATTATCGGTTTTGGTTTTGATCAGCTCGGGCGCGCGACTTCGGTCGTGTTGCTGGGCAATCTGATCGGTTTTGGGTTGATTGTCGGCGTTGCCTATCTGGCGGGCTGGTTCAAATCCCAACCTTGGCGTAACAAACAGGTGGCGCAATGAATACGCATCCCATTTCAATTGAACACAAACTTGACGCGGCCGTCGCGTGGATGCCACCGCGCAGCCCACTGGCAATGCCGGCGCAGGATTTTGACCAGCCGTTTACAGATCCAAACGCGCCGGGTGTGAAACGAAATCCGATGGACTGGGTCAAACGCGCCTTGATTGGCGGGCCTGCGCTGGTGTTGACAGGCGCTATGATTGGCGTGTTCTATAGCTGGCAATCCGCTGACGGGTTTAACCTGATTGAATCCGTCTGGCTGTTTCTGGTGGGGGTCACTTTCTTCTGGATCACACTGGTTGTGGCCCATACAGTGGCGGGGCTGGCGCGGGAATTTATTGCACAAAAGCCACAAATTGACGGGATAAGCCCGCTAAGTATCGCGGTTTTAGTGCCAATTTACAATGAAAGTCCAATCCACGTTTTTGGCAATGTCAAAGCCATGATGGATGATCTGACAGGTCAATCCTCGGATCATGAATTTACGTTTTTCATTCTAAGCGATACGCAGGACGAGGCGATTGCCCTGCAAGAAGAACGCGCCATGGGGATGGTCGCAGAGCAAGGTCGCCTGTTTTATCGCCGCCGTCATAACAATGCGGATCGTAAGACCGGAAACCTGCGTGATTGGATTACCAATTGGGGCGGCGGTTATGATGCGATGCTGGTGCTTGATGCGGATAGCGTGATGAGCCAGCATGGCATGGTCGGGCTGGCGGATGCGCTCGGCTCTGATCCGACGCTGGCGCTGGTGCAAAGCAATCCCAAGCATTTTGGTGCGCACAGCCTGTTTGGCCGCCTCCAACAATTCGCAGGGGCTGCCTTTGGCCATCTGCCTGCCGAGGGACTGGCCTTTTGGTCCGTGCGAGAGGGGAATTACATCGGCCATAACGCGATCATGCGTGTACGCGCCTTCGCCGATTGTGCGGGGCTGCCGTATCTGCCTGCGCGCGGTGGCAAGCACACTCTGATCTATTCCCATGACTTCGTAGAGGCCGCATTGTTGCGCCGTGCAGGCTGGGGGGTGCGGATTGTTCCGGAAGTGACGGATAGTTTTGAAGAAATCCCGATCACCCTGATTGATTACATCCTGCGAGACCGTCGTTGGTGTCAGGGAAACATGCAGCATCTGCGGATTCTGTGGCGCAAGGGTTTTCACCCTGTTTCGCGGTTTCACATGGGGCATAACGCGCTAAGTTATCTGATGTCGCCTGCGTGGTTTGCGCTGGTGTTGATCTGGATTTCAGCCAGCCTTGTTGCGTATTCCACGCCGCAATTGACACCCGATGCTGGCGGGCAGGTAGGACAGTCGTTTCTAACCCAAGGCACGGTCTGGATGTTGGCTTTTGTCTATGTCTTGCTATTGGCTCCGAAATTCGCAGGCGCTGCATTAGTTCTATCTGATCCCGAGCAACGCAAGGGCTTTGGCGGCACATGGCGGTTTTGTGGGTCTTTCGCGATGGAGGTCATCGGCTCGATCGCGGTAGCCCCTGTAATGATGATACAGCAAACCATAGCAATCATTCGGATTTGTCTGGGGCGGCATGAAAGCTGGGGGCTGCAAAAGCGCTATCAAACGGGGTATTCCCTGCCTGATATGCTGCGGTTCCATAGGGTGGAAACTGCTTTCGGGCTCGTGCTGATGGTGGGCATTGCGAGCGGAATGATTACCTTGTGGCTGCTGCCCATCGGTGTCAGTTTGCTGCTTGCTGTCCCCATGTCCGCTATTAGCGGCCTGAATCTGCGGCGCAAGAATGGGACTGTCGCTTTGATGACAGCCCAAGACCTGAAGCTGCCTGAAATTCTGCAATCGGCGTTTATCCAGCGGGACAAGCTGGCAGAGATGCTGGCCCGTCCGGAACCCGTTCCAATGGCGGCAGAATAAAGCGGTGATCTATCGGTTTTTGCGCTTTTGTGAGGTGTGACAGTCACAAGGGCGCAAGAACCGGATCAGTCTGGAAAAACACTCAGCTCTGTCATTGCGTCCAATGTGTCGAACGCGGTGATCAGAACGTCATGTTGTTCTTTTGGCAGGGCCTTCCCGAAATAAGACTGGCGTTTGCGCATGGCGGGCAGGGCCTGTTGAAACATGGCTGTGGATTTCGGTGTCATGCGTAAATTGACTTGACGGTGGTCGGTGGGATGCACTTCTGCCGACAGTAAATCGGCTGCGATCATTGATTTTACGCAGCGGCTGATCTGCCCCCCGTCAATTTGAGTTTTGGTAGCAATTTTCGAATGGGTGGCGTCTTCGGTCGCGTTCACAATCACCAGAACCCGCCACTGCATCAGCGTCAGTTTTCCGTTTTCCTTTAGTATTCGGGTCGCCTGAGAGTTCAACTTGGCATGCAAGCGCGCAATTCTATAGGTCACCAGCCGGTTCAGCGGGACATCCGGTTGCGCTTGTGCGGAGTATTCGACTGAATCTTCCATATTTGAACGTGCTCTCTCAATATTGTCTCGCCCGCATACACTGTATTTTAAGTTGATGTGTCAACAAAGTTTGGCAAGACGTATAAAACACCAATATTTTTTAATATTTTACCCATTTTGCAACAATTTTCCCATGTCGATAAATCTGGAAATTCACCCATGGTTGGTACACGAATTCTCAACCCAACCTAAGGTTAACGGGTCGACTCAGAGTGGGGGCGGATTTGATGTTGACCTAAGCGGGGATTGGCCGCAAAAACATCCAACATTTTGCAAAATGACGGATAAGATGATCTTTAAGCGCACGACGGGAGAGGATGAAACGATTGTTGCGATGCTGGCTGCGGCCCTGCGTCGGGATATCTCGTTTGGCAGTCTGATGCCGGATCAAAAGCTGAAAATCGAACAGTTGCGCCAGCGTTATGGCGGCTCGAACCATTCCATGCGCGAAACCCTGCGTCTGCTGTCTGCCGAAGGTCTGGTAGAAGCAACAGCCCAGCGGGGGTTCCGCGTGACATCCGCCACCGAGGACGATCTGCGCGACATCATCATGGTGCGTGGCCAAATTGAAAAGGCGGGGCTGGAACTGGCGCTTGAATACGGCGATGTACAGTGGGAGGGTCGCGTTATGGCCGCACATCACGCTTTGCAAAAGGCCGAAATTGCCGTAGCAACCACGCCCGATGACCTGACTGCGTTGACTTGGGATGAAGCCTGCAAAACCTTTGCTGCTACCTTGATTGATGCCTCTGGGTCGCCTCGTCTTATTGATATGCAGGCCAAGTTTTTCAACCAATCCCGCCGCTTTCGGCTGGCCCTGCTGCGCGAGGGCAATCTGGATTTTGCCCGTCGTAAAGCCCGTCAACAAGCCCTGCTGGATGCCGTGCTTCAACGGGACACAGTCGCCGCGCTGCAGGTTTTAACCGAGGATATCGAAGCAGAACTACGGGCAGAGCCGAACACGGCCTGACACAGATTTACCCGTGAATAATAACTTAATTCACCACTAAACTTGAATCACTGGGAGGAAACCATGATTACTTTGAACCGCCGTAAGGCACTGATCCTGATGGGGGGCGCTGCCGCGGCCTCGACATTGGCAGCACCGGCTTTGGCCAGCAACAAGAAGATCACTGTGGGCGCACTGCGCTTTACATCCCATTCGGGCAGTTTTGTTGCCTTTGAGCGGGACTATTTCAAAGACGCGGGACTGGATGTAGAATTTAAATTCTTTCAGGCCGCGCAACCAATGGCAGTGGCCATTGCCTCGGGCGATGTGGATTACGCGGTGACGGCTGTGTCTGGCGGGTTGATTTCGCTGGCGCAAAAAGGCGCGATTAAAGTGATCGGCGGGTCTTTGTCTGAAGAAGCGGGTATCGACGGGCAGAAAATCCTGGCCTCGGACGCAGCTTTTCAGGCAGGTCTGACCGATCCTTCGGGGCTGGACGGCAAAACCTTCGGGATTTCCACGGCAGGGTCCTCTTTCCATTACATGGGTGCAAAAGTTGCGGCGGCCGAGAATGCAAACGTCAGCTTCAAACCGTTGCAAAAAGTCGGGGCCATCATCGGCGCACTGAAATCCGGCCAGATTGATGCCTGGTCTATCGTCCCCCATATCGCCAAGCCTCTGGCGGGATCGGGTGCTGTGCACATCATCGGCAATGTTGCGGATTATATTCCGAATTATCAGGTCACTACAGTGTTTACTTCAGCCAAGAATGCGGCAGATGAACGGGGTATGACCGAAAGCTTCCTTGGTGGGTATTCCAAAGGGGTTGACGATTACAACAACGCGATGATCGAAAAAACCGGTGGCGACGCGGCGATGAATGACATGGTCGAACTGATCCATAAATACGTCTACACGGATCGTCCGCTGGAAAAAGCTGCCCCCTCTATCATCAACGGCACCATGCGTCTGAACAAGAACGCAGCCTTGAATGTGGCGTCGATCGAGGATCAGTTGAAATGGTTCCAATCGGAAAATCTGGTGGATGCGGATATCACTTTGGACACACTTGTTGACGCGTCCTACGTGGAAACCATTAAGGCCTAAACCAGCCAAAGCGGGGTGCGATGATCCGCGCCCCGCAACCATTCTATAAGGGCCGTTCTATGGATATCCGTCTGGAAAATGTCAGCCATTCCTATGACAGCTTTGAGGTGATGCGCGACATCACACTCGACATTCCCAATGGCAAAATTGTTTGCATTGTGGGGCCGTCGGGCTGTGGAAAATCCACATTGCTGCGCATGATCGGTGGGCTGGAACGGCCCAAAAAGGGCAGGGTCTTGCAAATTGGCACCCCGCCTGCGGACTGTCTGAACCCGCTCACCTATATCTTTCAGGATTTCGCACTGCTGCCGTGGCGCTCTGTGGCGGGCAACATCTCGCTGGTGCTAGAAGACCACGGCATTCGCGGTGCGCGGGCCAAGGAAATCATCGACGATGTGCTGGCCCGCACCAAACTGACGGATTTTGCAAAAGCGCTGCCCAAACAGCTTTCGGGTGGCATGAAACAACGGGTGGCCATTGCCCGCGCGTTGGCAGTGAACCCTGCTGTGATGCTGATGGATGAACCCCTGTCTGCGCTTGACAGTCAGACCCGTGAATTGCTGATGGATGATCTGGTTTCCCTGTGGACCCGCACACCGTTCACTGCGGTTTACGTCACCCACAATCTGGCCGAGGCTGTGCGTCTGGGCCATTCCATCGTGGTCCTGTCCCGCAGGCCGGGGCAGATCCGCGAGATCGTGCATCTGGACAAACCTTTGGTAGAGCGTCAGTTCGGGGATGCCGATCTGGACAAGCACCAACGCCACTTGTGGCAGTTGATGCGCGATGAAGCCCGCGCCGCTGATGCGGAGTTGTTGGATGTCTGATATGACTGCAAGTCACGCCTCAACACAGGCCCCGACACACGCCCAGACACGGGCCCAGCCCGTCACCTTTCGCGGCGGCGGCTTTGCCCCTGTGCGCAAACGCTGGGTGGGGGCGGTGGTCTTTGTGCTGCTGATTGCCGTTGCCGAATGGGGTACACGGACAGGCTGGATAACCGCGTTGACCTTGCCCAAACCGTCAGATGTGTTGCAGACCTTGATCGAATTGCATCAATCGGGGCTGTTGTACAAACATCTGTTGCCATCCTTGTCCCGACTTGCAGTAGGTGCAACGCTAGGGGCGCTTGTTGGCGTTGGCGTTGGGGTGTTGATCGGGCTGTTTTCCTATATCCGCGCGGGGCTTGTGCCCTTGGTCGCAGCAATCTTCCCGATCCCCAAAATCGCCCTGCTGCCCTTGTTCGTGATCTGGTTCGGTATCGACGAGGGCTCTAAATACGCGCTGATCGCCTTTGGCACTTTCACGCCCACGGTTGTGGCGACCTATGGGGCGGTGGATAACGTGGATCGCAGCCTGATCCGCATGGGGCAAAGTTTTGGCCTGTCGTGGTTTTCCATCGTGCGCAAAATCGTTCTGCCCGGTGCCATGCCCGGTATCCTGTCAGGCCTGCGCATCAGTCTGGCCATTGCCATCATCCTGCTGGTGGCCGCTGAAATGCTGGGCGCGGAATACGGCATCGGCGCTTATATCCTTGAAGCAGGCGCGCTTTATGATCTGGAACGGTTGTTTGCAGGGGTTTTACTGCTGTCGCTGCTTGGAATCGTTGTCAGCACCGTGATCGGGCTGATTGAACGCCGCTTGCTGGACTGGCGCAGCTAACATCTTGGGCGCCTGATTAGGCTGCCAAAAGAAAAAGGCCCCGTGCAAAATGCGACGGGGCCTTTTTGAATTCACAAGGGCACTGAATTAATCGTTCAGTTTCAGATCCGTCGCGGCTTCGCGACCGTTCCGGCCTGTTTCAACTTCAAAAGTTACTTTTTGGTTGTCGTTCAAGCCGTTCAGACCTGCCCGTTCAACAGCAGAAACATGTACAAATACATCTGCTCCGCCGGAATCAGGCTGGATGAAACCATAGCCTTTGGTTGAGTTGAACCATTTTACTGTACCGGTAGCCATTAAAAACGCTCCTTTAAAATCGCCGCCCGCACGATGCTGCGGCTGGTGGTGTAGCTCAGGGTCTTAGGTCGCGTCTGCTACATCAAAGAAGGAGCGGATCGTATAAAGATGAACCTCACACTGAATCTATGACTCACGATTTATTTTTTTGCAAGTGAAGGTTTAATGACGCCAAATGCTTGCGAAAACGTGCCGAAGTCTTAGAAATCAAGAAAATATTAAAAGGATCGGCCATGAAACTGTACGGATTGAAAAACTGCGATACCTGTCGCAAGGCGCTTAAATCGCTGCAAAAGGCCGGGCGCGAAATCAGTTTTGTAGACGTGCGGGCTGATGGTGTGCCTGCGTCCGAATTACAAAGATTTTATACAGAATTCGGGGCGGATTTGGTGAACACCCGCTCTACCACATGGCGCGGTTTGAATGCAGCGGCCCGTGAAGCGGAGCCGCTTGCTTTGTTAGGGGAGCACCCGACCTTGATGAAGCGGCCCGTGATAGATGCAGGTGGCACGCTAACCCTTGGGTGGGGCAAAGACACTCAGGCAAAGTATCTTTAGATTTTAACGGGTTGGCGCAGAATCCGATCTATCGAAATCGGACCGGCCCCTTTGATGAACAGCACTGCAAACAGAAGCATCCACATCAGGCGCTGATCCAGTATCAGCGCATCTGATGGCCCGTCAAACCACGCGCCCAAGGTCTTGCCCGACACGCCGTGGCCAACCACATCCACATAACTTTGCACGATTACAAAACCTGCCATGCCAAGGGCTGCAAGGCGGGTGAACAGGCCGATAACAATCAGCAAAGGCAGGATGAACTCGGCGCAGGTGCCTGCAACCGCGACAAGCCAGTCAAACCCGCCCATCTGTGTGATATCATAGCCTGCGGCCTCAAATTTTTTGGGGAAAATCTGGATGTAGGCGTTTTCGGTTGGCGAAAAAATACCAAAAATACCGCTGCCAATTTTTGTAAGCGCCGAGTTCCAGAAGTAGAATAACAACACCGCCGCAAAGGAAAAACGGGCGAATGAGGGGAGAAACCAGTCGCCTAAAAGCCGCAGGACGGTGCCCATAAGTGTGGTGTACAGGTTCAAAACAGCAGTCATGGACGCCCCTTTAAGGTTGGATTTTGGTGATAAGGCCTGATTGCAACATCAGGACAATAGCGGCGGAGAGATCGAAGTTCGGGTTAATCCCGGTTGCAGCATCATAAGCCGCGCCAAGGGGATCGCCTTGGGCAATTGCCGTTAGAAAATCTGCTTGCTCTGGCAGGATTACTTGCATTTCAAGGTCAAGCTCCGGCCGTGTGATTAGGGCAGTTTGCGCGGCGGCTTGTGGGGGCGGCGTGCCATCGATCATGTTGAAATCCCAGATGTCGACGATGGGATAGGGGCTGGGAACGATCCGCATCGTCGGAGCCAGCGTAAAACGGGTGTCCATCAGCCGCGCGGGGTCGATTTGGGATAGGGCATCACCGGCCACAGGAAAGGCATCGGCAGCGTGATAGCTGCTGCGCCGTGCCAGTTCCAGACGGGCCACATCGGGCAGGTAGGGCAGATGGGCAAGCGGTTCGAAACCGGTCAGGAATTCTGGAAAATCCACGCCGTAGAACATTAACACAGGTGTTTGCGGTGGGTGCTGGCGCACGTAGTGACCAGATAGGGTGCGAAAGTTTCCAGCGCCAATCAGCTTTTGGATCACCGGAAAAGCGGTCTCCATCGCGTCAAGCAGGCTGACAATTACATTGTTACGGTAAACGTCAAAACGCTTGCCCGCAGGACGGCCTGCGGGGTCAATCAGGCCTTGGGGAACAGCCATATTGGGGTCCAGAACCGCCTGTGCGAAGGGGGATTGTCCGACGGTTGCAGGGTGCGTGCTCATTTTGGTAACGCAGGCTGGGCTGACAAAAGATGATCAGCGCGCGCCGCCTCGGCTGCGAGCACGGACCAGTCCGGGATGTCATTGTCCCATTCGATCAGGGTGGGGCGCGGGCCGGATTTGGCCAGCGTGTATTCATAAAGCGCCCAAACCGGATCAACCACTGCTCGTGAATGGCTGTCAATCAACAGTAGTGCGCCGAAATCATCGGCGTCCTGTTCATGGCCGCCAAGGTGCAATTCGCCCACCAATTCCGTGGGAAACGCATCTATATAGCCTTCAGGCGAGTAATTCTGGTTGGTGGCTGACACAAAAACATTGTTCACATCCAGCAACAGCCCACAGCCCGAACGCTGTGCCACATCGCGCAGGAAGTCTATTTCAGAGCGGTCGCTTTCGGCAAAAGCCACATAGGTAGAGGGGTTTTCCAGCAGCATTTGTCGTCCGATGGTGGTTTGTACCTGATCTATATGATCCACAACGCGGTCTACGGTGGCCTGCGTATAGGGCAGGGGCAGTAGGTCATTCAGAAAATGGCTGTCATGGGTGGACCATGCCAGATGTTCGGAAAACAGCCCTGGTTCCAGCCAGTCGACCAGCGTTTTCAGCCGTGTCAGATGGTCTGCGTCCAACGGACCCTCGGCCCCGATGGACAGGCCAACGCCGTGGCAGGAAATGGCGAACCGTTCGCGCAGGTGGCGCAATTGGGCAATGGGACGGCCCCCGTCGCCCATATAGTTTTCTGCGTGGATTTCCAACCAGCCGATGCTGTCAGGGTCTTTTAAAATACCGTCGAGATGCTGTGCTTTGAACCCGACACCAGCCCGATTTGGAACGGTGTTTGGTCTGTCTGCCCGTGCGTCCAGCATTTTAAAAATCCCCTTGTATCAAGGTTTTATTCAGATCGGGGTGGGCCGGTTTACCAGCCACACCCTATGTGGTTTGCGCTTAATCAGCTTGGCAGGTCGCGGCTCAAAGCTTCGGTCGAACCTTTGCGTGCGGACCCATCGGCCATGGCAGGCAGTTCGATTTCGGTGCAGGTGCCTGCGTCAACCAACGACCATGCGTTGCCTTGGTAATCCACTGTGGACGTGCCAGCGCAGGATGTGCCCGGGCCTGCGGCGCAGCCGTTTTGGCCTGTCAGGGAAACGCCGTAGCATTTTTCTTTGGATTGGGCAGAAGCTGTATTCGCGTGGGACACAACCGCCGCGGCGACGGCAGATGCAACGGCCAGTGTTTTTACTGTGTTGGACATGTAAATTCCTCTCTGTCGTGAACTAAATTTCGCAGTTTGCGATGGGTTGATTATTCATGTGGGGGGATCAATTGCCACTCACATGGATGTGTATAACAGGTAGTTCAGGCGTTGTAACATTTCGAGCAGGTATCGTGTGGAAGAATGTACATAGGCGATTATTCGCGTAAAATCGGGCCTATACAGTTGTTCTTAAACAGGTTTTCAGAGTGGTCGGTTGGCAGCCTTTTGATGACGTGGCGTTAACTGCGTGCCCGAACAGAACGGCGCTGTGAGCCTGACAGTCTGATCCTTTGAAACATAATATTGAATTAATATCCGCGATAATTCTTTAAGACGCCGACAGTAAAACGCAAAAAGCCCCCATTGTGGGGGGCTTTCAGTATTTGAAATCTTTGGGCGGTTTTAGCCGACGAAGGCTTTTTCGACCACGAAATCGGCAGGCTGGCTGTTGGACCCTTCGGTCATGCCAGCGGCTTCGCAGATGGCTTTGATGTCAAGGTTCAGACCCATAGAACCACAGACCATCAGGCGGTCTGTTTCGGGATTCAGCGGCGGCAGGCCGAATTCTTTGGCGACCGAGCCGTCTTTCAACAGGTCAGTGACGCGGCCCATGCGGGCGCTGGTTTCTTGGGTGGTTGTGGGGAAGTATTTCAGTTTGTCGCCCACAACTTCGCCAATCAGCGGATCATCCGCCAAGGATGCCACCAGATCGGCGCCATATTTCAGCTCTGCCACTTCGCGGCAGGTGTGGCACAGGATTACTTCGTCATAGCGTTCATACAGGTCAGGATCGCGGATCAGGGATGCAAAAGGCGCAACACCGGTGCCTGTGGCGATGAAATACATCCGTTTGGCCGGCAGCAGCGCGTCCAGAACCAGTGTTCCCACGGGTTTGGGGCGCACAATCACTTCGTCGCCGACTTTGATGTTTTGCAACTTGGAGGTCAGCGGGCCGTCCTGAACCTTGATGGAATAGAACTCCAGTTCATCGTCCCAGCTGGGCGAGGCGATGGAATAAGCGCGCAGCAGGGGTTTCTGCTTTCCGGTTTTCGGATCAGGATCGCCCATCAAGCCGATCATTACAAACTCGCCCGAACGGAACCGCAGGCTGGCAGGCCGTGTCACCCGAAACGAGAACAAACGGTCGGTGTAATGGGTGACTTTGGTGACGATCTGGGCGTCGGGAAGTACTGGCACAGGTTTTGCCTCGGTCGTAGTGATAGGATTCTGATCCGTCATTGTCGTATTCCTGTCGAAAGGTCAATTGTTAGTGTAATAACAATTATGCAGATTTTTGCAACCGGTTTAGGTAGCTGTGATGTTGCCAGTCGGCGCGGGCCAGCCATTGGGGTTCGGGTTGACGGGCGGCAAGGGTCTGGTCGATCTCGACTTCGTCAAAGCCAACACGGCGGGCCATGGCATATTGATCGGCGATCACATGACCAAAGGCACGCAGCCGTCCGGTATAACCGAGCAACCGCGCTGTCCGCGCAATGGTAAAGCCGCGCCCGTCATGGGAATTGGGGAAAAAGACGCGGATCATGCCGACCGTGTCGAAATAGGGTTTCAACTGTTCCGCGGTCACGGTGTTGGGAACATCCAACCCGTAACCCCGTTTTGGTTCAGCGCCGCCCTGTGTGGTGACATCCCAGTCCAGCAAAGGGCCGTCCCAGTCGTCTTGGACGAAACCGCTGTCTTGAATTAATATAGTTGTCATGTCTCAGGCTCCTCTGACGATCTTGCCATCAGCACCAAAATGGATACCACATTCGACTTTTTCCTGTCCGCGCCAGCGCCCCGAGCGGGGGTCTTCGTTGCGCCCGACAGGGGTTGTGCAGGGGGCACAGCCGATCGAAGGATAGCCTTTGGCCACCAGCGGATGCCGGGGCAGGGCGTTGTTTTCCATGTATTCGATCAGATCCTGCTGACGCCAATGGGCCAGAGGGTTGATCTTGATACGGATGTCGTCTTCGCTTTCAAACAGGTCCAGCACAGCCCGCTGGCCGCTTTGGAACCGTTTGCGCCCTGTGATCCAAGCATCAAAATTGCCCAAAGCGTTTTGCAGCGGCTCGGTCTTGCGCAAGGAACAGCAGGCGTCAGGCGCAGTTTGGTTCAGCGTGCCATCAGGGTCTGCCGCCGCAATGGCCGCAGCATCCGCCCGCACGATCTGCATGTTGGTCAGGCCCAGCTTTTCAGCCACTTCGGCCTGATAGTCGAGCGTTTCGGGAAACAGCATTTCCGTGTCGATCATCACAACAGCCGTATCGGGTTTAATGTTGGCGACCATATGCAACAACACAACGGATTCAGCCCCGAAAGAGGACACCAAAGCGACTTTGCCCAGCAAGGGGTCGTTCAGCGCTTCGGTCAAAACAGGAATGGCAGCGTGGTGGCGATAGCTGGAATTCAGCATCTCAACACGTTCGGGAACAGTCAGGTAAGCGGCTTCTAAAGGCATGGCATGCGTCTCCTATTCGGCTGCGATTTGTTCGGCGGGGTACAGCACGGCCTTAAACGGCGCGGCCCCCAACCGACGGAATGTTTCGATAAATGTCTCGTCAGCATCGGCGCGCAGATCCAGATAGCCGTAAACCAGACGTTCAATGGCAGGAACGATCTCGTCATAGGCAAAGCCCGGACCAGCCCGTTCCCCGATAGCGGCGGTTTCTGTGTGATCGCCCCCAAGCGTGATCTGGTAGTTTTCAACGCCTGCGCGATCCAGACCCAGAATGCCAATATGCCCCACATGGTGGTGACCACAGGCATTGATACAGCCTGAAATCTTGATCTTTAATGCGCCAATATCGTGTTCCAGCTTCAATTCCTCAAAGCGGGTGGCGATTTGCTGCGCCACAGGAATAGAGCGCGCGGTGGCCAGCGCACAATAATCCATACCGGGGCAGGCGATGATGTCGGAAATCAACCCGATATTCGCCGTGGCCAATCCCACTTTGCGCAGCTGCGCATAGACTTCGGGCAGGTGGGATTTATGCACATGGGGCAAGATCACGTTCTGCTCGTGGCTGATGCGCAATTCGTCGTGGCCATAGCTTTCAGCCAAATCCGCCATCATGCGCATCTGTTCCGCTGTGGCATCGCCGGGTGTTTTGCCGTGGGCTTTGGTTGAAATGGTCACAATCGCATAATCGGCGTTTTTGTGTTCCGCCAGATTGGTATCTACAAACGAACGGAACGACGCATCTGCATTCTGCGCTGTGTAAAACGCATCCAATGGCGCGTTGATAAAGGCAGGCGCTGCAAAGGCAGCTTTCAATTCGTCCAGAACATCAAGAGCCGTGTTGTCAAAGGCCGCCCGTTGCAGAACAAAGGCTTTTTCCACCTCGTCGCGGATCACGTCCAGACCGTTTTCATGCACGGTAATCTTGATACGCGCTTTGTATTTGTTATCGCGGCGACCCAAACGGTTATAAACCTGAAGAATGCTTTCCACATAGGGCAGCAAATCCTCAACCGGAAGAAAGTCACGAATGACTTTACCAATCATCGGCGTGCGGCCAAGGCCCCCACCAACGATGACTTCATAGCCCGCGTGACCATCAGCACTGCGCACCATGCGCAGACCGATGTCATGGGCTTTGGTCACGGCGCGGTCGGTTTCAGACCCGACAACCGCAATCTTGAACTTGCGCCCCAGAAAGGCGAATTCAGGGTGGTCTGTGGACCACTGGCGCAGCAATTCGGCAGTGGGGCGCGGGTCTTCGATTTCATCCGCGGCAGCGCCGGCAAAATGATCAGACGTCACGTTGCGCACACAGTTGCCCGAAGTCTGGATCGCGTGCATTTCCACCTCGGCCAAGGCTTCCATGATGTCAGGCACATCCACCAGCTTGGGCCAGTTGTACTGGATGTTCTGGCGGGTGGTAAAATGCCCGTAGCCTTTGTCGAATTTCTCCGCAATCATCGCCAACTGGCGCATCTGTGCAGACCGCAGCGTGCCATAAGGGATTGCCACGCGCAGCATATAGGCGTGCAATTGCAGGTACAGACCGTTCATCAGGCGCAGGGGCTTGAATTCGTTTTCGGTCAGCGATCCGTCGATGCGGCGTTCCACCTGTGCGCGGAATTGTTTGTTCCGCTCGGCGATGAAGTCTTTGTCAAACTGGCTGTAGGAATACATGATTTATGCCTCCGCTTGCTTGCCGTGGTTATAGTTGCTGGGGCCCGTGGTGCGAAAGGTTTCGCGGAAATGGGCTGGCATGGGTTTGTCGTCATCGCTTAAGGCAGCATCGGCCAGATAAGGGCCAACAATTACGTTTTGCTGCTTTTCAGCCAGTGTCAGAACGTGATTGGCCAGCTTTTCAGTGTCCAGATACAGCGCGTCCTCAAACGCACCGACCCAGTCGCCCCGTTCATCCCAATAGATGACATCGCCTTGCAACAGATCGTTTGCTGTCAGAACCTTCGGCGTGAATTTCTTGGCCATTAGGCTTGCTCCATTTCTTCTATAGTCAGATCGAGCGCAGCTTGTGCCGCCGCCCGTGGTGCCAGACCCAGCAGCATCACTGCGGGACCAGACACATCAGATGCGTTCAAAATCTCGGGCAGACTGCGCAGGTTCGCCTGCAAGATCCGCTGATTGGCGCGGGATGCGTTTTCCACGATGGTTACAGGCGTATCGCCATTTGCGCCGTGCATCATCAGACGTCCGCGCAAAAAGCTGGCCGCCCGCTTACCCATGTAAATCGCTGCAACTGCATCGGGCTTGGCCAGATCGCGCCAGTCCTGATCGGCAAACCCGTCCACATCATGGGCTGTCAGGAACCGCAGGGCAGAATTGCGGCCGCGCTGGGTCAAAGACACCCGCGCATTGGCCGCCGCTGCGGAAGCCGCCGTGATGCCGGGTACAATCGCCCAGTCAATTCCCGCCGCATCCAGCGCGTCCATTTCTTCGTCAAGCCGTGCAAACATTGCCGGATCACCGGACTTCAGCCGCACCACATGGTGGCCTTCAGCCGCATGGGAAATCATCAGATCGTTAATGGCGTCCTGTGTCCAGCTTTCACCAAACCCGCGCTTGCCGGTTTCAACCACGATCGCCTCGCGCCGTGCCAGTTCCAGAATTTCGCCTGTCACCATTTGATCATGCAGAACTACGTCGGCTTCATGCAGCAGTTTACGCGCCTTTAGCGTCAACAATTCCGCATCTCCGGGGCCAGCACCCACCAGATCAACACGCCCAGCCGAGCGTTTTGCCGCCAGCGTTTGCTGCAACAGTGCGTCCAGCTCTGCTTTCACAGCGATTTCACCACCAGAAGCCAATGCTTCTGGGCCACGCTCGAAATAAAACCGAGACCAGAAATCCCGCCGCTTGCGCCCCATAGGCAGTACATCCGCTGCCCCGCGAAACGCCTGACCCAAACGGGCCAGCAGACCCAGTGAGGGGGGCAGGGCTTCTTCCACCTGTTTCTTGATGTGACGGGCCAGAACAGGGGCCGCGCCCTCGGTTCCGATGGCCACGGTCACCGGATCACGATCCACAATCGCAGGGGTGATGAATTGACTGTCTTGCAGGTTGTCCACAATATTGACCAGCGCCCCGCCCGCACGACCCAGTGCCGCCACACGCGCGTCCGCAGCGGCATCGTCTTGCGCGCCGTAAACCAACCGCGCGCCCACTGCATCCGCTGCAACCATGTCACGCCGATGCAGCACAAGGCGTGCATCTTTCGCCCAAGCCTCAATCTGCGCCACAGGAGCAGGTGCAAAGACGTGAATCTCGGCCTCGGTCTTGAGGATCAGGCGCAGTTTCGCCACAGCTGTTTCGCCGCCACCAGCCAGCAGAACCCGTTGGTTCACAAGATTAACAAAGATCGGAAAGTGCTTCATAACCGCATCCGTTTACAACTTCTTCCCGTGGATATAGCAGTTCGGGGGAAAATATTCCATTTACAAACGCGTTTTCCCGTGAAATAGGAAAATACACCCATATTATCGAGTGAAGTCGGAATAACAGCCGCCAAACGATAGGAATTCAAAAATGTCCATCGCCCTAGACCCACTGGATCGGAAAATCCTTGCTGAATTGCAAAAGGATGCGTCCCAATCACTCGATGAAATCGCGCGTTTGGTGGGGGCCAGCAAAACCCCTGTCTGGAACCGTATCCGCAAAATGCGCGAGGCCGGTCTGATCCTGCGCCAGACCACTTTGGTCGATCCTGAGATGTTAGGTCTAGAGGCTTGTTTTTTCGTGCTTATTCGCACATCCGAACACGATCAAAACTGGCAGGACAGCTTCCTGAAAACCCTGCTAGAGCGCCCCGAAGTCATGGAGGCCCATCGCCTTGCAGGGGATATTGACTATATACTAAAGGTCCGCGTCACCAACGCCAAAGCCTATGATACCTTCTATCAGGCCCTGATCGCCGAGGTGAAAATCTTCAATGTCACAGCCTTGCTGTCCATGGAGGAAATCAAGAGCACAACGATTCTGCCCGTCTGAATTGGGCCTTCTGAATTAAGGCTGCCTAACGTATGGCTTCAATGTTCCAAAAATACTCATAAAAACCGACAGACTACTTTTTCAACAACCCATCCGCCTTGCGCCGCACAATCACCGTGCGCAGGTCATGCATCGCCATCAAAAGATCATCGGCGAACATGTCGATCTGCTCCTCCGTGGCACGGGTTTGTACCCATTGCGCGGTCAGGTTCAGATGGTCTGTGGTGCGCAGCAGATCGTCGATGCGCCGTTCCTCGACAATCTTGCGCCGCGCCACAACCCAAGCGTCGATCTCGTTACGCTCGGCTGCGGTCGGGATCTGATCCCCTTGGGGTTTCACATCGCCGGACCGGATATTCACCACCGCGATTTGCTGCATGTCCAGTCGGCGCTGGCGGTTTTCCGCGTCGACACGATAAACCGCAGCACCGTTTTCACGCACCCGAAAGAACAGGTTTTTCAGATCGGTCATTCTTCGTCCTAGCTTAGACGCGCGCAAAAGGCTTGGATGCGGGTGCAGGCGTCGATCAGTTCCTCGTTTGACGTAGCATAGCTTACGCGAAAGTTGGGTGACAGGCCAAAGGCCGCGCCAAAGACGACGGCAACGCCTTCTTCTTCTAGCAGTTCGGTTGCAAACACCTCGTCTGAATCCACCTTCACGCCTTTTGCTGTGGTTTTCCCGATACATTCGGCAATGGATGGATAGACGTAAAACGCCCCATCCGGTGTCGGGCAAGAAATCCCTGCAGCGTCGTTCAGCATCCTGACCACCAGATCGCGGCGGTCCTGAAACACAGGGCGGGACATGTCGATATAGTCCTGAGTGCCGTTCAATGCCTCAACCGCGGCCCATTGGCTTATGGTGCAGGGGTTTGATGTGGATTGAGACTGTACCTTGCGCATAGCCGCGATCAGGGGCTTTGGCCCTGCCGCATAGCCAATCCGCCAGCCTGTCATGGCATAGGCTTTAGATACGCCGTTCACCGTGAGTGTACGTTCATAAAGACGGGGTTCCACCTGTGCTGGCGTGCAGAACTTGAAATCCCCATAGGCCAGATGTTCATACATATCGTCGGTCATCACCCAGACATGGGGGTGGCGCATCAACACATCAGTCAGTTGTTTCAACTCGTCATGGCTATATCCTGCGCCCGATGGATTGGACGGAGAGTTGAAGATCAGCCATTTGGTTTTCGGCGTAATCGCAGATTCCAACTGGTCGGCTGTCAGCTTGAATTCGGTCTGGATCGACGTATCGGCAATGACGGGCGTCCCCCCTGCCAGCAACACCATATCAGGGTAGGACACCCAATATGGGGCAGGGATCACCACTTCGTCACCTTCATTCAACGTGGCCATCAGGGCATTATACAGCACTTGTTTGCCGCCCGAAGACACAGAAACCTGATCGGGTGTATAATCCAGCCCGTTGTCGCGCTTGAATTTCGCACAAACAGCCTGTTTCAGCTCGGCAATGCCGTCTGGGGCGGTGTATTTGGTTTTCCCCGCATCAATCGCAGCCTTGGCAGCGGTTTTGATATTGTCTGGCGTGTCAAAATCCGGCTCTCCTGCGCTCAGCGCAATAATATTGCGACCGGCAGCTTTCAGTTCTGCAGCTTTTGCAGAAATCATGATGGTTGGCGAAGGTTTCACCCGTTCCAGTGTTTTTGACAGAAAATCAGACATGGCGTGGTCCCTTAAATAATAGTCCTGCCTGTCTTAGGAGCGGGACGCAAAGGGTGCAAGGGAAACCGTTTTACCCTTGGGCTTGCCTGTTTGGCGGACCCGTTCTAGAAGGCGGGTATGGAACAGATGCCCCCCAAAGAAGAATCCCATGAGACCCGACTGCGCCGCTTGCGGATGCGGTCCTGGCGGCGTGGGATGAAGGAAATGGACCTGATTCTCGGAAAATTCGCGGATACACAGTTGGCAAGTCTTTCGACAGAGTCGCTGGATTCGCACGAACATCTGATGAATCAACCGGATCAGGAAATTTATTCCTGGATTACGGGGGCTGCACCGACACCGAGCGAATTTTCGCCTGCAATAGCGCGAATTTTAGCTAATCTGTCTGTAAGATCGTCGTAATTTCTCAAAAAATCGCTTCAGTTTAACCAGTTGTTGGAACTTTTGCTTCAATTCTGCCTGTGACACATACAGGCGGAGTAAAAACATGAGCATACATACAGCAGTCAATTCGCAAGACAAAGAAACCAAAGGGACAGAGTTTCTGGGATCCTATCTGGAAACCCTGTCCATGGTCGAACGATTACACCGGCTTTTGCTGGATGTCATAAAGGATGAGTTTGAGCGACTTGGCTTGCTGGACATTAATTCGGTACAGGCCTTGTTGCTGTTTAATATCGGTGAAAATGAAGTGACCGCAGGCGAGCTGAAGTCGCGGGGATATTATCAGGGATCGAATGTGTCCTATAACCTCAAGAAACTTGTCGAAGCGGGCTATATGCATCATCACCGCTGCGAAATTGACCGCCGCGCGGTACGCGTCAAGCTGACCACGCGGGGGCGGGAGATCCGCACAATTGTATCCGAATTGTTTGAGCGGCATGCGGGTGGCATGGTCGGGCAAGACGTTATCGAAGAGGTCGGTTTGCAGAATATCAACACGGTTTTGCGGCGTGTGGAACGGTATTGGACCGATCAAATCCGCTATATCTATTAAGATATGTTTTTAGGCGGGGGCAGGGTTGGCGCATTTGCATTGCCAAAACACAGCAGACACGTGCGGCGTTTTGTGGTCTAACTGAACGGGAAAATATATCCTATCTGGGGATCGGCCCGCTGTTCGGGTCGCAGGAGTAGGGTGCTGCCTATGGATTATGACCAACAAATCGACAACGCTTTGGCCCGTTTGCACGACGAAGGCCGCTATCGCGTTTTCCAAAACATCCGTCGGATGAATCAACAGTTTCCCCGCGCAGTCTGGTCAAAGCCAGATGGCAGCGAGGCTGAAATCACCGTCTGGTGTGGCAATGACTATCTGGGCATGGGGCAACACCCCGTTGTTCTGGATGCCCTGAAAGCTGCGGCGGATGAAGCTGGTGCTGGGTCTGGCGGCACAAGGAATATTTCCGGAAACACCGCCTATCACCACGCCCTAGAGGTGGAGTTGGCTGATCTGCACGGAAAAGAACGCGCCGTGGTTTTCACCTCTGCTTATAACGCGAATGAGGCAACCCTGTCGGTCTTGCCCAAGCTATTCCCCGGCCTGATTATCCTGTCGGATGAGTTGAACCACGCATCTATGATCGAAGGCATTCGTCACGGTTTCTGTGAAAAACATGTGTTTGCCCATAATGACGTAGATCACCTGCGCAGCATTCTGGAAACCCTGCCGCCAGAAGCACCAAAACTGATTGCCTTTGAATCTCTGTATTCGATGGATGGCGACTTTGCCCCGATTGAAGCGATCTGCGATCTCGCAGATGAATTCAACGCATTGACCTATATCGACGAAGTCCATGCCGTCGGCCTGTACGGTCAGCGGGGCGGTGGCATCACCGAACAAGATAATCTTGCCCATCGTATTGATATTATTAACGGAACTTTAGCCAAAGCCTACGGGGTGATGGGCGGTTACATCGCCACATCCGATCGCATGGCTGATGCTGTCCGCTCTTATGCGCCAGGGTTTATCTTTACCACATCCCTGCCACCCGCTGTTGCGGCGGCGGCGGCGGCCTCGGTCAGGCACCTGAAAACCGATAATGCCCTGCGCGGTATTCATCAGGCCAAAGCCAAGCTGCTGAAATCCCGTTTGCGGGCCCTGAACCTGCCGCTGGATGATCGTGGCAGCCATATTGTCCCCGTCCATGTGGGCAATCCGGTGAAATGTAAAATGCTGTCGGATATGCTGTTGGAAAACCACGGTATTTACGTCCAGCCGATTAATTTCCCAACAGTTCCACGCGGGACTGAACGGCTGCGGTTTACCCCGTCCCCGGTCCACACAGACGCCATGATCAACGCTTTGGTTTCTGCACTGGACGGGCTTTGGGGGCATTGCGCCTTAAATCGCATGGATATGACGGGGTAATTGCGCAAGCATTGCCTGTTACATGTTTGATTTAGGCGGATTTTTGCCTGCCAGTAAAATGCAACAATTATCACACTCAGGGGTGCACAATATCTCTGGCGTGTGGTATGCATGCATCTAATCAGTCGGGTGAACGAATCGTCCGGTGCGGGGGCAACCGCACGAAAGACTACGAACCGGACGCAAGGGGTCAGGCAGGTTGGATGGACAAAGGCTTTGGTAAACAACAGCCGCGTGGCTTTGATACGTTTGAGGTAACACTCGGAGATCAAATGCGCGGGGAGCGTGCGACGCTCGGCAAGTCTTTGCTAGATGTGCAACGGGATTTGCGCATTAAAGCCACATACATCTCTGCAATCGAAAACTGCGATCCATCTGTCTTTCAGACACAGGGATTTATCGCAGGGTATGTGCGGTCTTATGCCCGTTATCTGGAAATGGATCCGGATGAATGTTTTGTCCGCTTTTGTGAAGAAAGCGGCTTTAACGGTGTGCATTCTGATCTGAAACCCGGTTCTTTAGCAAATAAATCCGCCGCTTTGCTGCATACACCTGTGCGCCCTTCAACGGCTGATCCGATTGCCCGTCCACGGATTCCAATGACACCGCCAAGCGTTGGCTTTTTCAGTAATGTATCCCCCTCGGGTCTTGGTTCGGTTCTGGTGCTGGCTTTGTTGTTGGCGGGTCTTGGCTATGGCAGTTGGGCCGTTCTGCAAGAGGTTCAGCGCGTTCAGTTTGTGCCAGTGAACCAAACCCCAGGTGTCACATCCGAGGTGGCAACCCTGCCGATCGAACCCACATCCCAGCGGGATAATGTGGTGGCTCTGAACCCTACATCGGCGTTTCAGACCTCTAATCTAGACCAATTGTATCGCCCGACCGAATTGGAAGTGCCCCAAATGGTGGCGCGCGATGCCCCGATTTCCTCGTTCAATGCGGGCAGCCTTGGCGCTTATGCCGATTTGCAAGCCCCTGTGGTACACCCTCCAATGGCCGAACCCGTCGCGCCGCGCGTCGTCGCCGAGGGGCCGCCACCGGTGGATGTGGTTGCCTTGAAACCTGCCTGGATTCGCGTCTATTTCGACGATGGCGCTGTTTTGTTTGAGAAAATTCTCGACGCAGGCGAACGGTATCGTATCCCCAGCGATGTTGAGGGTGCGAAACTGCGCGCGGGTAACGCAGGCGCTGTTTTTGTGATGGTGGGTGATAATACCTACGGGCCTGTCGGCAATCGCGGCGGCGTTGTGCGCGGCGTGGCCTTGGGTAAAGACACAGTAATGGAAAACATGGCTTTGGCCACGGATTTGTTCACTTCGCCCCTTGCGCCTCCGTTGAACGGATTGAACCCAGTTGCCGATGCCAGCGGGTCTAACTGATCTGCGGCATTGCAGCACTCGTCGGCCTGTGTAAAACACCCTATATTCAGTGCAAACAGATCATTCGTCAGGAAAACCCATGTCCCTGAATGCCGTGCGCCCCTGGCGCAACATTTATCGCCGTAAATCCCGCCAAATCCACGTGGGCTCTGTGCCTGTCGGGGGCGATGCGCCGATTTCTGTGCAGACGATGACGAACACGCTGACCCATGATGCCAAGGCGACGATCAACCAGATTCAGGCCTGTGCCGATGCGGGTGCGGATATTGTGCGGGTGTCTTGCCCGGACGAGGCAAGCACCAAAGCCATGCATGAAATCGTGCGTGAAAGCCCGGTACCTTTGGTTGCAGACATCCATTTCCACTATAAACGCGCTATTGAGGCCGCCGAGGCAGGGGCCGCTTGTTTGCGGATCAACCCCGGTAATATCGGCAGCGCAGATCGTGTGCGCGAGGTGATCAAGGCAGCGCGTGACCACGGCTGCTCGATCCGGATTGGTGTGAACGCGGGGTCGCTGGAAAAACATCTGCTGGATAAATACGGCGAACCGTGCCCCGATGCGATGATCGAAAGCGGCATGGATCATATGCGGATTCTCGATGATAACGGGTTTCATGATTATAAAATCAGCGTCAAAGCCTCTGATGTGTTCATGGCGGCAGCCGCCTATCAAGGTCTGGCCGAGGCGACGGATGCCCCGATTCATCTGGGCATAACCGAAGCCGGAGGCCTGACTTCAGGCACCATCAAGTCCGCCATTGGCATGGGCAATCTGTTGTGGATGGGCATCGGGGATACCCTGCGCGTCAGCCTGTCTGCGGACCCTGTAGAAGAGGTCAAGGTCGGCTTTGAAATCCTTAAATCCCTTGGCCTGCGCCATCGGGGCGTGAATATCATTTCCTGCCCGTCCTGCGCGCGGCAGGGGTTTGACGTGATTAAAACCGTGGAAATCCTTGAAAAACGTCTGGAACACATCAAAACCCCGATGAGCCTAAGCATCATCGGCTGTGTGGTGAATGGTCCGGGGGAGGCGTTGATGACGGATGTCGGGTTTACCGGCGGCGGGGCTGGATCGGGTATGGTCTATCTGGCGGGCGCGCAAAGTCATAAGTTGAACAATGACCAGATGATTGAACATATTATCGAACAAGTTGAAACGAAAGCGGCGCAGATTGATGCGGAACTGGCAGTGAAAGCTGCTGAATAAGTCAAACCTTGGAAGGGGATTGGGGATGCTGGCTTGGATCATATTCGCGCTTGTTGTGGCTTTGGTGCTGTGGGTCCGCTTCGCCCCGAACGAGCCCGCCCGCTGGCATGTAGACCCTGCCGTGGTGACAAAAACCGCCAAGCCAAACCAGTTTTTGATGCGCGATGGCGGGGATGCGCCAGCAGAACTATTTGATCTGCCCCCCGAAGACCTTGCAGCGGCGCTGCACGAAATTGCCGTGGCACAGCCAAGGGTTACGGTTCTGGCAGAGGATGCTTCGGATTTCTGGATCACCTATGAACAGCGCAGCAAGCTGATGGGCTATCCCGATTTCATTTCTGTGCGGATCATCCCAGGTGCAGGCGGAAAATCTGCGGTGCAAATCTATTCGCGGTCCCGTTTTGGCAAGTCAGATCTGGGCGTGAACAAGGCCCGTGTGACCCATTGGCTGCGCTTGTTGCGGGCTGCTGTTGCGGGATGACATGCAGGTGCCTTCGGTCTCGCGCCACATGGGATTGTTCAAGGACATTTCACAGCGCGCCTGAAAGCTGCGCCCGTCCACAAACATGCAAACCACTTCGCCAAGTTCCACACGGGCACCGGTTTTATCGGTGCAGTAACAGTCAGGCCAGATAACATCGGCTTTATCTGCACGTGCGGCTGGCCCTAGGACCGATACGAGCAAACCCAGTAAAAAAGCATGTCTCATAGCCCTAACATAGCGGATTTCCGCGAAATTGTCACTTATTGCTTGACCTGCGGCCTGACGCGGGTGATTTCACGCCTATGATCCCAATTGTAAAACTTGAACAGATTAAGCAGCGGTTTGCCTACATAGAGGCAAAAATGTCCGAAGGCGGTGCAGGCGACGATTTCGCAGCACTGTCCAAAGAGTATTCCGACCTGCGCCCAGTGGTCGATAAAATCCAGCAGTATCAAACGCTTTTGCAGGATATTGCCGAGGCTAAGGATATGATGTCCGACCCCGAAATGCGCGAACTGGCAGCCGAGGAGTTGCCAGGCTTGCAAGACAGTCTTCCGGGATTGGAACATGCGGTGCAACTGACCCTGATCCCCAAGGATGAAGCGGATGAGCGTTCAGCCATCCTAGAGATTCGGGCTGGAACAGGCGGGGATGAAGCGGCCCTTTTTGCGGGTGATCTGATGCGCATGTATCAACGCTATGCCGAAGGCGCGGGCTGGAAGTTCGAGTTGATGGAGGAAAGTGCAACCGAACTGGGCGGCCTGCGCGAAGCGATCATTAACGTCAAAGGGCAGGGGGTCTTTGCCCGAATGAAATTCGAAAGCGGTGTACATCGCGTGCAGCGGGTTCCTGTCACGGAAAGTGGCGGACGGGTGCATACTTCGGCGGCTACGGTGGCGGTTCTACCTGAAGCCCAAGAGGTGGATATCGACATTCCCACCACGGATATTCGCATTGATACCATGCGGGCCTCGGGGGCGGGCGGGCAGCATGTGAACACCACGGATTCCGCCGTGCGGATCACCCATATTCCTACAGGAATAATGGTCGTCAGCGCCGAAAAATCCCAGCACCGCAATCGCGAAATTGCCATGCAGGTGTTGCGCACACGGCTTTACGATCTTAAACGCCAGCAGGCTGATGATGAACGGGCGGCCAGTCGCAAAGGGCAGGTTGGCTCTGGCGATCGCTCTGAACGCATACGCACCTATAACTTCCCACAAGGACGCATGACCGACCACCGCATTAACCTGACGCTCTATAAACTGGATCAGGTGATGCAGGGGGATCTTGATGAAATTATCGACGCGCTGATTGCAGATGATCAGGCGGCGCGTCTGTCGGATATGGACCCATGATCCAGACAGCTTCCATGGTGTTGCGCAATGGAACGCGGCTTTTGAGTGCTGCAATTGGCGATGGTGCCAGCCGCGATGCCCGTATTTTAATGGCTCATATGATGGGGGTTGAAACGGATCGCCTGACGGTGGAACTATCCCGTATGATCACACCGACACAGGTTTCGCAGTTCGAGCATATGATCAAACGCCGCGCCATGAGCGAGCCGATTTCCCATA
This sequence comes from Roseobacter sp. N2S, assembly GCF_031454055.1. NCBI lineage: Bacteria > Pseudomonadati > Pseudomonadota > Alphaproteobacteria > Rhodobacterales > Roseobacteraceae > Roseobacter > Roseobacter sp. N2S. The sequence continues at coordinate 299,691 of NZ_JAVDQB010000003.1, forward strand.
TCACTGGCAAGCGGGCCTTTTGGAAGCACGACTTCAAGGTCAGCGCAGATGTGCTGGACCCGCGCCCTGAAACCGAAACTTTGGTAGAGCTGGCCCTTACCGGTGCAGCACCCGAAACCATCCTTGATCTTGGCACGGGGTCAGGGTGTATTTTATTGTCCCTTCTGGGGGAATTTCCCGATGCACAGGGGGTTGGCACGGACCTGTCTGACGCTGCTTTGCAAGTGGCGCATCAGAATGCCGTGCGTTTGAACCTAAGCAATCGTGTGACCTTTCAAACCGCAAATTGGTTTGACGGAGTCGCTGGCCGCTTTAATCTTATCGTCAGTAATCCGCCTTATATTACTGCCAAAGAAATGGAATCGCTGTCTACGGATGTACGTGATTTTGAACCCCATCTGGCGCTGACCCCTGGCGGGGACGGTTTGGCGGCCTATCGCAGTATTGCGTCGGAACTGGCTGGTTTTATGGCCCCTGACGGGCGGGCCTTGTTTGAAATTGGCTATTTGCAAGGCAAAGATGTCGTGGATATTTTTTCAGCTGCCGGTTTTGGCGCGGTCAGCCTGCACAAAGATTTGGGCGGGCAGGATCGTGTGGTGGCTGTTTCTGGCCCGAAAAACAGATGAAATCAGAAAAATAACGCCGAACAACTGGATTTTAACGTATTTACGCTTGTCATAGGAAGCGGACCCATTGTACTTTAGCCCATCGGATGATGGAACCGCTCGGTTCTCATCCCCTAGCATCCAAATAGGCATCTGGACTTTAGGTCTTTCTTAAGACTGCAAAAATCAAAGACGAAAAAGGGTACTCAGATCATATGAGATCTTCTAGCAAATCGCGCTCGCGCAACAAAAACCGTTCCAGCCGTTCCAATCTTGGGAATGTGGTCAATCGGGTGTTCGACAGTTCCGGCCCCGAGGGAAAGGTTCGTGGTACGCCACAGCAGATTATTGAGAAATATCAGACCTTGTCGCGGGATGCGCAACTGTCTGGCGACCGTGTAGCCGCCGAGAATTTTTTACAACACGCTGAACATTACGTGCGTATGTTGGGTGAAGCACAGCGCGAAATGGATCAACGTCGGGATCAACAAGAATCCCAACGTCAGAACCAGCAAAACAACCAGAACAATCAGTCAAATAACCAGAATAATCAGAACAACCAACCGGCGCAAAATTCGCAGAACAATCAGCAGAATAACCAGCCGAACCCCCAACAAAACAATCAACAGCCCAGCCAGAACAACCAGCCACAGGACAAGAAACCTGTGCAGCATCCGCCAGCTGTGGATGCGTCTGGCGAACAGCCGACTATTCCTGAAACGGCTGATCTGTTCCCGGGACAAGATGACAGCAATCTGGTGGAAACACCTGAAAGTAAGCCCGCTAAACCTGTGAAAAAGCCTGCCCCGCGCAAGCGTGCGCCTGCCAAGCCCAAAGTCAAACCGGTGTCAGACGCTGCAGAAACTGCAACGGATGCAGCGCCGGCACTTGCGGATACTGCCGAAACCAAAGCCGCCGAATAATCTGTTTATTGTGATTTAAGAAGTTGGCTCAGGGCGCAAAACTGCTCTAGGCCAATTTCTTCGGCACGTTGTGTGGGCTTGATCCCTGCGGCAATCAACCGATCCTCTAGATCAGGCGCCAGCCCCTTTAGACTGGCCCGCAACATCTTGCGCCGCTGGCCAAATCCTTTGGCCACGGTGCGTGACAGCCAGACCGCATCAGCGGGAAAGCGGGGTTGTTCTAACCGTTCCAGATGCACCACTGCCGATGTCACTTTCGGCGCGGGGGTAAAGGCAGAGGGCGGTATTTCCATTACTATCTTTGGATCACTGCGCCATTGCGCCAGTACAGACAGGCGGCCATAGGCTTTGGAGCCCGGTTTCGCCACGATCCGCTGCGCCACTTCTTTTTGGAACATCAGGGTCAGGGATTGCCAGAATGGCGGCCATTCTGCGGGTGACAGCCAGCGGGTCAACAGCTCTGTTCCCACGTTATAGGGTAGGTTAGACACAATCCGCACGGGGGCTGTCAGGTGCTCCCAGGGGTCAATCTGAAGGGCATCGCCTTGAATAACGGTTAGCTTGCCATCGTAGTGATCCGACACCTCTGCCAGCGCGGGCAGGCACCGTTCGTCTTGTTCAATTGCTACCACTTTGCGCGCGCCTTCAAACAGCAACGCGCGGGTCAGTCCACCGGGGCCAGGGCCAACTTCCAATATATCACAGGCCGACAGGTTTCCTGCTTGGCGGGCGATCTTACCTGTCAGGTTCAAATCCAGCAGAAAATTCTGCCCCAGTGATTTTTTAGCCCGCAGTTCAAAGGTGTTGATCACCTCGCGCAGGGGGGGCAGTCCATCAAGGCTTAGCGTCATATTGTGCTCTCGCGTTGGCCATGTCGCGCGCGCGGCGCAGGGCTTCGATCAGGGAGGTGGCTTCGGCAGTGCCCTGGCCAGCGATGCCAAAAGCGGTGCCGTGATCAGGCGAGGTGCGAATAAAAGGCAGCCCCAGTGTCACGTTCACGCCAGCGGAAAAATTCAATGTTTTGATCGGGATCAGCGCCTGATCATGGTACATGCAGATGGCCACGTCATATGTTTCACGCGCGGCGGGGTGGAACATGGTGTCTGCGGGCAGGGGGCCGCTGATGTCGATACCTTCAGTGCGCAATTGGTTCAGGACAGGCGTAATCAATTCGATTTCTTCGCGCCCCATCACACCGCCTTCGCCAGCATGCGGGTTCAGCCCCGCCACAGCAATGCGCGGCGCTGTCAGGGCAAAATCGCGGATCAGGGCGTGGTGTGTGATACGGATCGTGTCGGCCAGCAGATCAGGCGTCAGTTCGTGTTTTACCTGTTCTAGAGGGATGTGAATGGTGACAGGCACCACCGACAGTTCAGGTGCTGTCAGCATCATAACCGAGCGGTCAACCTTGCCCAGTTCTGCCAAGAATTCAGTGTGCCCAGGGTGCGCAAAGCCAGCGCCTTCGATCAGGACTTGTTTGCTGATGGGGTTGGTACAGACCGCGCTGGCCAAACCGGTTTGTGCAAAGCCGACGGCCAGTTTGATGGATGAAATCACTGCGGGTGCATTGGCGTGGTCAGGTTGGCCAGCAGTTACTTCGGCGGCAAAAGGCAGGGGCAGTAAAGGCAGCCCGTGGATCATGGCTGCCGCTGCCTCTGCGGGCGCAGAAATTTTGATGCTGTTTGGAAAATGACGCGGATCGCCAATCACAAAAAAGGTCAATTCCCCTTTCAACGCGGCCCAAGCCGCCTGTGTGATTTCCGGTCCTATACCTGCGGGATCGCCGCTGGTCAGCGCAATGGGCAAGGTCATGGGTAAACGATGACCGCATCGCCTTTCAGCTCTTGCAGATACCCTTGGCCAAGGCCGCCGATCCGTTGGCTGAACAAGCCATTGCGGATGTTTTCGCGTGCGCCTTCAGGCAGATCGCGCAGACGGTCGCATAGCATGACAACGGTCAAAGTGCCCGCGCTATTGGGGTAATAGCTGGCCTCATTTCGATCCAGCCCTGCCAATGTGATCGCCACTTGGTCCGGAACCGCGCGGATGTCTTCGGAATGATCCACAAAGCCCGGAATGGCAAACCGTTCAGATTGGGCGCGCAAATCGGGGCAGGTGTCCACGTCGTTGATCAGCTTTTGGGCGTCACTGGTCAGGCGGTCTGATCCGGGTTCGCCTGGCACATCAACGGTAACATAGGTCACGGATACCACCTGTTCACTTGACGGTGGATCATCACGCACGCCGCGCAGTTGGAACAATCCAACTGTTGCACCAAGGGTCACGGGGGCCGTGACTTCGCCCGGTTGCAGTGCCATGATCTGCCCTGCAAGCGCGGCTGGCAATTGCGCAACAGGCAACCAATCCAGACGTCCGCTGCGGGCCCGACTGGGGGCGCGGGAATATCGCCGCGCAGCGGATGCAAAAGCCGCTTCGGACTGAATGGATTTGGACAGTTGATCGGCGAGTTCCAAGGTTTGTTCATCGCCGCGCTGGTCCAGTGGCAGGCGAATTTCCGAGAAGAGAATGGATTGTTGCGCCTGACCGGAAATAAGGTTCAGGGTCGTGTCGATTTCATCCTCTGATACAGAAGCGCGGGCGCCGAAACGGGCTTGCACAAGGTTGCGCCACAACAGGCCAGCGCGCACAAAATCTTGCATGCTTTCTTTGGCAGCCCCCCGTTGCGCCACAAATTGATAAAGCTGTTCGCCCGTCAAATTGGCACGGCCAGCGAATTCATCTACCCCAGCCTCGATCTCTTCTTCGGTAACCTGCAGGCCCGCACTTGCGGCGGCTTGTAGCCGAAGGCGGTCTTCAACAAGTTGTTCCTTCGCGGTTTTTGACAAATCACCAGTGGTGCCAAAAGCTTGCAGCAACAAGACCCGCTGGTTGACTTCAAAATTCGTGACCACGCGGTCATTGACCCGAATGGCCACACCATATGGATTGTTGCTTTGTGCATTAGACGGGGTTGTCACCGCCATCAGACCTGCAATCAAAGTCAGTGCCAATGATTTCATATTCACCACCTGAACTACCCGTTTAACGCCGCACATCTGTGCGCATATTTCTTGTTTCGCTTTTTATTGCCAAGTCCAGCCAGTTCAACGGACAAGCCAATTTCTCGCGTTGTTCTTTCGATACCAGACCCTTCGTATTGAAGCGAGAGTGAAAGGTCCACGGCAACACATTCGTTTTCGTAGCGCACGCCAAATTCACCGCTGGTCGAATGACCGGTTTCCAGATTTTGACGCCATTCCCCAGAATAGCTCCAATAATCGTTGTAGCGATAGACCATTGCAAGCGCGGCTTCATGGGTGGGGTCACTAAATCCGGCCACGACATCCTGTTCAAGATAGATATAGGTGGCCTCTGCCGAAACCCGGTTGAAATCCATTGTCAGACGGGTTTCATTCTTGCTGATATCAAAATCTTCATCAAACAAGGTGCTGTTAAGAATATCAAAATTATCCAGATAAGACACGCTGATCGCGCTGACATAGTCTGAATTTCGCCCGTCCAGCCCCGTTCCCGCAGCGAACTGGTTCAAATCCTTTGCCCGAAAAATCCGCCCCAGCGTGACACCATAGGTCCAGCCTTTGGGATTGTAGCGGGTGTAGGACACACCCACATTGGCCCGCGCGCCCCGTTCTGACGCATCAAATCCAGGGAAGTGATTGTAGGAAAATAGGTTAGTTTCTTCAAATTCCACCTGCACGCTGTCCTCGTTCACATTCGAGCGTGCTTTATCAGGGGACCAGACCAATTGTATCCGTGGTTCGATTATATGGGTAACGGACCCGTTCTGACGCGACAAAGGCCAGCGCAGATCTACAGCCGTTGTGGGGATAAATTCCGAAGAGGTCCCATCTGCGAAACCCGCAATGCCTTCGGTTAGATAGTAGCTGCCCGCAACACCTGCATAGGCTGAAACGATCAACCCGTTGCGCAGGGTCCAGTCTTTTTGCCACTCAGCCACCAGCCCCGCCCGCGAGAATTCACTGTCATCTTCGCGCAGCAGGGTGACGGATTGCGCGGTCAGGGACATTTTGCCGCCAAACACCGGATCAACCCAGTTTTTGTGGGCATAGACCTCTGGGAAGACAAGCGGGATTTCCTGATCGACCTCATTGGTGCGCAAACTTTGGATATAGGATGTGCTGACGCTGACATATGATGTTTCGCGCGTACGGCGCAGGGTCAGGAATGATGTCAGCCGGTCTTCGTCCTCTACGCCGATGCCATAATCATCGCGAAAGCTATCGTCAGAGGCGATTTCAATGCCGAATTCCAATTCGATGTCGTGTTTAAGCTGGAACAAACCGGTGGCCGACAAGGATGAGCGGTTCTGGTGCTGTGACAGGGAATCTTCCAGCGTCACATAGGAGTCGATTTCGAAATACCCGCGTTTGACCTGACGGCGGTATTCGGGGTTCAGCAGAAAGCTGCCCTTGGTATAGACCTGTGTTGTCAGGGTCAGATCGGCGTGATCGCCCAAGGTCCAGTAATACGGCACTTCGATGCCATATCCCAAAGTGTTTGAAGATGAAAACTTTGGCACCAGCATGCCTGTGGCCCGATCAACACCGGGTTCGGGAACACGCAGATTTGGCACATAGGCCACTGGAATCCCAAAGGCATCGAGCGTTGCATTTTCAAAATACAACTGGCGGGCCTGTTCGTCATGGATCACGCGGCGGGCGCGGATTTTCCAGAAGGGAACAGGGTATTTGGCACAGACCTGACAACTGGTCACCACCACTTTGTCGAGAACTTTGAACTTGCCGTCCTGACGGTGCATTTGCTGGCTGACCAGTTGCAATTGCTGTTGGATCAACAGTTCTGCCCCTTTGATCAGACCGTTTTCCAGATCAGTGTCCAGTTCGGCACCTGCCGCGCGGGTGACCACATCGGCCCCGTCGGTCAGGGTCATGGTTCCGGGAACAGACAGGTGTTTGTTACGCTGGTCATAAACCAGTCGGTCCGTCGCCAGCACTTGGGTGCCGCGAAACACCTGCACATTGCCCGATGCGATCAACACACCACTGGCGGGATCAAAATCAACTGTATCGGCAATCAGGGAAATCGGGCGGGTTTGATCGACTGTCGCTGGCCCGCCACCGGTTTGTAGACCGCGATTTTGGGCAGATTCTTGCGCTGCAACAGGGGCCGTCACCCCAAATCCAAGCGGGGTGAAACTGGCAAGAAGAAACGCAAAAGCCCAACGGTTCATGTCTTATCCGTCCTCAAATCTGAGGAACAACCCCACGGCAAACAAAAAAGCAGCAAGCGGAGGTGCCCAAGCCGCCGCGAAAACGGGAATCTCTCCCGCTTCTCCAAGAGTCATAGCAAGATTTTGTAGGAAGTAGAGGGAAAAACCACAAATTAGAGCAAGAAACACCGAAACTCCCAAATTCCCCATCCGCGCATTTTTCAAGGTAAAGGCCGCGCCGATGATCATCATCGCCATCAACATCAAGGGGCGTGACAGCTCCATATTGAGGTGAATCCGGTGGGGCAGGGTGGAAAATCCAGCTTCGCCAATAGCGCGGATCGTGCTCCATTTATCCCAAATCGGAACCGACTGGGGCTTTGGATACCCCTCAAGGATTTGTTCGGGCGTAATATCCGTATCAAACCGTCTGATTTCAAAGGTTTCGGATGTGCTTTCGGGGTTTGGCGTGTTGCGATCCGTGTGCCAGAATTTGCCGTTGGTAAAAACCCACTCGCCCTCGCGCAGGATCGCGGTGCGGGAATACAGGCGCGAAACCAATTGACCTTCCACGTCAAATTTCAGTGCAGTGGCACCGCGCAGGCTGGTCCCACGTGAATTTGCGCTTTCCGCATGGATCACCGTATGCCCGTCCAGATCTTTCTGGCGCAACCAGAAGCCGTCTTCGCTGAACGACACCGCGCCGCGATCCGCATTGGTGTAGGTCTCGCGTAAATCATCGTGATGAATAGAGAAAAACGCCGACAAGGGGTTCAAAAATAACATCGCCGCCAGCCCGAGTGCAAAAGCACTGAGCGCCGGTGTTGTCATCGCTTTCAGCGCCGAAACACCCACTGCCCGCGTCACTACAAACTCGTTAGAGCGGGCCAGCCCCACACAAAAGGTCAGCCCCGCCAGCATCACAATGATCGGCATTGCCTGCAAAACCAGTTCGGGTGAACTGAAGGCGGCCAGAAAAGCGGCTTGTGCGAAATCCACACCGTGTTTTGACAGGCTGCGGATGTTTTCCAAGGTTTCGATGACAAAAATCAGCAGGGTCAGCACAGCAAAAACCCGCAAAAAGGCGCCCAGAAACCGCCGTGCAAAATACAAATAAAGCGTCATAAACTGGCCTTTTGCGGAGAGATGATCCCGCGCAATCCTGATTTCCACGGCGCCTGGCCCATGCGGACCATGAATAACACGGCTAAAAAGGCAACTAAAACAGGGACATATATCAAGGGCCAGCTGCCGGTGTCGCTTTCGGCAAAGCCCTGAAACACCCCACGCGCAGAATTGATCGCCACCATAAACACCACCCCAAGCGCGATGCGCAGGAAGAATCCGTTCCGGCTAAAGCCTGCGGACAACAGAACAATCGCCCCCAAAACAGGCACCACAATCGCCAGCAAGGATTTCACAAACCGGTCATGCAATTCCAACGATGCGCCCTCTACGCTGGCAAAGGCAAGATCCCAACTGTACATTTCCCGCGCCGCGACCGTGCGTTCGCCGATATTTTTGGCGAATTGGCTTAGGTCATAACTAAGGCTGTCAAACTGAATAGTGCTTAGCTTACGCGCCTCGGGTTCAAATTGCTGGATAGAACCGTCAAACAGCACCAGTTTTGGCTTGTTTTCCGAGCTTATCAACTGCCCCGAAGCCGCCGTATGCGTGACAATGACTGACTCGTCGCGGCGGTCATTGATCAACACATCGCGCAGATTGCCTTCGGGGGTGGTTTCGCCGAAAAACACCGTCACCCCGTCTGTTGGGCTGGCGAATTCCCCTGCGACGACGAATTGGGTCAGGAATTCCTTGCTGATCTCATGCTGGCGGTTTTGCAGCACAGACAGGGACCAGGGGGTCAGTACATGGGTCAAAATGCTCATCAACAAGAAGCAAATCATCCCAAAGGCGAAAAACGGTACGGTTGCATTGGCAGGCCCATGGCCAACGCCCATGAAAACAACCAGTTCAGCCTCGGAATACAAACGATTGGTCAGATAGATCGCGCAAGCGAATGCGGCGACAGGCACGACAGTTTCGAGAACTTTGGGCAGCAGATAGACTGACAGCTCGGCAAAAACCAAACCGGATTGCCCGTTGCTGACCACAACATCCACAATCCGCAGTGCCTGATTCAGCCACAGAATGCCGCCAAAAATCACGAGGAAAAACAGAAAAGGCCCCACCAATTGGCGCAGAACATATCTGTCGATGCGTTTCACCTGTGTTGACCTCAAATTTCCCCAAGTTCACATGAGTTAAACCATTTTTTCAGGCGGCAACAGACGCAGGTGGTCAAATCGGCTGAAAAACGTTAAATCGAAGGAAAACACGCAAATGAAAAGGGCGTTCAATGACTTCTCCCATCTCTCCTGTCTTCGTGGAAACCAATCTAGACCTGATCGGCGCTTTTGAGGGCAAAATCGTCTGTTTCCTAACGCCTGCGGGCGGGCTTGATCCTTTGGCGCGCCGTGTCAACAAGCTGGCGCGTGGCGTACTGGCGCGGTTCTCCGAATCAGCCGCCTTTGAAGAGATGAAGATCGGCGCGGTTCAGGTGTTGGATTTCCCCGCAAACATCGCCGCAAAAGCGATTGTTATCGTTAAGATCGGCCGCAAGGTCGGGGCCGAGGTTGCACGCAATGCAGGGGCCGAGGCCGCCAAAGCAGTCGGTAAATCCGATGCCATGCTTCTGGCAGGCGCGAACCCTGCTGTGGCCGAGGTCACCCAAGGCTATGTGTTGCGCGCCTATGAATTTTCTGATCATAAGTCTGGCGAAAAAACTGAACAAGGCGGCCTGACCGTTCTGGCCAATAAGGCGGATGAGGTCGAAGCTACCTTCGCAGCCCGCCAAGCGGCCAATGAGGGCGTCTTTATGACCCGCGATTTGGTGAACGAACCCTCTAATATCCTGACCACAACAGAATTCGCCAACCGTTTGGTGGAAATGGAAAAACTGGGCTTAAAAGTCAAAGTTCTGGACGAGGCTGAACTGGAAGAACTCGGTATGCACGCGCTGCTCGGGGTGGGGCTTGGCTCTGAAACGCCAACCAAAATGGTTGTGATGGAATGGAACGGCGGCGGCGATGAAAAACCTTTCGCGCTGGTGGGTAAGGGCGTGGTGTTTGACACCGGCGGCATCAGCATCAAACCCGCGGCGGGCATGGAAGACATGACCATGGATATGGGCGGCGCGGGGGTTGTTTCCGGCGTGATGAAAACGCTGGCGCTGCGCAAGGCCAAGGCAAATGTGGTCGGTCTGGTCGGCTTGGTCGAAAACATGCCAGACGGCAAAGCCCAACGTCCGGGTGATGTTGTGACCTCGATGAAAGGCGACACCATCGAGATCATCAACACCGATGCAGAGGGCCGGTTGGTATTGGCCGATGTGCTGTGGTACGCGCAAAAAACCTATCAACCTGTGGGGATGATCAATTTGGCAACGCTGACAGGCGCCATCATCATCGGTCTGGGCCATGAAAACGCCGGTGTCTTTTCAAACAATGACGGTTTGTGTCGCCAGTTCCTGAAAGCTGCCAACGCCGAAGCCGAGGGCGCGTGGCGCATGCCGCTGGGCGCGGCCTATGATCAACTGATCAAATCCCGCATTGCAGATATGAAAAACACCGGTGGCCGTGCGGCAGGATCTGTCACAGCGGCACAATTCCTGCAACGGTTTGTTGAACCGGATATGCCGTGGATTCACCTGGACATCGCGGGTGTTGCTTCGGTCAAAACCCCAACTCCACTGGCCCCTGCGGGCGCAACAGGCTGGGGCGTTCGGGCGCTTGATCGTTTGATCGCGGATAACTACGAACTGGCAGATGGCTGAGGTCTATTTCTACCACCTGACCCGATCCCGGCTGGATCAGGCCCTGCCTGACCTGCTGGAAAAAGTGCGCGCCAAACCCTGGCGTGCACTGGTGCGGGGCAGGGACATCGAAAAACTGAAGCAGCTTGATACAGCCCTCTGGCAGTATAAAGAGGATTCGTTTCTGGCCCATGGTTTGATCGGCGAAAACCATGATTCGGATCAGCCGATTTTACTGACAAATCAATTAGATAACGTCAATCATGCAGAAATCCTGTTGTTGACGGATGGGGCAAAAACCACCCCTCAGGAAGTCGCGCTTTATACCCGCGTCTGCCTGATGTTCGACGGCAACACGGAAACCGAACTGACCGCTGCCCGTACGGATTGGAAAGCCCTGACAGACGCAGGCGTTCCGGCGCAATATTGGGCGCAAGAAGACGGGCGTTGGACAAAGAAAGCTGAAAAGAAAGCCGATTGAGGCTTTTTAGGTATTTAGGCCCACAAGAAGACGGGCAGGGCGTGGGCTTCAATGTTCCCAAAATACTCAAATCCTAGCGTTTCAGGATCAAACGATCGCCCCGCATAGAGATTTCGGAAAAGCGGTTCAGATACGCCATCCCCAACAAAGATCCGTCCATCTTACCGCCATTGACCGAGGCGCGGACATCATAATCCACCATGTCCCCCAATGCGATCTGGTCCAGCACGGTAGAGGCGGTTTTGACCACTCCGTTGGCCGTATTTGCCCGTCCGATATAAGTCAGTGTGTCTGGATCAATCCCAATTTTCTCAGCATCATCTTGGGTTAAGACAATATCCGTCGCACCTGTATCTACCACAAATGGGATGTTTTTGCCGTTCACTTGCAGGGTCAGATAGAAATGTCCGTCACGGGCACGCTGAACCTCAAATCCTTGGGCGCTTTGTGTGGCGCGGGACGGCATGATCTGCTGTTTTAATGTGTCGGAAAATCCGTAGGCTATGACCACTCCCACAAAAATCAACACCCATATCGCGGCTTGTTGCAAAGTTGTGCTTAGTTTTTGGCGATAGCCGAACAAAAAACCACCACCGATAAACAGCAATAATATCAACAGGTAAAAGAAATAGGCCCGTTCGTCCCCGCTCATACAACGCCCAATCCGTGCATGCCGTCCACCACAAACTGCACTGCCAGCGCGGCCAGCAACATGCCAAGCAAACGGGTCACCACATTGATGCCGACTTTGCCCAGCACCCGTTCCACTGGCCCTGCCAGAAAGAACAGTGCAAGCACCAGCGCCAGTACCAAAACCAATGCGCCGAGAGTGATGCTCAGGGCTTGAATTCTGTCGTCCCCTTGGCCTGCCAGCAAGATAACGGCGGCAATAGAGCCTGGGCCTGCAATCAGCGGGGTGGCCAGTGGGAAGACAGATGGATCAGGGCGATCCGAAGCCTCTGTCTGGTTTTCGCGGCGTTCAGCGCGCTTTTCAAACAGCATATCCACCGCTGTCATGAACAGCAAAACACCACCTGCGATGCGAAACGCGGGCATGCCGATGCCAATGCCTTGCAAGATGCGATCCCCGGCAAAGGCGAATAACAGCAGCACAAACAGTGAAATCCCAGTAGCGCGCAGGGCAATCCCGCGCCGTTCAAGCTTTGTATGGTCACTGGTCAGGGCGATATAGAATGGCAGCAACCCGATGGGGTCGATGATCAGAAAAATCGTAACAAAAGCAGTGACAAACAGGTCGAACGTCATTGGGATTTCGCAAGCTCCAGTTCTTCTGATGCGGCCATCCACAGTTCTTCGGCCCGTTTCAGACCGTCTTTGATTTCGCGGGCTTTGCCTTGCAACAACATTAGTTTATCGCGGTAGACGGGCGTGTAAAGGTCGGGATCGGCAAGCCGTTCTTCGATCTTTGTTTTCAGTTCTTCCAGCTTAGCGACACGGGCTTCACATTTGGCGACTTCAGCCTGTAGCGGGGCTACGGCCTTGCGTTGCACAGCCGCCGGTTTGCGTTTTTCGCGCGGTTTTTTCTTGTCCCCTGCCGCAGCCACACCGCCGCCGCCCCGCTCACTGAGCAGTAGTTTTTGATAGGCGTCGAGGTCTTCGTCAAAGGCGCGAACGTTGCCGTCTTTGACCAACCACAGACGATCCGCCACCATGCCCACCAGATGAGGGTCGTGGCTGACCAGAATGACCGCGCCGTCATATTCCATCAGCGCGCGCACCAAGGCCTCGCGGCTTTCGATGTCGAGGTGGTTTGTCGGCTCATCGAGAATCACCAGATGGGGCGCATCAAGCGTGGCCAGCAACATGGAAAGCCGTGCCTTTTGCCCACCTGACAGTTTTGCCACCAGCGTATCAGCCTGTTCCGGCCCGATCCCGCCTTGTGCCAAACGAGAGCGCAGTTTTGGCGGAGCCAGTTCAGGGCGTTCCCGCGCCAGATGTTGCAGCGGGGTTTCGTCCAGATGCAATTCATCCACCTGATGCTGGGCAAAATAGCCGATCCGCAGTTTGGATGACGATACAATGTCGCCCTTTTGCGGCGCAAGCCGGTCTGCAAACAGCTTTGACAGGGTGGATTTTCCCTGACCGTTTGCGCCAAGCAGTGCGATCCGGTCATCCTGGTCAATCCGCAGGTTCAGCGTGCGCAAAATCGTTGTGTCGCCATACCCCACGTCCACGCCGTCCAGCTTCATGATGGGGGGGGAGAGTTGTTCAGGCGAGGGGAAGTTGAACGCAGCCACGTTGTTTTCGGTGGCCGCCGCAATCGGTTCCATCCGTTCCAGCATTTTCAGCCGAGACTGCGCCTGTTTCGCCTTAGAGGCCTTCGCGCGGAAGCGGTCCACAAAACTTTGCATATGGGCGCGTTCTGCCGTCTGCTTTTTCGCCGCCGCAGCGATTTCGGCGAGTTTAGCCCGCCGAACTGCGTCAAACGTGTCATAATTGCCCTGATAAAGGGTTAATTTCTGATCCATCAGGTGCAGGATCGCCCCGACAGAGCGGTTCAACAACTGCCTGTCGTGTGAAATCACCAGAACGGTATGAGGATATTTCGCCAGATACCCTTCGAGCCAGAGCGTGCCTTCCAGATCGAGATAGTTGGTCGGTTCATCGAGCAGCAGCACGTCAGGTTCGGAAAACAGCACAGCGGCAAGGGCTACGCGCATACGCCAGCCGCCGGAAAAGTCTGCGCAGGGGCGGGCCTGGGCGGCTTTGTCAAAACCAAGACCGTGCAAAATACCAGCGGCCCGGGCCTCGGCGGAATAGGCGTCGATGTCGGACAGGCGGGCGTGCACCTCGGCGATACGGGCGGGGTCGGTTGCGGTCTCTGCTTCTGCCAGAAGTTCGGCCCGTTCGGTATCGGCCATCAGCACTGTATCAAGCAGGCTGTCATCCGAGGCAGGGGCTTCTTGCGCCACGCCGCCGATCCGCGCGCCACGCGGGATTTCTACTGAACCTCCGTCCAGCGCCAATTTGCCGGTAATCAGGTGGAACAGCGTGGTTTTACCCGTGCCGTTTCGCCCCACAAAGCCCACCTTGTGGCCTGTTGGAATCGTTGCAGACGCGCCGTCAAACAAAGGACGGCCCGAAATCGAATAGGTTATATCGGTCAGTTTTAACATGCCTCGCAATGCCCCAGCCATTCGATACTGTCAACAGCCCCTTAAAGGGTGCTTTCCAATAGGGATGTTCCATGCTATCGCACCGCCAAATTCACCAACCCAAAGGACAGTCACCATGGCTCTCGAACGTACATTCTCTATCGTCAAACCAGACGCTACAAAACGCAACCTGACTGGCCAGATCTGTGCCATGCTGGAAGACGGCGGCCTGCGCATCGTTGCACAAAAACGCATCCAACTGTCGCTGGCACAAGCACAAGCTTTCTATGCGGTTCACAAAGAGCGTCCATTTTACGACGAATTGTGCGAATTCATGGTATCCGAACCGATCGTTGTTCAGGTTCTGGAAGGCGAAAACGCAATCCTGCGCAACCGCGAGATCATGGGCGCAACAAATCCAGCCGACGCTGCAGAGGGCACAATCCGTAAAACACACGCGCTGTCTTTGGGCGAAAATTCGGTTCACGGGTCAGATGCACCAGAAACAGCCGCAGAAGAAATCGCGTATTTCTTCTCTGGTCTTGAACTGGTTGGCTAAGCAAAAATTTCAGATGATCTGAAACAGGAAAGGGGCCGTATGGCCCCTTTTTTTCTGTCTGCTGAAAACGCGGATTATAATGTTTTGATAAAGCTGCGCAGGGCAGTGGGATAAAGTTTATGTTCTTCGATCAGAACCCGTGCGGCCAGATCGTCGGATGTGTCACCCGCCAGAATGGGCACCGCCGCTTGGCCAAGGATCGGCCCGTCATCCAGCGCAGCTGTGACCAGATGCACACTGCAACCGCCTTGGCTATCGCCTGCATCTATTGCCCTTTGGTGGGTGTGCAGGCCTTTGTATTTTGGTAAAAGGGAAGGGTGGATGTTCAGCATTTTACCGTCCCACTGGCTGGTAAAATCAGCCGTGAGCACCCGCATAAAGCCTGCTAAACATATGACATCTGGAACATATTCATCCAGAACTTTACTGATTTCAGCTTCAAAACTAGGACGATTCGCGTAATCTTTGTGATCCACCACAGCGGTGGCCACACCTCTGTCTGCCGCTTTTTTAAGACCGCCAGCCTGCGCGGAGTTGGCCAGTACCAGCACCGGTTCCGCACCAAAGTCAGGATCATCCATCGCATCCAGCAAGGACAGCATATTAGAGCCGCCACCCGAGATGAAAACGGCAACCCGCACCATCAGAGAGCCCCGGAGTAGGCCACCCCAGCGCCTGCAACCACTTGACCGATGCGCATGGCATCGACACCTTCGGCGGTGAGCGCCGCGAGAACTTCGTCGGCTTGATCCGCTGCTGCAATGGCGATCATGCCAAGGCCGCAGTTAAAGGTTTTCAACGCTTCAGCCTGATCCAGACCGGCGCCTTTGATCAGCCAGTCAAACACAGGCAGGCGGGTCCAGGCGTTCAGGTCGATTTCAGCCCCCAATCCATCGGGCAAGGCACGGGGCAGGTTTTCGGTCAAACCGCCACCGGTGATATGGGCCAACCCGTGCAATCCGCCCGTGGCAAGGGCGGCAACGGCAGGGCGCACATAAATTTTTGTAGGTTCCAGCAGGGCCGCGCCCAAAGTACCGTCGCCAAACGGGCAGGGGGCATCCCAAGCCAGACCGGAATTTTCGACAATTTTACGCACAAGGGAATAGCCGTTGGAATGCACACCGCTGGAAGGCATGCCAATCAGCACGTCGCCTTCGCTGACATTCGCAGGCAGCATCGCGCCCCGTTCCATGGCGCCAACCGAAAACCCTGCCAGATCGAAATCATCAGCTTCATACATGCCAGGCATTTCGGCTGTTTCGCCGCCCACCAATGCTGTATTGGCTTGGCGGCAGCCTTCGGCGATGCCTTCGATCACTTGGGCTGCGCTGTCTACGTCCAGCTTGCCTGTTGCGAAATAATCCAGGAAAAACAAAGGGACAGCGCCCTGACAGATCAGATCGTTCACGCACATGGCCACCAGATCAATGCCAACGGTTCCCACGTTTCCCGTATCAATGGCGATGCGCAGTTTGGTGCCAACACCATCCGTTGCGCTGACCAGAATAGGGTCGTTAAAACCCGCAGCTTTCAGATCAAACATGGCGCCAAAGCCGCCAAGCCCGTCCATAACGCCCGGACGTTTGGTGCTGGCGGCCGCAGGTTTGATCCGATCCACCAGCGCATTGCCGGCATCAATATCAACGCCTGCGTCGGCATAGGTTAGGCTGTTCTTGCGATCACTCATTTCGGCCTCCAGAATCCTTTGCATCCCTGTAACGCAAGGGCTGCGGGTTGAAAACAGTGATTGCGCCTGACGGTCGCTGCAATAAAGTGCCGCCATGACACAGGATAGACCCCTTCTTGGCATCGCCTTTATGACAGGCTTTTGCATTCTTGCCCCGCTGGGGGATTCCATCGCCAAGATTCTGGGCGATTCGATTCCGCTGGTGCAGTTGTTACTGGTGCGTTTTGTGGCGCAAGTGGTGCTGTTGTGGCCGATCATCTGGTTTACCGGCCTGCCTGTAAAGATGCCGCGCCGCCTGTTCTGGCTGATGGTGTTGCGCACGATGCTGCATATTATCGGCATTGGCGCGATGTTCACGTCCTTGCGGTATCTGCCTTTGGCGGATGCAGTGGCGATTGCCTTTGTGATGCCGTTTATCATGCTGTTGCTGGGAAAATTTGTGTTGAACGAGGAAGTCGGCCCCCATCGGCTTATGGCCTGTCTGGTCGGGTTTATCGGCACATTGCTGGTGATCCAGCCGAGTTTTGCGGCTGTCGGTTGGCCTGCGCTCTTGCCATTGGTTGTGGCCGTGGATTTCGCTTTGTTCATGCTGGTGACGCGCAAAGTTGCCAAAGAGGTCGATGCGATGAACCTACAGGCGCAGTCCGGCGTGATCGCTACAGTTCTGATCGGCGTAGTCTGGCTTGTGCTGGGGCCGTTCGGAGGCGAGGTTCTGCAAGCGGTATCCCCGACGCCCTATGAATGGGGGTTGTTGGCGGCGATCGGCATCCTTGGCACGCTAGCCCATCTGCTGATGACATGGTCCTTACGATTCGCGCCTTCGGCCACCCTAGCCCCGATGCAGTATCTTGAAATTCCTGTGGCGACGGTGATCGGCTTCTTGATTTTCAAAGATTTGCCCAATGGACTGGCATCGCTTGGCATTTCCATCACAATCGGTGCAGGGCTGTATGTGATTTTCCGCGAACAGTACTTGTCCCGCAAAGTTGCTTGACCCGACCGCAAGGCTTTTGTATCGCTCAACTACCAAATTGGGGGCCTGTAGCTCAGTTGGTTAGAGCAGAGCGCTCATAACGCTTTGGTCGTAGGTTCGAGTCCTACCGGGCCTACCATCTTGCCAGAAACTAAACGTTCCACTGGCCGTAGCACTTGCGATATCGTCGGGCGCTCCTTGTCCGCCTTAATTCACAGAGTTTCTGATTCACCACCGCGCCCATTGGTCTTTTCTTTTTATGGTGATCTGTGCCAAATACGGGGCTGAGCGGTCTTCGTAGTTGCCTTTAATCGTGCGGATCGTGCCTGAACAACCTTTGTTGTACCAATCGGCGCAAACAGGCAAAACAGGCGGCAGCAAAACAAAACACGAACGAGTGAAAAGTCGCGATATGACACGTAATCAAGGAAATTCAGCAGCTTACCAATGCTCTCGGCTCAGCATTGCACCCATGATGGATTGGACGGATAGGCATTGCCGGTATCTGCACCGTTTGATGTCCCGTCATACGTTGCTTTACACGGAAATGGTGACGGCTCCGGCGATCATTCATGGGGATGTGGAGCGTTTGCTGGGGTTCGATCCGGCCGAGCATCCTATTGCTTTGCAGCTTGGGGGCTCTGATCCTGATCAATTGGCGCAAGCTACGCGGGTCGGATGTGATTTTGGTTATGGTGAGGTGAATTTGAATGTGGGCTGTCCGTCTGATCGGGTGCAATCCGGTCGGTTCGGGGCCTGTTTAATGCTGGAACCCACTCTGGTGGCAGACTGTGTTCAAGCCATGCAAGAGGCATCAACAGGTGCCAAGATAACTGTGAAATGCCGCATCGGGGTGGATGATCAGATACCGGCAGAAATCTTGCCGGAATTCCTTGAAACCGTTTCTGCACGAGGCATTGTTTCCTTCACTATTCATGCACGAATGGCGTGGCTGGATGGGTTAAGCCCAAAAGAAAATAGAGATATACCACCTTTGGACTATGAGTTGGTGCATCGGATGAAGGCGGAGTTTCCGCAGTTGGAAATCATTCTGAACGGCGGGATTGCCGATCTTGATACCGCTTTGGAACACATCAATCGCGGGCTGGACGGGGCGATGATCGGGCGAGCTGCCTATCACACGCCCACGGATATTCTGTGCACGGCTGATCGTCGGGTATTTGAGCAAGGCACGGATAGCACGGCCGAGGATGCAGTGGCGCAGATGTTGCCTTATATCGAAAACCACCTGTCAAAAGGCGGGCGGTTGAATCAGATCACACGCCATATGCTGGGGCTGTTTTCAGGTCGGGCAGGGGCGCGGCAGTGGCGGCGGACTTTGTCTGAACAAGCCCATAAAACAGGCGCCGGACCTGAGGTCGTGGAACTGGCCCTCTCCCATCTGACTGAAGTTGCTGCTTGAAAACGCTTTTAACCGCTTGAAGCCTGCGCTATCCAAAGTCGACTCATCTGGAAAGCTATATCATGCCCGAACTGTCGACTCTTCTGCCGATGATTGTACTTTTAATGGCCATTGGCGGGTTTGCCGGTGTGCTGGCGGGGCTGCTTGGGGTCGGGGGGGGCATTATTCTGGTGCCTGCGTTTTACTATGCGTTTTCAGGCCTCGGGTATGACAACGCGCAGCTGATGCAAATTTGTCTGGCGACCTCTTTGGCCACCATCGTGTTCACTTCTATGCGCTCTGTTCAGTCGCACAATAAAAAGGGCGCGGTGGAATGGGATATTCTGCGTGGCTGGGCACCCGGGATTGCGGTTGGCGCCGTGATCGGGGTGATGGTTGCGACAGGGCTGCGGTCCACGCATTTGATGGTGATCTTTGGCTGTCTGGGCATTGTGATCGGCCTGTATCTGGCTTTTGGCAAGGCCCATTGGCGTCTGGGGGAACAGATGCCCAAGGGAATTTTACAGACAGTGTTATCCACGATTATGGGGTTTATGTCTGTGCTTATGGGCATCGGCGGGGGCAGCTTCGGCGTGCCGACGATGACCCTGTTTGGCGTGCCGATCCACCGCGCGGTGGCGACGGCTGCAGGGTTCGGTCTGGTGATTGCGGTGCCCTCGGTCATCGGTTTTTTGCTGGGCAATCCTGATCAACTGAATTTACCGCCCTATACGGTGGGCTATGTGAATATTCCGGCCTTTCTGCTGATCATTTGTATGACCCTGCTGACCGCCCCGCTGGGGGTTAAAATTGCCCATGCGATGGACCCCAAACCGCTGAAACGGGTCTTTGCCTTCTTCCTGCTGGCAGTGGCGCTGAACATGCTGCGCAAAGTGTATTTCGGGTGACGCAAGCCTTCTTTGATCGGGGTTGGGTGCGGTTTCCCTATGATGCGCAACTGGCGCGCTGGGGGGCTGCGGCCAAGCCTCTAGCAGAGAAGATAGCCGCTGACCCGATGTGGCAAAAAGACTGGATGCGCTGTGGTGGAACGTGGTTTGTCGGGGTAAATTGCCTGCCAAACGGGGATGATGGCGCGGTGAATAATGCCGTGAACGGCGTGGCGCTAAATGGTGATTGTGTCCGTTTCATCAAAGAGCATATCGAGCCCGATTTGACCGCGTGGGATAAGGCGCAGGTGTCGATTTGTTATCAGGGCTATCCCAAACCCTGGTCCGGCGAAAGCGACGCGGCCTTGGCGTATCGGCGCAACCGCGATGCGGCCCATGTGGATGGGTTGCACAGGCAAGGCCCTGATAACGCAAGGCATCTACTGGAGTACCATCAGTTTCTGCTTGGCATCCCGCTTAGCGACAGTCCCGCTAATGCAGCGCCTTTTGTGGTGTGGGAGGGGTCGCATAAACTGTTGCAAGCGGCTTTCCAGCAGGCGCTGTTACCCTTTCCGGTGGAGCAATGGGCGCAGGTGGATTTGACCGAAACCTATCAGTCCACGCGCCGCCAGATATTTGAAAGTTGCAAGCGAGTTGAACTGCCAGCAAAGCCTGGGGAATCTTATGTGATCCATCGCCTTGCCCTGCACGGAATGGCGCCGTGGCCAGATGATCTGGCAGGCCCGCCAGAGGGTCGTATGATCGCCTATTTCCGGCCCGCCGAGGAAACCTCAATCAAACGATGGTTGATGGCACCTTAAGCGATATTAGCGCCGCTGGCTGAGGATCATCTGATCTTTTCGCAGCACGGTCTGATCCATTTGCAGCAGAAAACTGCCTCCCAACAGGTTGGAATGGGACAGTCCCTTGGGTGTGACTGCCGCAGGAACATTACGCGCAACAATTGAATTGCCAAGGCGGACTTCGCCAAGGGTGATTTGTGCAATTTTTAACGGCCCGGATGCTGTGGTGACGGGGATGGTGAAGGCGAGCGCGTCCACATCTACCCCCGCCGCTTTGGCTGTGGTGTAATTCACCAGAACCAGCGAGGCCCCCGTGTCGATCAGCGCATCTGCCTGCGCAGAATTAAAGCTGGCTTGGGTCAGGAACAAACCGTCTTTTGCGGTGATGTAATGCTGGGAAACGGATTCAACGGACGCGGCGGTCAGGATCAGGGTTTGATCGTTAGCCAGCACAATATCGCGCTGCCATTCGACAGAATATTCCAACACCCCCAGCACTAGGGTCACAAAAAGCCCCCAACCCGCATATTTCAGGGTTTTGCCATCGGGTTGAAAACCGCGCAGAATCTGCCCGACCAAAAGTCCTACCAAAAACACCGCCGCAACGGCTGACCATTTCAGATTGGTGTTTAAAATCAGATCAACAAGCTGCACATCCGCCCGCAGGAAAATGATCCCCAGAAAGGCCGCAATTGCCAAATAAACCCACCGCATTGTGTATGCCTTTAAGTATTTTCCCCCATATATGGAAATACTACTAAAGTTTTACGGGTTTGTCATCTGACAGTTTTGTCATGGAAAACAGGGGATGTCCGTGCACGTCGCCAGTGGTCAGTCGCGTTTGCGGCCGCGTCTTTTCCCCCGCAGCAAAGGCGCACGGCCGGGCAATTCGTCTTTGACACGGGCGCGGTCTGTATCGCTCATTTTCGACCATTGCGAGATTTCGTCAATGGTGCGATGGCAGCCGATGCAGATGCGTGCCTCGGGGTGGACAACACAGAGTTTTACGCAGGGACTGTCGATTTCATTGCGTTTCCAGACGTCGTCCATCAGGAGGCCCTTTTTATATGCGCAAATCGGTCCAGCGCCCCCTGCAAGATATATCCCGCGGCCACGTGGTCAATAACTTCGGCCCGTTTTGCCCGTGAGGCGTCTGCGTCCAGCAACGCCCGTTCCGCTGCAACCGTGGACAGACGTTCATCCCACAACAGGATCGGAATGGTGCGGCGGGCCAGCAGGTTGCGGGCAAAAGCGCGGGTGGATTGGCAGCGCGCGCCCTCTGATCCGTCCATATTACGCGGCAATCCCAGCACCAGCCCGCAGGCCGAAGTGCTGTCGATGATTGCTTCCAGTGCTGTGGCATCCACGCCGAATTTCTTGCGCCGGATGGTGTCGCGCGGCGAGGCGATGGACCAGAAAATATCAGACACGGCAACGCCGATGGTCTTTTCCCCCAGATCAAGCCCCAGAAGCGGTGTATTGGGTTTTACCTGTTCAAGAAAGGTTTCGGCGGTTTCGAAAACTGTGGTCATTGCAAAACCTCTGCGTCTTGGGCGGCGGTGCGTAATAGGGCGATTGCGTCGGGATCGCTGGCAAATGTGACCTTTGCTTCCTGCCAGATCGCATCCGCCCTTGCGGTTTCACCCAGCACGCCATAGGCGCGGATCAGGCGGGCCCATTCGGCGGCAGTGCCGCCTTCGGTGGCCAGCCGTTCGGCCAGCCCTGACACCATGCCGCCAATCATCTCGTTACGTTCGGCGGCGGTCATTGCATCCGCGTTTTCAACATCTTGCGCGCTTGGGCCGGGAGTGGACGGGTCGGGCAGAACGATCCCTGCGGCGCGGGCCACCGCCCCGATTTGCGACTGGATCAGCGGTATCCACGGGGCATCGGGGGGGCCTTCTTGCAGCAAGCCATCCCACATCCGAAAGGCCACATCAGGGCGTCCGGTCTGGGCCAGCGACAGGCCGGAATAATAGCGGGCGCGGGGGTCTTGGGGGTTGCCGTTCAGGGCATGAACCAGCGCCTGTTCCGCCTGTGGTGAAACATAGCCCCCCGCCGCAAGGATCATGATCTCGCCCAGATCAGTGTAATCATCCGGTGTGGCCTGATCCCCCAAAACACCCATCAATTGCTGTTGCGCAGCACGGGCGGCGGTTAGATTGCCAAGGCGGGCTTCATTGTCTACCAACAGGCGCAGGCCGGTTTGATCGGTCGGGTTCTTCAGCACTGCCTGGCGGAGTTTTTCAACCAGTTCAGCATGTTGCGGCTCAATCTCTAGGGTGAGGGGCGGGGTCGCAGCTTCGGCTGTGGCTTGATCGGGGCGGGCTTCCCGCGCGGTTTTTGCGGCTTCCAGTCGGGCTTGCAGGGGCATGTCGGGCATGCCGGGCGCACCGACCACAGAGTAAAGCCAGACTGATCCGCCAAGCGCCAGCGCTACCATCACCAGTGCCACGGTGGTTGGGCCACGCCCTGTGGCCTTGGCCGAATGTTCGTGCTGTGCCCGTTTGTCAGCGGCCAGCAACCGGCGGGCGACCTCGGTGCGGGCGGCCTCGGCCTCGGGTTGGGCCAGCACGCCGCGGGCTAGATCCCGTTCCACCTCGGCCAATTGGTCTTTATAGACGCCCATGTCCAGCTCTGCAGCTTTGGCCACAGGAGTGCCTTGTTGCAACAGCACGCGTGCCATTGGAACGCCCACCAATACGATCACCCCAGCGGCCACAAGCCAGAACATGATGGACAATCCTTTCCATAGATTGCTCAGATCAAGGGCTATGCCCCAAGTGCAGATCAAGGGCTGCGCCCCGAATACTGTGGTCCCAAATACTGTGGCAACGGCCCAAGCGCAAACCCCAAACCTGCGCGATGGTGGCGCAGGGGGCGAAAATTGGCCAAATGTCGGAAAAACGGCGTTAGGTGTCGCACTGAAAATCCTCTGGATTGTGGAAACCCGCGAAACGACTATAGCAGCCTGTGCCAAGCTGTTACACTGCCCCCGCCACTGGATCGGAGCCTGACCCCATGAAACGCTATTCTGCCTTTGCTATCGCCCGAGAAGCCGCCCGCTACCACACGGGGTGGGAACGGGCCTGGGCCGCGCCAGAGCCGAAAAAAGACTATGATGTGATCATTGTCGGGGCAGGGGGGCATGGTCTGGCCACGGCCTATTATCTGGGTAAGAATTTCGGCATCACCAATGTGGCGATCCTTGAAAAAGGCTGGCTTGGGGGCGGGAATACGGGGCGGAACACAACGATCATCCGCTCGAACTATCTGCAAGATCCCTCGGCGGCGATCTATGAAAAGGCCCGCTCCTTGTATGAAACCATGTCGCAGGATCTGAACTATAACGTGATGTTCAGCCCGCGCGGTGTGATGATGCTGGCGCAAACCGAACATGAAATTCGCGGCTACCAGCGCACGGCCCACGCCAATGCATTACAAGGGGTGGCGACGGAATTTATTAGCCCGGCACGGGTCAAAGAGCTTTGCCCGATTATCGAACTCAAAGGCCCAAGGTTCCCCGTGCTTGGCGCTTTGTGGCAGCCGCGCGGCGGCACGGCGCGTCATGATGCGGTGGCTTGGGGCTATGCGCGGGCCTGTTCGGATATGGGCATGCATATCATCCAAAAATGCGAAGTCACTGGCGTGCATCAGGACAACGGCGCGGTGACGGGGGTTGAAACCACCAAAGGCCGCATCGGCTGTAAAAAGCTGGGCATGGTTGTTGCGGGTAATGCCAGCGCGCTGGCCGATATGGCGGGGTTCCGCATTCCGCTAGAATCTGTCGCCCTGCAAGCCCTTGTATCAGAGCCGATTAAACCCTGCATGGATGTGGTCATCATGGCCAACACCGTCCACGGCTATATGTCCCAATCCGACAAGGGCGAAATGGTCATCGGCGGGGGCACCGACGGGTTCAACAACTATACCCAGCGCGGCAGCTTCCACCATATCGAAGAAACCGTTCGCGCCTTGATCGAAACCTTCCCGATGATTTCCCGCCTGAAAATGCTGCGCCAATGGGGCGGGATTGTGGATGTGACGGGGGATCGCTCTCCGATTATCGGGAAAACACCGCTGGGTAACACCTTCATCAACTGCGGCTGGGGTACGGGCGGATTTAAGGCGATCCCGGGCTCGGGCTGGGCCTTTGCCGAAACCATCGCCAAAGGCGAACCCGGCGAACTGGCCGCCCCTTTCGGCATGGACCGTTTTATGGAAGGCCGCTTTATCGACGAAAGCGTTGCCGCAGGGGTGGCCCACTGATGTTGGAGCATAAAATCACCCAAACAGCGGAACCTTTCAGCCCCTTTGCGGGTTTGTTTGTATCTGAACACGATACAAACGCCTCTGGAAAGGAACTCCCATGTCAGAAGAAAGCCGCAGCAACCCCGCCCTTGCCTTCATCGTTGGCGCCCTTGTCGTGGCCGTCGCTGGCCTTGGCTGGTATGTCTACACAGGCGGCAGCGGTGACAAAGCCGACATCGAAATTACCCTGCCAGACGTTAGCAACAACGGCTAACCGTCCCTTAAACGATCGTAAAACCTACGGGGTGCGCCAGCAATGGCCCGCCCCGTTTTTGTGTGCGCCCCTCAAAGGACTCCCTCAATGCTGATCCTGACCTGTCCAAACTGCGGCATCGTCGCTGATGAAACCGAACTTCACGCAGGGGGCGAGGCGCATTTGACCCGTTTCGGCGCGGGTTCTTCTGACGACGAGTTTGAGAGCTACCTTTTCATGCGCAAAAATACCCGCGGGGTGCATTTTGAACGGTGGCGGCACTCAAACGGTTGCGGCAAGTGGTTCCACGCGGCCCGCTGCACCACCACACTCGAAGTGTTCGGCACTTATACTGCGCAAACCACGCAGCCCCCCGCCGATCTGATCGCCAAGATCAAAGCCAAACGTCCAGATTTTGAAGGATTCACAAAATGAGCCTTCTTCTTTCTAAAAATATCCCCGCCGGAGGCCCCCAAAGCCGCCGCACAAGCGAGGCTTCAAACACATGAGCACACGTCTTCAAAACGGCGGTCGTCTGGTCGATCGCAGCACAAAACTGGATTTCACCTGGAACGGCAAACGCCTGACCGGGTTCAAAGGCGATACATTGGCCTCAGCCCTGCTGGCCAATGACGAACTTCTGGTTGGCCGCTCGTTCAAATATCACCGCCCGCGCGGGATAGTGGCGGCTGGTCCCGAGGAACCCAATGCGCTGGTCGGTCTGGGTCAGGGCGGCAAGTATGAACCGAACCAACGGGCGACCACCACGGAATTGTTCAACGGTCTTACGGCGAAATCCCAGAACCACTGGCCCAGCCTTGAATTCGATGTGGGCGGTGTGAACCGCGTGATGACGCGCTTCTTCCCTGCTGGCTTCTATTACAAAACCTTCATGGCCCCTGCTTTTGCGTGGAAACATGTGTTTGAACCGGTGATCCGCAAGGCCGCTGGTCTGGGCGCAGCCCCCGCTGCTGAAGACCGCGATGCGGATCGTTATGAATATTTCTATGCCCACTGTGATGTGCTGGTTGTGGGGGGCGGGATCGCTGGCCTTGCCGCAGCCCTGCAAGCGGGGAAATCGGGTGCCAAGGTTCTGGTGCTGGAACAGGAAAACACGCTTGGCGGCCGCGCCCCTGTGGACGGTGTCACAGTAGATGGCAAAGCTGCGCAAGATTGGATCGACGAAACCACCAAAGCCTTGCACGCCTTGGAAAACGTGCGCATCCGCACCCGCACCATGGGTGCTGGGGTCTATGACCACGGTTACGCGCTGGGCTATGAACGTCTGACGGATCACGCCCCTGAAATTGCGGGTCCGCGCCATCGTCTGTGGCGCATCCGTGCCAAACGGATTCTGACCGCCACAGGCGCGATTGAACGGCCCCTGTCCTTTGCGGGCAATGACGTTCCGGGCGTGATGTTGGCGGGGGCTGTGCGGGATTACATGGCGAACCACGGCGTTTCCGTCGGGGATCGCGTGGTTGTGGCCACGAACAACGACGATGCCTATCGTACGGCCATTGCACTGAAAGCGGCGGGGCTGGATGTGCCTGCGGTTATTGATGCGCGCGTGGTTGCCGATGGTCCGCTTCCGATGAAAGCCCGCGAAATGGGTATTCGGGTAGAGGTCGGTAAGGCGATTTCATCAGTTTACGGCAATAAGCGCGTCACCTCGGTTGGCATATGCAG
The DNA here is from genome assembly GCF_031454055.1 of Roseobacter sp. N2S. Taxonomy (NCBI): domain Bacteria; kingdom Pseudomonadati; phylum Pseudomonadota; class Alphaproteobacteria; order Rhodobacterales; family Roseobacteraceae; genus Roseobacter; species Roseobacter sp. N2S. The sequence continues at coordinate 326,349 of NZ_JAVDQB010000003.1, forward strand.
CCAAGCGGGTGAAGGCACCAAGACCGATGAACTGGCCTGTGATGCGGTTGCCATGTCGGGTGGTTGGTCGCCTGTGGTGCATCTGTGGTCCCATTGCGGTGGCAAGCTGAACTGGGACACGGAAATGGCCATGTTCCGCCCTGATCCCGCGCGCCCGCCACTGGGGGCGGACGGGGCAGGGTTTGTTCTGGTTGCAGGCACCGCCAATGGCTATCTAGATGCCGCCGCTGCCATTGCGGATGGTCATGCGGTCGGCGCACAAGCCGCTACCGAGGCCGGGTTTGCCGCTGGTGAAGCCGCGGCCCCTGTTGGGGCGTCTGAGGCTGAAGGCCCGATCCTTGCGGTTTGGTCCATGCCACAGGGCCAGAACAAAAAACTGCAAATGAAGACCTTTTTGGATTACCAGAATGACGTGAAAGTCTCTGACGTTCGCCTTGCCGCGCAGGAAGGTTATGAAAGCGTCGAGCATACCAAACGCTACACTACGCTGGGGATGGCGACAGATCAGGGCAAGCTGTCCAATATCAACGGTCTGGCGGTTCTGGCGGACAGTCTGAACGCGGACATTCCGCAGGTGGGCACCACCACGTTTCGCCCACCCTATCACCCGATTTCCATGGGTGCCATCGCGGGGGAGGCCCGTGGCGGCCTATTCAAAGTGCTGCGCCGCACCCCGATCCATGATTGGACCGATGCCAATGGTGGCTTCTGGGAACCGGTGGCTGATTGGCGCAGGCCTTATTGCTACCAGCAAGCAGGGGAGAGCGTGAAAGACGCGGTGAAACGTGAAATCCTGCAAACCCGCAACAGCGTGTCGATTCTTGATGCTTCAACCCTTGGCAAGATCATCGTCAAAGGGCCGGACGCGGGCAAGTTTCTTGATATGCTCTACACCAATATGATGAGCACGCTGAAAGTTGGCCGCTGCCGCTATGGGTTGATGTGTTCGGAAAACGGGTTTTTATCCGATGACGGCGTTGTGGCGCGGCTGGATGACGAAACCTTCCTGTGTCACACCACTTCCGGCGGTTCTGATCGCATTCACGCGTGGATGGAGGAATGGCTGCAAACGGAATGGTGGGACTGGAAGGTCTACACCGCAAATGTGACCGAGCAATATGCCCAAATCGGTCTGGTTGGCCCCAATGCCCGTAAAGTTCTAGAGAAAATGGGCACCGAAATGGACCTAAGCGCCGAGGCGCTGCCGTTCATGGCCTTTGCCGACGGTGAAATCGCGGGCATCAAAGCACGACCCTATCGGATTTCCTTCTCGGGCGAGCTGTCTTACGAGGTTGCGGTTCCCGCCGCCCAAGGACAGGCGTTCTGGGATGCCGCGCTTGAAGCTGGCGCAGAGTTCGGCATCACCCCTTATGGCACCGAGGCTTTGCACGTCATGCGGGCTGAAAAGGGCTTTATCATGATTGGCGATGAAACCGACGGCACGGTTATTCCGCAGGATCTGGGGCTGAACTGGGCGATTTCCAAAAAGAAAGAAGACTTCCTTGGCAAACGCGCTCAACAACGCCCCCATATGGTGGACCCGAAACGCTGGCGTCTGGTGGGGCTGGAAACCGAAGACCCCGCTGTGGTGATCCCTGACGGGGCTTATGCGGTGGACGGCACCACACGGGCCAACGGGGTGAAACATATGATCGGGCGGATCACATCCACCTATTATTCCCCGACGCTGGACCGCTCTATTGCTATGGGGCTGGTCGAGGACGGACCCGAACGGATGGGCGACACGATCATGTTTGCCCGCACCGATGGCACAACCATCAATGCCAAAATTGTTGATCCGGTATTTCTGGATAAAGAAGGAGCACGGCAAAATGTCTAATGCGGTTAGTGTTGTAAACGGCGCCTCTTTTGACGGTGCGGTGCGGGTCAAAGATGCTGGTCTGGTGGGCATGGTTACGCTGCGGGGGAATTTCGGTTCGGCCAAACTCGGCAAGGCAGTGAAAGCGGCTGTCGGGCTGGCGCTGCCTGATCCGCGCGGGATCAAAACCGGCACCAAAGGCGGGGTGGCGTGGATGTCACCAGATGAATTGCTGCTGTTTTGTGACTATTCGGATGCAGATGCGCTGGTGGCCAAGCTGGACAAGGCGCTGGCGGGCGAGCATTTTCTGGCGGTGAACGTATCGGACGCGCGGGCCAGTTTTACCCTGACTGGCACTGGCGCGCGTGAAGTGATTGCCAAGGGCAGTCCTGCGGATCTGTCACCCGAGGCGCTGAAAATCGGCGAAATGCGCCGCTCGCGTCTGGGGCAGGTTGCGGTGGCTTTTTGGCTGTCGGACGCTGAAACGCTGGAACTGGTGTGTTTTCGCAGTGTGGGCACATTCGTTTATGACTGGCTTTGTGTGGCTGCGGCCAAGGATACTTTGCCTGCGCATTTCTAAACCCGACGAAAAATCCCTGATAATCACGGGCGGCATTCACAGGACTCTGATAAAAAAGAGCAAATGTGATTTCCGCCCGTTTTTGTGCCTGAAATAAGGCAAATTGCTCTGTTTTCGGCAATTCTTTGATTCAAAGCATTTTTTCAGAAGTCGGCAGGTGGAATGCGGCGGATTCAAGGAGTTTTAACCATCATAATACCCCGAAATCGGGCCTAATTTACCTCAATGCAGCCAGATTCTGCGATCAAACAGAGTGCAAGAAATCGTACAGCACTCGCTTCTTGAACGCAGGAGAGACACCATGTTGAATATTTGTAAAATCGTAGGTTTGTTCGCTATCGCAGTTAGTACCTCTGCTTGCGTGTCCAACACATCCTCGCAAAATTTTGTCGCTGAAACGCCGCGCCACGATGCTGTTGCGCCGGCACATGTCGAAGTTTCGCAAACCCAACTCAGCTTTTTCCCGGAACCATTGGCAACACAAAAGGTTGCTTCGGTGCCGCAAGGGAAAGCCTTGGCCTCGCCTTACGAAGTGGTTGATGTGCAGGTTGTGGTGCCCGACTATCTGGTGGTTTCCGAAGCCAATGTTTACCTGCCAAAGGCCGATATCGTGTGGCGCGAAGATCCGCTGGGCAATCGTTATGAACAGGTCAAAACTATCATCGAGGGCGCATTACGCAAGGGCACAGCCCCGCTGCACGGCGAGCGTCGGGTTATCATGGCGGTGCGGGTGAATACCTTCCACGCCATCACCGAAAAAACCCGCAATTCTGTGGGCGGTAAACATAACGTGGAATTTGAATATGTTCTGCTGGATGCAGAAACCCGCCAGCCGATTACGCCGGTGCAAAGCATTGATGCCTCGCTCAAAGCATTTGGCGGTGCCAAAGCGTACCGTGCCATGCGCGCAGGCCAAACCCAAAAGGTACGCATCACCAACCATGTGGCAGGTGTTGTACAGGCCGCCTTGTCCTCTGGCAGCCAAGTCTGATTGATCTGACATGAATTCTGTTGAAACGGTCCCGCTCGGGGCCGTTTTTTCGTTTCCTTATTGCTGTAAAGGCAGGTAAGGGGCGGTATGACACAAAACCGCACAGAACTCCGCTTTCGCCCCAATAAGTCCCCGCAACGCGTGCGCCATGGTTTTCCATGGGCCTATGACAACGAGGTTGTAACGGATCGCCGCACCAAAAAGATCGAGGCGGGGACGATTGTTGACCTGCTCGACACGGACCGTAACTTCGTAGCACAGGCTGCGTTTCACCCCGGTTCCAAGATTGCCGCGCGGGTGCTGGAAATGGACCGCGACGTGCAGATCGACGCGGCATGGCTGACCGCCAAGCTGCGCTTTGCGTTTGAACACCGTGACCGGATGTTCGATACCCCGTATTATCGTTTGATCCACGCAGAGGCAGACGGCCTGCCGGGCCTGATTATCGACCGTTTCGGCGATACGTTTGCGGTCCAGCCCAACGCTGCATGGATCGAAAAGCTGTTGCCAGAGCTGGAACAGGCGTTGATGACGGTGTTTGAAAACCCAACAATCATTAAGAACGCCAGCGGGCGGGCGCGGGGGCTGGAAGGCCTTTCCGAGGAAACGCTGGTGCTGCAAGGCGCTGTTGACGGGCCGATCCCTGTGAAAATGAACGGCGCGACTTATATGGCGGATGTGTTGGGCGGGCAAAAGACCGGCTTGTTCTATGACCAGCGTCCAAACCACGCTTTTGCCGCTGCGCTGGCAAAAGGCGGCGACATTCTGGATGTGTTTTCCCATGTTGGCGGGTTTTCTCTGGCAGCTTTGGCCAATGGGGCGACCCATGCCACAGCCGTTGACGGGTCTGCCCCTGCGCTGGAACTGGCCACACAAGGCGCTGTTGCCACAGGTGTTGGCGATCAATTTGACACCATCAAGGGCGATGCCTTTGAAGTGATGACCGATTTGGCGAAACAGGGCCGCAGCTTTGATGTGGTTGTCTGTGACCCCCCCGCATTTGCGCCCGCAAAACCTGCCTTGCAGGCAGGGCTGCGTGCTTATGAAAAAACCGCGCGGATGGGGGCGGCTTTGGTTAAGCCGGGCGGCTATCTGGTGTTGTGTTCCTGTTCCCACGCCGCCGATTTGACAGCGTTTCGTCAGGCCAGTATGCGCGGCATCGGCAAGGGTGAACGCAGAGGCCAGATTGTTTCTACCGGCTTTGCAGGCGCCGACCATCCGGTGCATCCGCAACTGGCAGAAACCGCCTATCTAAAGTCGCTGTTCCTGCGGTTGGATTAAGGCGGTCATGACCATGCGCGTAGTCATCGACGCTTGTGTGCTATACCCGTCGATCTTGCGTAGTATTGTTCTGGACTGTGCCAAAGCAGGCGCGTTTGTGCCGCTTTGGTCGGATCGCATCCTTGAAGAATGGCGCCGCGCGGCGGTGAAAAACGGGATCGGCCCGATGGCTGAAACCGAAATCGCGCTTTTGCGGGCTGATTGGCGTAAGGCTTGCGTGGATATTTCCGGGATTGATCTGGAAACCTTATACCTGCCCGATGCCGATGACCGTCATGTGTTGGCCGCAGCGATTGCGGGGCAGGCGGATGAGTTGCTGACAGCCAACACGGGGGATTTCCCCACAGGGGTTCTGGCCAGCCATAAAATCCTGCGCCGCCATCCTGATGAATTCCTGCTGGAACTGGCGCTGGGCGACACTGAAATGATGACCGACGTGCTGAACCGCACCCACAGCGCTGCCGAGGCGATGAAAGGCGATACCGTCAACCGCCGCAAAATGGTGCAGCGGTGCGGTTTACCTCGATTGGCGAAATGGGACGGGGCGCGGGTCGCTTAATCCGCGCTTGGGGTTTCTGTTCCCGCTTCCGTCGCAGGTTCTGTCGCAAGTTCTGTCGTTGTGTCTGCATCGGTTGAGGGCGCGCTTGCTGTGCCATTGGCGGCTTCGGCCTCTGCTTGGGTGGCCTGTTTGCCTTCGGCCCAAAAGCCGTCATATTCCTCGCCCGTGGCATAAACCATTTTGCCGCTGCCTTGGCGTTGACCGTTTTTAAACGACCCTGTGTAAACATCGCCATTGGCATAGGTTGCAACACCCGCACCGTTGATTTCGCCGTTTTCCCAGTTGCCAACATAGCTGAACCCGTCGGGCAGGGTGATCTTGCCACGGCCCTGACGTTTGCCATCAACGTAGTTGCCTTCATAGATTGACCCGTCGGTGAACACCGCGCGGCCTTCTCCTTGGCGCACACCCTCGACCCATTCGCCCTCATAGGAATGACCATCCGCATAGGTGATTTTCCCTGTGCCGTGGTTCTTGGCATTCTTCAATTCGCCGTCATAAACCGTGCCATTGATGTCGCGTACTGTACCCTGGCCTTCGATACGGCCTTCAACCCATGCGCCTTCATAGGATGATCCATTGGCGTAGATGATTTTGCCTTCACCGTTGGGCAGGCCATTGGCGAATTCGCCCGTATAGACTGCGCTGTCGCTATAGGTCAGCGACCCTTGGCCGGACATTTGCCCTGCGGCCCAGTTGCCGGTGTATTCATAGCCGTCAGGGCCAGTGAATTTTCCGTCCCCTTGGCGCTGGTCGTTTTCGAAATTGCCCACAAAGATATCACCGTTGGCATAGGTGATCTTGCCCGCGCCATTGCGTTTACCCTGGACCATCTGGCCTTCGTATACATCGCCATTGGCTTGTTTTAACACGCCCATGCCTTCAATCTGGCCGTTTTTCCATTCGCCTTCATAGGTTAACCCATCCGGCATGGTCAGCAGGCCGTTGCCTTCGCGCATGCCTTCAACCACATCGCCCTGATACGTGGCGCCATCGTGGTAGGTGATCATCGCCTTGCCGGTTTTCTTGCCGTCCTGCCAATCCCCGTCATAACGATAGCCGTTGGGGCTGGTCATGGTGCCTTTGCCGTCGTGCTGGGCTTGGGAAAACTGGCCCTCGTAAACGACGCCATTGGCGTATTTCGCCACGCCGGTGCCTTCAATCTTGCCGTTGACCCAGTCGCCCTCATAGGTGCCGCCATCGGCAAAGGTGATCTTGCCTTTACCTTCGGGTTTGCCCGCGACAAACGCGCCTTCATAGACCGATCCGTTGGGGAATTTGGCCGTGCCTTGCCCCTGAATTTCGCCGTCCACCCAAGCGCCGGAATATTCATAGCCGTTGGGCAGGCGATAGGTGCCTGTGCCATCTTGTTTGCCGTCTTTGAACGTGCCCTCATAGACGCCGCCCGTATCATATTGTTTGGTGACAACTTGTGCTGTGGCCTGTGCAAAACAGGCCGCAGGGGCCGTGGCCAGCAAAGTGGCCAAAAGAAGGGATCGACGAAGTGGGGTGGTTCTGGTCAAAATTTCTTCCGCGGCACGGGGCCGGGCTCCCTTATTTTTGCACAAGCAGTTTGGGTTAACCTTAAGAGTTTGGAAAATTCATGACAAGGGTTCTTGCGACTTGTGCTTTGTGGTTCAAATGGGTCTAACAACCCTAAGAACAGCATAAACTGGTGTGGCCCATGACAGAGAAATTACGTCTTACCCTTGCGCAACTTAATCCCACGGTTGGGGATATGGCTGGGAATATTGCCAAAGCGCAGGAGGCCCACGCACAAGCGGCGCTGGCGGGATCGGATATGCTGGTGCTGCCCGAAATGTTTGTGACAGGCTATCAGGCGCAAGACTTGGTAATGCGGCCCGCCTTTACGCTGGATGCAATGGCCCATGTGGAAATGCTGGCGAAAGCCTGTAATACAGGGCCAACAATCGGTATTGGCGCGCCTTTGTTAGAAGGCGACATGCTGTACAACGCCTATTTCATCCTACGCGGCGGTGAAATTGTGGCGACCCTGCGCAAGCATGAACTGCCCAACACCCATGTGTTTGATGAAGTCCGTTTGTTTGATTCTGGCCCGTTGGCCGGGCCTTACAGCTTGGGGAATGTGCGCATTGGCAACCCGATCTGCGAAGACGCATGGCACCCTGATGTGTCCGAGGCTTTGGCGGAATCAGGAGCAGAAATTCTGGTGGTGCCCAATGGCTCGCCCTATTATCGCAACAAATTTGATCGGCGGATTTCGGCCATGGTCAGCCGTGTGATCGAGAACGATTTGCCCTTGGTCTACTTGAACATGGTGGGCGGGCAGGACGATCAGGTTTTTGACGGTGGATCGTTCGTGCTGAACCGCGGCGGGCGGCTGGCTATGCAGATGCCCTTGTTCGATGAAGCCATCGCCCATGTTGATTTTGAACGCGGCGCTGATGGTTGGGAGGCCCTTGAAGGCGAGAAGATCGTTCATGTGGATGAGTGGGAACAAGATTACCGTGTGATGACCCAAGGCCTGCGCGATTATATGGCCAAGACGGGGTTCAAGAAGGTTTTGTTGGGGCTGTCTGGCGGGATTGATTCCGCCATTGTCGCCACCATCGCCGCAGATGCTTTGGGGCCGGAAAACGTACGCTGCGTGATGTTGCCGTCCGAATACACTGCCCAGTCGAGCCTTGATGACGCGGCAGAACTGGCGGCCAATCTGGGCGTAAAGCTGGACACTATTTCAATCGCTGAATCCCGCGCCGCTGTAACCAATACGCTGGCCCCGCTCTTTGAAGGCACAAAGCCCGACGTGACAGAAGAAAATATCCAATCGCGCCTGCGGGGGCTTTTGTTGATGTCTTTGTCCAATAAATTTGGCGAAATGCTGTTAACCACGGGCAATAAATCCGAGGTCGCCGTGGGCTATGCTACGATCTATGGCGATATGGCGGGGGGGTATAACCCGATCAAGGACCTGTATAAAATGCGGGTGTTTGAAAGCTGTCGCTGGCGCAACAGTAATCATCGGGACTGGATGATGGGGCCAAAAGGCGCGGTTATTCCGGTGAATATCATCGAAAAGCCACCCAGTGCAGAACTGCGCGATGACCAAAAAGATTCAGATAGCCTGCCGGATTACGCGGTGCTGGATGGTATTCTGGAGCTGCTGGTGGATCAGGATCTGTCAGTCGCGGAAATTGTATCCTTGGGATTTGATCGCGCTGTGGTGAAACGGATTGAACATCTGGTTTATATTTCCGAATACAAACGGTTCCAATCTGCACCCGGGCCACGTTTGACCCATAAGGCGTTTTGGTTGGATCGGCGCTATCCGATTGCGAACCGCTGGCGTGATACCAGCGGGTGATGTTCTAGCGCTCCGCGCGGGGATATTTTTAGAAAACGGAAATCGCGCGGTTGGCTTATTTCCAATAGGGCGCCCGCCAGCCGGCTTTGACAGCTTCGGCTTCATCGCAAAACCAGCGTTCGCCTTTGGCGGTGTTGATTTTGGTGCGATTGTACCACGGAGACCAAGGGGCGTGATAAATTTTACCGTTTTTGGTGATGTTGCCTTTGATCGGGCAGCCTTCGGGGGCCACTTGTTTTGCTACATCCCATTTGGCGGCGCGAAAGTCCCATGCGGGTTGGGCAGCCCCGCGCCAGATGCCGATTTTGGCGGTTTTGGCTGCGGTTTGAACAGATTCGTATTCGTCTGAGAACTTCAGGAAGGCCCAAGCCATGCCCTGTTCCACCATCGCGCGGGCCAGATCGGTTTTGCCTGCATAACAGCGGGCAACACTGCGGCCATAGCTATCGGTGGCGAGTTTTTCACAAGTCACTTTTTGCCCTTTGGTCAGTGCAAACAACGTATCAGTGGCAGCGGTTCCACAGGCCCAGTCCTTGCCGCTTGCGGTCTTACACTTCTGGCCTGCTTCGGGCGCATCGATTCCGTTGATCCGGAAACGCGTGCCGTTCAAGTCCAAGGTATCCCCATCAACGATGCGCAAGGTTTCAGCCATGGCGGGTGTGCAAAGGCACACCAACGCGATCAGCAGTTTTATCATTGTCCACTCCTCAAGTCCTCAGAGCGGTTTAGCAGGACAGATCAAGAACATTAACCCTTTCTTTACGAATTGCTTAACGGCTTGACCCTTTTCCTTTTGTGCATCGCGCTGTAAGAGGGGCGCAGATATTTCCCGAAGGTTGAAGCCCGATGACAATCACCCGTTTTGCCCCGTCCCCTACTGGCTTTCTGCATGTTGGAAACCTGCGCACGGCCCTGTTCAACTATCTGATCGCCCGCAAGGCGGGTGGCCAGTTTGTATTGCGGCTGGATGATACGGATCCCGAGCGGTCCACGCAGGAATATGCCGACGGGATCAAACAGGATCTGGAATGGTTGGGTCTGACGTGGGATCGTGTTGAACGCCAGTCGGATCGTCTGGACCGCTATAACGAAGCGGCGGATGAACTGCGGGCTGCGGGCCGTTTTTACGAGTGTTTTGAAACGCCGGTCGAGTTGGACCTGAAGCGCAAGAAGCAGTTGAACATGGGTAAGCCGCCTGTGTATGACCGTGCGGCGCTTGCGCTGACGGACGGGGAAAAAGATGCGCTGCGCGCAGAGCGCAGCGGGCATTGGCGCTTTAAGCTGGACCAGCAGCGGATTGAATGGGGCGATGGTATTCTGGGCGATCTGTCCATTGATGCGGCCTCGGTTTCCGATCCGGTGCTGATCCGCGGCGACGGACAGTTTTTGTACACGCTGGCATCGGTTTGTGATGATGTGGACTTTGGCATCACCCATGTTGTGCGCGGGTCTGATCACGTGACCAACACCGCCACACAAATCCAGATCATTCAGGCGCTGGGCGGTACGGTGCCGGATTTTGCCCACCATTCACTGTTGACCGGCCCTCAAGGGGAAGCGTTGTCCAAACGCTTGGGCACTTTGGCGCTGCGGGATCTACGGGCGCAGGGAATTGAACCTATGGCGCTGCTGTCCTTGATGGCGCGGCTGGGGGCGAATGAACCTGTGGAGTTGCGCAGTTCGATGCAAGAGTTGATCGACGGGTTTGATCTATCCCAATTCGGTTCGGCGCCGACGAAATTCGATGTGGCCGATCTGGGGCCGATGACGGCGAAAACCGTGGCAGCTTTGCCGTTCGGCCAAATGGAAGCGGCGCTGACGGACGTGGGCGTGCCTGCGGATATTGCCCCTGCCTTCTGGGAGGTGGCCCGCGAAAACATCGCAACCCGCGGTGATGTGGCAGACTGGTGGGCCTTGTGCCGTGACGGTGCCGTGCCACTGATTGACGCCGAGGATGCCGATTTTATCGCCACCGCCAAAAACCTGCTGCCAGCACAGCCTTGGGACGGGGACAGTTGGAAAAGCTGGACCAGCGCAGTGAAAGAGGCCACAGGGCGCAAAGGGCGCGGATTGTTTATGCCGCTGCGCAAGGCGCTGACAGGGATGGAACACGGGCCGGATATGTCAAAGCTGATGCCTTTGTTGCAAAAGCACCAGCTTTAAGGCGGGTTTAGGTTGGTGCGATCACCGTCGCGCCAACCATTGTGATGTGGTCGTTAACCAAAATGGTTTCAGCCGCTGTTAATACACCCGCACGGGGATAGATCGGGGCTGCGCGGTCATTCAGGATGGGTGTGTGCCAGCCCGTGGTAGAGCGGAAGAAATCCCGCACTCCGTCTGTGCCAAACACCTGATGAAACCCTTGCGACACACAATCCAGATAGCTGAGCAGGATCGGCTGACCAAGGTTTTCCGTGGACATCGCCGCCGCACTGGCCTTGTACATGGCAACGCCGATCAGCGGATCTTTGTCCAGAACCAAGCGGTCGTAGGCTTCTTCGCGCAGGTCAAGCGCGTCCCAGCCGATATCGCCCACATCAGCTACCAGCCCTGAAATGGACGACAACGGATCAGGTGTGACGCTTAAAAACGCCACATCGCGGCGCGAGGATTGCACCCAATGGCGCCGCCATCCTGTCAAAGTTGTCGGGCGCAGGTTTTGATAGCTGTGGGTTCCTGCGTTGACCAACGATCCATAGCCGAAAAAACTGCCTGTCATGTCCTTACCATGCCACAGGTGCGCGACCGCCCTGTGCCTTTGCGCCGTTAATCACTTGGATGGTCCTGGCCACTTGGTCGATCCGTTGGCTGGATGGCGGGTGGGTTGCCAGCAGTGCGGAAGACCCGCCTGTGCGCTCAAAGGTTCTGGCCCCGATGGCAGCATTATAGCCCGCGCGATCAGCGATATGAGCGGCGATTGTGTCGGCTTCCAACTCGTATTTTTTGGAATAGCCGCGCCCGCCAATGGCACCGCCGATATCAACGCCAATTTGGGCATCCCCGCCGCCGACCGCAACTAGGATGCCCCCCAGAACGGCCCCTGCCAGTTGATTGGCTTGGGTCTGTTCGATGTGACGTGCAATCTGGTGGCCTGCTTCGTGACCGAACACAAAGGCGATTTCGTCGTCATTGCGAAAGCTGCGCAACATATTGACGTTAAACGTAATAACCGGCCGTCCGTCTGCGCCGATCGTTTGATAGGCGTTGGGGGCTTGGCTTGCGTCATTGTTCACATTCACCCGAAAATCGCAGAAGTTATGCGTTTTGTCGGCATGAAGCGAGCGGCAGACGCTCTCCGCCACGGGTTCTACACGGCCGGCGACGCGGTAATAGGCTTTGATGCTGGAGTCTGCGTCGCGTACTGCCTCAAACGAAGGGCGCGACTGAGAGGTTTGCTCTGGTGTCGGGGTGCAGGCGGCCAAGAGGGCTGTGGACCCTGCGGCGAATAATTTACGCATAAAATCCTCGGTCGAATTTGGGGCGGTGAACGGGTGCGTCGCCGCATGGTATTGGTCAGGAGGTATTAACCAATGGGAACGGACTGGGCAACCTTGCACCCATCTGTCCTATCAAAATCGGCAGAATGGGGGACGGTGGTGTTTTGTGGGGTTTGGCAATTGGATCAGAAATGCGCCTAATTATTGTTCATTAACCAATTTGAAGGCATGGTTCGTGCAGCTTGGGTGAAAATTTGGGCGAAAAAGGTCACATTTTTACGCGTTAAAGCTGATTTCGGCATAGGGAATCGGAACAAACTTCGTTAACCTGCTTCGACAATCCCCGAAAACGGGGAGAATTTTGGGAGGAAACCATGAAAAATGGTCTAAAAACACTGGCGCTTTCCGCGCTGGCGCTAAGCATTGCATCCGAAACCTTTGCCGAGGAATGGAACGTTTCCGTTTGGGGCAAACGCCGTGCTTTCACGGAACATGTTGAAAAACTGGCCGAATTGGTAGCTGAAAAGACCAACGGCGAGTTCACGATGAATGTGTCTTACGGTGGGCTGTCCAAGAACCGCGAGAATCTGGACGGGATTTCCATCGGCGCGTTTGAAATGGCGCAATTCTGCGCGGGATATCACCGCGATAAGAACCGGACGATCACCGTTCTGGAATTGCCGTTTCTGGGCGTGTCCAACCTTGCCGAAGAAGTGGCTGTAAGCCACGCAGTCTATGCCCATCCGGCTGTGCAAGAAGAAATGGCGCAGTGGAATGCAAAGCTTCTGATGACCTCTCCCATGCCGCAATACAACCTTGTTGGTACAGGCGAAGCGCGCACCACACTGGCCGATTTTGAAGGCATGCGTGTGCGTGCAACGGGCGGGCTTGGTAAAGCGTTTGAAGCTGTTGGCGCAGTGCCCACGTCTGTGACCTCTGCCGAGGCCTATCAAGCGATGGAATCGGGTGTTGTGGATACGGTTGCTTTCGCCCAACACGCGCATCTGTCCTTTGGCACCATCAATCAAGCAACCTGGTGGACAGCAAACCTGAACCCCGGCACTGTGAACTGCCCGATTGTGGTGAATATCGACGCCTATGAAGGCCTGTCCGATGAACACCGCGCAGCACTGGACAGTTCCGTTGATGAATCCATCGCCTATTACCTTGAGAACTATGGTAAACTTCTGGCGAAATGGGATGAGGTTCTGGAAGAAAAAGGCGTTCAGAAAGTGATGATTTCTGACGAAGAACTGGCTGCGTTCCGTGCCAAAGCGGCTGATCCGATCCGTGACGAGTGGATTGCCGAAATGGAAGGGCAGGGCATTCCAGGCCAAGAGCTGTACACGCTTTTGATGGACACCCTTAAAAAGACCCGCATGGCCAACTAAGCCTGCTTTTTAAACAGATTGGCCGTCCTTTTTAGGGCGGCCTTTTTAATTTAATTCCACACTTCAAGGAGGTCTCATATGGCGTCATCGGCAGCCGTACTACAAGACGATAGCCTGTTAAGCCGACTGGACAGAATGTTACTGCCCGTAGAACGTTTCTGCGCGCTTATCAGTGGCATAGCGGTATTTTCACTGATGTTTCTGGCGGCCTATTCGGTGATCGGGCGCAAGTTCTTCAACTCTCCTTTGTCGGGGTATGTTGACTATATTGAGGCCGCGATGCCGCTGATTGCGATCATGGGCGTGTCTTATGTGCAGCGTGACGGCACCCATATCCGCATGGATATTGTGGTGGCAGCGCTTAAAGGGCGGGCCTTGTGGTTGATCGAATGTCTGACCGTGGTGATCATGCTGGTGCTGATGATTGCGCTGGTCTGGGGGGCTTGGGCCCATTTCGACCGCAGTTTTGATCTGACCAAACCCTTGTTCAGCCGCGACAGTTCGATTGATATCGGGTTACCGATCTGGCCGAGCAAACTGGTGGTGCCTTTTGCCTTTTCAGTGCTGTGTTTGCGCCTCATGTTGCAAGCGGTAGGCTATGGCCGCGCCTTTGTACTGGGGCTGGAACATCCCGTGGCTGTGCCACTTGTTATTTCCGTCGAGGAACAAGCCCGCGCGGAAGCGGCACAATTGGCAGGGCATGACTGATGGATAACATTACAATCGGACTATGGACCACCGGCGGCATGCTGGTGTTGGTTCTTTTGGGGATGCGGGTGGCTTTTGCGGCTGCTTTGGCTGGGTTTGTCGGCTTGGTCTGGCTGCGCTGGAACGGGTATGACTATGATCCCGCAAGATTTGGCAAAGCCCTGCAAGTCAGCGTGAAAATTGCGGGGCAGGTGCCCCATTCCAAGGTCAGCTCGCAAGTTCTTAGCCTGATCCCAGTTTTCATTTTGATCGGCTATCTGGCCTATTACGCAAGGCTGACCACTGCTTTGTTTGAAGCGGCGAAACGCTGGATTGCCTGGGTTCCAGGTGGCTTGGCCGTGGCAACCGTATTCGCCACTGCAGGGTTTGCAGCGGTGTCGGGGGCGTCAGTGGCCACAGCGGCAGTGTTTGCACGGATCGCCATCCCTGAAATGCTAAAGATCGGCTATAACAAGCAGTTTGCAGCCGGTGTGGTTGCGGCAGGGGGCACGTTGGCCTCGCTTATTCCGCCTTCGGCCATTCTGGTGATCTATGCGATTATCGTGGAACAGGACGTGGGCAAACTGCTGTTGGCTGGCTTTGTTCCGGGGGTGTTTTCAGCGATTGTTTATGCAATCCTGATTATCGGTATTGCGGTTGTTTTCAAAACCGTCGGTCCCCCCGTTAGCGGGTTTACATGGAAGCAACGCTTTGAATCCTTGCCGCCTGCGCTGCCGATTGTGCTGGTTGTCGTGATCATCATCTTCTTCGTCTATAACCCGTTTGGTGACGCATGGGGCACCCCTACCGAGGGCGGCGCCATTGGTGCGTTCATCGTCTTTCTGATGGCGCTTTATCGCGGCATGGGCTGGGGAGAGTTGAAAGACGCGCTATTGGAAACCGCCAAGCTGACGGTGATGATCTTTACCATCATCTGGGGTGTGCTGATCTATGTGCGCTTCCTTGGCTTTGCCAAACTACCGGATGCGTTTTCCGACTGGATCACCAGTCTGGATCAATCGCCGATGCTGACATTGGTGATGATCCTGCTGGCCTATGCGGTGCTGGGCATGTTCATGGATGCGATCGGGATGCTGTTGCTGACCCTGCCGATCACCTATCCCGCAGTCATGGCGTTGAACGGCGGAGAGATGGTCTCAGCGGCGGACAGCGCTTTTGGCATGTCCGGTGCAATGTGTGGCATTTGGTTCGGGATCTTGGTGGTGAAAATGGCAGAGTTTTGCTTGATCACCCCGCCCATAGGTCTGAACTGTTTTGTTGTGGCCGGTGTGCGCGATGACCTGACGGTACAGGACGTGTTCAAAGGCGTGACACCCTTTTTCATCGCGGATGGCGTGACCATTGCCCTGCTGGTGGCCTTTCCGGCGATCGTGCTGTGGCTGCCGTCACTGGCATAAAAAAAACGGGGGCGGGGATTTTTCCCGCCCCCGCTTCAAACAGCCGGATCAGACAAATTCAAAATTGTCTATTGTCAGATCGTTTGGACGGACTTCCTCTAGCGTGATTTCCGTACCACCGAGAAGCGTAATTTTGGTATCGACGCCCGCTTTTTCGATCAGAAGGTCATCAAAAGTCATATTGGAAATACGCAGAATATCTGCCTGCGTGTTGAAAATCATGATAAAATCAGCGCCTTCGTTTTCAACTCCGTCGTAAAGAACTGTCGAGACATCGGCCATCAGTCGTAGCCTGTCATCGCCCGCACCGCCTTCAATCGTCGCTGTCGTGCCATACATCAGTATGTAGTCATTCCCTGCGCCGCCAGAGGCTTCGTTATGGCCGCCCCCAAATGTAATCATCGCCGCTGCCGCCATAGGCTACATTATTGCCGCCTCCGGAATCAATCTGGTCGTCTCCTTTCCGGCCAAAAATTACATCGTCGCCGTCTTTCGCTTTAACGATATTATCGCGGCGTTGCCTGTCAGGGTTTCGGATTCATCGGTCCCGATAATGCGGTCTGCAAGGCGCTCACCGCTGTCGGAAAAGGTTACAAGCAACGGGTTTTTTAAAAGGGTTTCGGAATCCATTTAATTTTCCTAGCTTAAATAAATTATTCAAATTCAGCGAACAGTCATCCAAAAATGCGGACTGACTACCAGAAATTTAGCGTGGATTTCGTTACTTGACTACCCGCTCCAAAACCAAATGACCCACTTCTTTGCTGACAGATTGATGGGATTTCCAGACGGTGCCTGCACCATCCACCCAATAGCTGTTCTGGAAAGCACGTTTGTCGTTGCCACACAGCTCTGTGTACTGACGCAGGCGGTGGTTTTGGCCAAAGATTGTCAGGGTCTCGTCTGTTTCATTCGGGGCGATGGCGCAGTTATAGGTAAAGTCGGCCAGAACACCTTCGCCGGTCAGACTGCGCTGTGTGCGGGTATAGGTTTTGGGAAAAGAGCCGCGAAACATAGCAGAGGGTGAAATCGAAAGCTGCTGTGCGATCAGATCCACTTGCAGCCCGCGCGTGGCGGTCACAATACCCGATTGCAGGGTCACGGTGGACTGATCGCTGCCCATATAGGTACGGAAGCCCCTGTTCACGGCCAGTTCAGCCGCAGGCTGGGTCACGCCAAAGCGGGGCACGGTCATATAGACCACAGGCCGCCCGAGTGCCACCATCTGGGCGCGGGTCGCTTTGGGTGGTTTCTGCACGGCGTCGGCGGTTTCCACCTCGCCTTTCTGGATGCGGGCTTTGGCAAGGCCTAGGGCTATATTGCCAAGACTGGGCTGTTTGTCGTGCTCCGAGCTACAGGCTGCAACAACCAAAGCCGTTGCCGCCAGCAGCGCAAGGCGCAGCGGTTTCAAAGTCAGGGTCATCAACGCCAGAACCGTGCCCATCCTGCTTCTAGACCGGGGCGTTGGTATTCGCTCACCAGACCATGCAGGCGGTTGTTCACATCCAGACGCGCCCCGCCATCGCGGGCCAGTGTATTCATATCAATGGCATAAGTTTTCCGGTTCGGCGTGCCGATCCCCCAGCTGAGCGGAACGCTCATCCGCAGGCCTTTGGTAAAGCTGCCTTCACCGTAATCCGCGTATTCAGCATCTGTCAGCGTGGCATAGGCCCCAATGCGCCAGCCATTGGCAAAGACACGGTCAACCGACAGGGTTGCGCCCCAGTCACCAGCCAGATAGCGGCCCACATCCAGTTGCGCCGCCAGCCCGTGGTTCACATTCCAATAGGCCGAGACATGGCCCGTCACCACATCATAGTTCTGAAAGCCGAAAAGCTGGTCAAAATCCCGCTGCTTTACGTAGTTCATTTCGGCCCCAAGCCCCCAGGTTTGATCCGCAGGTTGCCACAGCAGTTCTGTTGAAACGCCGCCGAACATGGGTTCCAGATAGCCAACAGACACGCGACCATAGAAATCTGGTGCGGGTTTGAACAGGTAATCAGCGGTCAGTCGCTCCAGGGCGGTCTTGCCCTCGCGTTTATAGCTGGCGCGATCGGTGCGCACACGGGGCAGGCCCGAAGCGGGGGGGATTTCATCCTGTTGGTTGCCAAACACCCGCTGGGTGATCGAGCCTGACAGCGAGAACCCGGGCGTCACATAATAATCTGCATCGGCGCGCAGACCAGCACTGGCGCGCAGCGGGCCAGAGCCGTCAAACAACGAAAGCGACACAAAGGGCGCGATAGTCCAGCGGAAATCCGGATAGATGTCTTTGGCGAATTCTCCGTTGGCGGGCAGGGCCAACGGGCTGCGAATATCTGCGCGTGCGAACATTTTTTCGGTGCCCATGGCGTCGTTTTCCAACTGCTCTAGGTCTGAACGGCGGATTACCACGCTGGATGCAGGAATACCGTTCACCACAGGCGTAATGACAAATTCTTCCACGGAAGGGGGCAGTACAAAGGCCATAGCCCGCGCCGCGCGGCCAATGGCCTGCGCACTGGAATTGAACGTGTCGTTGCGCAGACGCAATTCGGCGGAATGGCCGTTCACTGCCAAGGCTTCAACCCCGAGCCCCTGTTCCTTCAGCACGGCTGAAAACTGCTTGCGGGCGGTTGCGGTGTAATTGGGCTGTGCGGCCCAGTCGGTGCTGGTGGAATAATTGACAGGACGTGCAATCACGGGCAGCGGTGCCCGTTCCCGAGTGCCCGCCGACGGGGGACGTTTGGGGTTAATGGCGGTTGAAAACCGCAAGGCAACTTCGGAGCCGTGCAGATAATACAGACCAAAGCTGAGATTGTCGCGGCGTTTGAATTCCATCCCAAAGTTGAACGGGCTGTCGCGGTCAATGGCACCAGCGGCGACTTCTCGGGTGTATTCATCCGAGGAATATTCTGCCTTCAGGGTCAGCCCGCGCACCGGAGTTGTCCAGGCAAAGCCGCCAAATACGCCGATGTCCCCGTCAAACCACTGTTTCGTGGTGGGGACACCCCCCTGCGGATTGGCGCCAGTGCGCAGTGTCGAGGATCCGCTAAGCCGCCCCCAGCCCAGACCCGCCGTCAGGCGCAATTTGGGGTGCACTGCTTTGGTCGCCACCAGATATTCCGCGCCATAAGCCCCTTGGCCCATGAAATCACGCAGACCGATAGCAACACCGGGAAGCATGTCGGTTTCTTCAAGCAGTTGGAATTGCAAGTCAAAGCCACGGTCATTGTCAGCGCCTGCAATGGTCCAGTCGTTCAATTCGGAGTAGCGGAACGAGGCGGACAAGCGGCGTGTTAGTTGAAAGGCGAGGGTGACTTTACGATCGGATTTTGACCCTGAAATCGTGCCTGTCACCTGTGCGTCGGGCTGGGGTTCCGCGCTTGGCATATCAATCAAGCCGCTGTTGCCGTAAAGGTTCAAAGCTGGCGTGGCCTGTCCGCTGGCAACTCCTGCCGTAACAACCAGCGCAGATACGCCTCCGAGCGCTGATTTAACCAGTTTTGACATCTATTGTCCCCCGACCTTCATTTTATGGCCTTATTACCCCTCTTTTGGCATAGACCCCGTTAAATCAAAAGCCTTTTGCGCCAATTTCGGGCGTTTAATGCAGGGTTTGCCGGATTTCAGCAGGTCTTTGGGGCTATGGATGTGGCAGAGCGCTGGTTACAGCGGAAGTTTCTTTGGCAGATGATTCAAGCCAGCAGGTTTTATCCCGTGTAGCAGTCTTGATCTTATGGTGAAGAGGGGCTTTTGGCAGTTGTATTATTGCAGGCAGCAGAGCAGGATTTTACGATTTCGCCAATCTGCGCAGCAAGGGACTGGGGATCAGCAAAAGTCAGGCCGGTGTGGTGGATTGCAAAGGTATTCTGCCACGGGTTGGCTGTATAATTTTTATAAAATACAGGTTGTTATCGTGCGAAAGAGACCTAAGTACGCCCTTGAAATCTGTCTAACCCAATGCAACAACTCTGCGCTGTTGGCGGGGCGGTTCACATCGGAATTTAGCGCGTGAAATCGCTGTTCAGAATGTGCCAAAAAATACGAGCGGTTTTTTATCTTGCAAATGTTGACTCTGCGCCGTGATCTTCCTAAGTAATGCGCTGTTAGCACTCACGGGGGGCGAGTGCTAATGCACATAGGCCTCCCGTTAAATTGAACCAAGAGTTAAGGAGCACTCTCCATGGCACTCAAACCTTTGCACGACCGTGTACTGGTTCGCCGCCTTGAAGGCGACGAAAAAACCGCAGGCGGTCTGATCATCCCGGATTCCGCAAAAGAGAAACCGGCTGAAGGCGAAATCATCGCTGTAGGCGAAGGCGCGCGCAAAGACAGCGGCGAACTTATCCCAATGGCTGTAAGCGTTGGCGATAAAGTGTTGTTCGGCAAATGGTCCGGCACCGAAGTATCCGTCGACGGCGAAGACCTGTTGATGATGAAAGAATCCGACGTTCTCGGCGTTCTTTCTTAAGCTGACCACGAAACCTTACGAATAGGAGCAAGCTACAATGGCTGCAAAAGACGTAAAATTCGGCACCGACGCACGGAACAGAATGCTTAAAGGCGTTAATGTTCTGGCCGATGCTGTAAAGGTAACGCTGGGCCCCAAAGGCCGTAACGTTGTCCTCGACAAATCCTTTGGCGCACCACGCATCACCAAAGACGGTGTTTCCGTTGCCAAAGAAATCGAACTTGAAGACAAGTTCGAAAACATGGGCGCACAAATGGTTAAGGAAGTTGCTTCCCGGACCAATGACACAGCAGGCGACGGTACAACAACCGCGACTGTTCTGGCCCAAGCCATCGTTAAAGAAGGCATGAAATCGGTTGCCGCTGGCATGAACCCGATGGACCTGAAACGCGGTATCGACACAGCTGTGACGACCGTTGTTGAAGCCATCAAAGCGATGTCTCGCCCGGTAAACGACAGTGCAGAAGTTGCGCAGGTCGGCACGATCTCTGCGAATGGCGAAACCGAAATCGGTCGTCAGATCGCTGATGCCATGCAGCGTGTTGGCAACGAAGGCGTCATCACAGTCGAAGAGAACAAAGGTCTGGAAACAGAAACCGATGTTGTTGAAGGCATGCAGTTTGACCGTGGTTACCTGTCACCGTATTTCGTGACCAACCCGGAAAAAATGACTACAGAGTTGGAAGATGTTCTGATCCTGTTGCACGAGAAGAAACTGTCTTCGCTTCAGCCAATGGTTCCGCTGCTGGAAACTGTTATCCAGTCCGGCAAACCTTTGTTGATCATTGCTGAAGATGTTGAGGGCGAAGCCCTGGCAACTCTGGTTGTGAACAAACTGCGCGGCGGTCTGAAAATCGCAGCTGTTAAAGCACCTGGTTTCGGCGATCGCCGCAAAGCCATGCTGCAAGACATCGCTGTTCTGACCGGTGGTCAGGTGATTTCCGAAGATCTGGGCATGAAACTGGAAAACGTTGGTATGGAAATGCTTGGCACAGCCAAGAAAGTCCAAATCACCAAAGATGAAACAACAATCATCGACGGGTCCGGCGAAAAAGCAGAGATCGAAGCACGTGTTGCACAGATCCGTGGCCAAATCGAAGAAACAACTTCCGACTACGACAAAGAAAAACTGCAAGAGCGTCTGGCCAAACTGGCTGGTGGTGTTGCTGTTATCCGCGTTGGTGGGTCCACAGAAGTTGAAGTTAAAGAACGCAAAGACCGCGTTGACGATGCCCTGAATGCGACCCGTGCGGCCGTACAAGAAGGTGTTGTTGTCGGTGGTGGTGTTGCACTGGTACAGGCTGCAAAAGGTCTGAACGGTCTTGAGGGTGCAAACCCTGATCAGTCCGCTGGTATCTCTATTGTGCGTCGCGCACTTGAGGCACCTTTGCGTCAGATCGCCGAAAACGCTGGTGTTGACGGCGCGGTTGTTGCTGGCAAAATCCGCGAAAGCGAAGACGCAACATTCGGCTTTAACGCACAATCCGAAGAATATGGCGACATGTTCAAATTCGGCGTGATCGACCCTGCTAAAGTTGTGCGTACAGCACTGCAAGACGCAGCTTCTATCGCTGGCCTGCTGATCACAACCGAAGCAATGGTTGCTGACAAACCTTCCAAAGATGGCGCAGCCGGTGGCGGCATGCCAGACATGGGCGGAATGGGCGGCATGGGCGGCATGATGTAATCACTTCGCATTCGCGAAGGGATAGCAAAAGCGCATTGGTCGCCAGACCATAGCGCGGACGCTGGAACCGGTTTTGGCCCTTGGGCCAAAACGGTTCGACACATTCCAAACAAACGTTCAACGTTTTCAAAGCCTCGCAAGCGATTGCGGGGCTTTTTTGCATAGTTGCCGCGCCTGCGGTGACTTTCCCGTGTATGGAACTGCTTTTGTGTTGTGGCAGCGGTCATTCTCTGGTTTTCAAAGCCCATGCAGCTTTTCCTTCTGACCACTCTGACCATGATCGCCTTTGCGGCCAATTCGGTATTGAACCGGATGGGGCTGGCAGGGGATTTGATTGATCCGGGCAGTTTTGCCTTGATCCGATTGGGCGCGGGCGCGGCGGTTCTTTTGGGGTTGGTGGCTTTGCGCCGCAGCGGGCTGTCACAGTTTTTCGCCCCGGCACGGGGAGGCGCTGTATTGGGGCTTGCGGCCTATATGCTGGGGTTTTCCTTTGCGTATGTCGCGCTTGATGCGGGGACGGGGGCGTTGATCCTGTTTGGCGGCGTACAGATCACCATGTTTGCGGGCGCGGTTCTGGGGGGGAAATCCCCGAAAGCGATGCAGTGGTTGGGGGCAGCCATAGCTTTTGCAGGGCTGATTTATCTTTTAGCACCATCCGCCACAGCGCCTGATCTTGTTAGTGCGGGCCTGATGGGAATCGCCGCTGTGGGCTGGGGTGTCTATTCGTTGATTGGCCAGAAAACAGCCGATCCGTTGGGGGCTACGGCGGCGAATTTTGTACTGGCCTTGCCTTTCGGACTGCTGGCATTGGGGGTGGTGCCAGCGGTGCAGTTGACTGGCGCCGGTGTAGGTCTGGCTGTGCTGTCAGGCGCGGTTACCTCGGCTTTGGGCTATGCCTTGTGGTATTGGGTGCTGCCCCGTTTGGCCACGGCCACGGCAGCGGTGGCGCAGTTGAGTGTGCCAATCATTGCAGCGGGTGCTGGTGCGCTGCTGTTGGCAGAACCGTTGACCCTTGAATTTGCCATCGCCGCAGCATTGGTTTTGGGCGGGATTGCCGTGTCTCTGCTTGCTGCAAATCGCCGATAACCAGCCCGCTTTCTTGACAAAACCTGTCTACAGGTTTTTATCCTAAACTATGAAATCAACCCTAATTACAGTCTGGATTTTTGGAATGGCCACCTTCATTGCACCTGCCGCGCGCGCCGGAGAATGTGTGGTGTTGCTGCATGGGCTGGCCCGCAGCGCCAACTCGTTATTTTTAATGGAGTGGCGGTTGAAGAGGGCAGGTTATCACGTTGTAAACATTGATTATCCCTCAAAAGAAGCCACGATAGAGGATCTGGCCGACCGCGCCATACCTGAAGCGTTGCACAGTTGTCGGGATTCGGAAAAAGTGCATTTCGTGACCCATTCCATGGGCGGGATTTTGCTGCGCTACTACATGGAGCGGGTGTCACAAACCCCTGCCAGATTAGGCCATACGGTGATGCTGGCCCCACCCAATCACGGCTCGCCTGTGGTGGATCAATTGAATGATGTGCCGGGCTTTGAGTTCTGGAACGGTATTGCGGGGCTGCAACTGGGAACGGGGCCGGATAGTCTGCCGTCCAAGCTGGGGCCTGTACATTTTTCACTGGGGGTGATTGCGGGGGATCAGTCGGTGAACCCGCTGTTTTCCACCCTTTTTGACGGGGCCAACGATGGCAAAGTTAGCGTTGAAAGCACCAAAGTCGAAGGGATGGCGGATCACATTGTGTTGCCCGTCACCCACACGTTTATGATGAACAATCCCAAGGTTTACGATCAGGTGGAATATTTCCTGAAATTCGGGGCGTTCAAGCGGGACCCATAATCTTGTTTACATGGCCCATTTTACGGCCTGCCTTGGCCTCGGCCTTACCATAAAGATGCAGGCCGACGCTGGAATCCTGTGACAGGGCTGCAACGTCGTTGACGGCCGCGCCGATCAGGTTGGTCATGACTACATTGGAATGGCGCTTGCCGTCCCCAAGGGGCCAACCCGCAATGGCGCGGATGTGTTGTTCGAACTGGTCGATCACACAGCCGTTTTGGGTCCAGTGGCCGGAGTTATGCACACGCGGTGCGATTTCATTGACGATCAAGCCTTGCGGTGTGACAAACAGTTCGACCCCCATGACCCCCACATAATCCAGCGCATTCAGGATTTGCCCCGTCAGAATAATTGCGTCCGTATGCTGGCTGCGGTTCAGGTGGGCGGGTAGGGTGGTTGTGTGCAAAATACCATCTGTGTGGACGTTTTCGCCGGGATCAAAGCAGACAACTGCGCCGTCTTGGGAACGTGCGCCGATGACGGATACTTCATGGCTGAATTCAATGAAACCTTCAAGAACTGAGGGTGTTTCACCCAATTCTTGCCATGCGGATGTTGGGTTTGTGCTGTCTTTCAAGCGCACCTGACCTTTGCCGTCATAACCAAACCGACGGGTTTTCAGGATGGATGGCACACCAACTGCGGCCACTGCTGCAATAAGGTCATCAGCGGTTTCTACATTGGCGTAGGGTGCACATTTCAGTCCCAAGGATGTCAGGAAATCTTTTTCCACGATGCGGTCTTGCGACGTGGCTAGGGCGCGGCGGTTGGGCATTACGGGGCGCAATTCCTCGATTGCATCCAAGGCATCCGCTGGAATGTTTTCAAATTCATAGGTGACCACATCCACCGATTGCGCAAAGGCGCGTAGGGCATCCAGATCGTCATAGGGGGCCGTCGTCACCTGATCCGCCACATGGCCCGCAGGCGGGTTGGCCCCCAGTTCAAAAATATGGGTTTTGAACCCCAGCCGAGACGCCGCAACCGACAGCATCCGCCCCAGTTGTCCACCGCCCAAAATACCAATCGTCGCGCCAGTTTGTAGGGGATTACTCATCAACAGGTTCTTCCGGAATAGAGTCGCTTAAGGCTGTGCGCCAACTGTCTAGTTTGGCGGCAAGATCAGCGTCTGTATTGGCCAGAATCGCCGCAGCCATCAACCCCGCATTGGCCGCCCCCGCTGCACCGATTGCCATTGTGCCCACAGGAAAACCCTTGGGCATCTGGACGATGGAATACAGACTGTCCACACCAGACAAAGCCTTGGTCTGAACCGGCACACCCAATACAGGCACGCGGGTTTTGGACGACAACATGCCTGGCAAATGGGCCGCACCGCCAGCGCCAGCAATAATCACCTGTAAACCGCGATCCACTGCGCCTTTGCCATATGACCACAACCGATCCGGTGTGCGGTGGGCCGAGACGATCTTTGCCTCATACGCCACGCCAAGTTCGTCCAGAATATCGGCTGCGTGCTTCATTGTGGGCCAATCCGATTGGCTGCCCATTACGATGCCGACTTTAACCTGTGTCATTGGGGGGTCCGCCTGTATTAGACTGTATTAGAAAGAAGGGGGCACTATATGCAAAATGCAGGGCTAGGCAATAATGTCAGGGGTGATTTCGTCTTCTAAACGGATGATTTCATCCTTGAGCATCAGTTTTTGCCGCTTGA
Organism: Roseobacter sp. N2S; assembly: GCF_031454055.1. NCBI lineage: Bacteria > Pseudomonadati > Pseudomonadota > Alphaproteobacteria > Rhodobacterales > Roseobacteraceae > Roseobacter > Roseobacter sp. N2S. The sequence continues at coordinate 351,528 of NZ_JAVDQB010000003.1, forward strand.
GCCGTTGCAGGGTCAAAGCGTCGCCTTTGCCTTTTTCGTGCAGCGCGTGGATGGCCTCATCCAGATCGCGGTGCTCTTGCTTCAGGGTTGCCAGTCTGACCAGCAGTACCTCGGTACGATCCATTTGCGGAGAAGCTGTCATAGGGGTCAGGTGCTGTCCATTTGTGCCATTCCCATCATATTAGCGTGATCCGAATAGAGTTAACAGCCTGTCGTTTCAATAAGTTCTTGAGAATCTACCACTGCCACCCCATATTCTTTACAGGGTCGCCGCTTTTGGGGCCCGAAGAAAGTCGCTTAACAGAAAAGGGCTTATAAGATGACGAAGATTTCTTTTGCCTCACACCCCTTTTTGCTGGGGTTTGAACAGCTGGACAGGCTGGTCGAACGCACGGCAAAATCCGGGAATGAAGGCTATCCTCCATACAACATCGAACAAAGTGCCGATGATTCCTACCGCATAACCCTAGCGGTTGCCGGTTTTCGTGAAGAAGACCTAGCGATTACGCTGGAGAATGCGCAGCTGGTGATCCGTGGCCGTCAGGTGGATGACAACGACGGTCGGGTATTCCTGCACCGCGGCATTGCGGCCCGACAGTTCCAACGCTCATTCGTGCTGGCCGAAGGGGTCGAGGTGGCGGGTGCGTCAATGGAGAACGGTCTGCTGCATGTGGATTTGCGCCGATCTATTCCCGATACGGTGGTGCAAACCATCGAAATTAACAATAAATAGGAGCCCTATCATGGACGTTGAATTTAACTTTCCGATTAAGTTTGAAGATCGCACGGTCTATGTACGCTCTGTCGAATTTTCCGAACTGCCCGATGATCTGCAAGAGCAGTTGAACGGGGATGAGCATATTTATGCGATCCATTCGGAAAACGGAGAGCGGCTGGCCCTTGCCAAAGACCGTGACATCGCCTTTGCGCTGGCCCGCACAAACGAGTTTGCGCCTGTCAGCGTGCACTAACACACAAACAATGCGGGTGGGCTACGGTCCACCCTGCGATGAACCGAAAAGCCCGAGAACCGAGCCCGAGCCGTGCTTGATCTGAACGGGTGTTTTCCGGGTTCGGTTATTTTCCAAAGTACTGGGTTTCAAATGCCCCTGTCGATGCAGATTTTGCGCTTTCAGGCATGAAATCAACCGCTTGGGATCTGCCTGTCATCTCTCGAAAATAGGTCACAATTTTCTTAAAAACCGGTGCGCTTAGCCGTTCTATCAGGTTTGGCTGATGCTGCGGGTTTTCGTCGAATTCCTTGCGAACGGGTGGGAATTCAGCGCGGGTGCGGCAGGGCGCTGAAAGGGGGGATAGTTCCCGTTCGTGGTCGATTGACATACTTATTACTCCGATACTCTTAAACGTGGGGCGCGACAGTGGCCCCTGACTTAGGGGTAAGCTAGGAGGACAATGTGTCGAAAATTTGAATAAAACGGTATGGTATTTAGGCGGTGGAAAAAGAAAAACCCGGCGCAGTGGCCGGGTTTTTACAATGGATGTTTTGAAGGGATCAGAGGACGATTAAGCGCCGATCAAGCCCATGCTTTCCAACTTCAGCAGAACCTGATGCGCGCAGTTGTCCACATCGGAGCTTTCTGTTTCGATCCGCAGTTCCGGGTTTTCTGGAACGTCATAAGGGTCTGAAATACCTGTGAATTCTTTGATTTTTCCTTCACGGGCCAGTTTGTACAGACCTTTGCGATCCCGCCGTTCACATTCTTCGATTGACGTGGCTACGTGGACTTCAAGGAAGGCACCAAACTGTTCGATCTCTTCACGAACCGCGCGCCGTGTGGTGGCATAAGGCGCGATTGGCGCACAGATTGCGATACCACCGTTTTTGGTGATCTCTGATGCCACATAGCCGATGCGACGGATGTTTAGATCGCGGTGCTCTTTGGAAAAGCCCAGCTCTGAGGACAGGTTTTTACGTACCAGATCGCCGTCCAGCAGGGTTGTCGGGCGGCCGCCCATTTCCATCAGTTTCACCATCAAAGCATTGGCGATAGTGGATTTGCCAGAACCAGAGAAGCCGGTGAAGAACACAGTAAAGCCTTGTTTGGCCCGTGGTGGCCGCGTGCGGCGCAGTTCATTCACAACAGCCGGGAAGGAGAACCACTCTGGGATTTCCAGACCTTCGGATAGACGACGACGCAATTCTGTGCCTGAGATATTCAGGATTGTAACGTTGTCACGGTCTTCGATTTCGTCGTTTGGTTCGTATTGGGCGCGATCCTGCACATAGACCATGTGTTTGAAATCGACCATTTTAATGCCCATTTCGTCTTCGTGGGTGCGGAACAGATCCTGCGCATCATAGGGGCCGTAGAAATCTTCGCCTTGGCTGTTGCTGCCGGGGCCAGCATGGTCGCGACCAACGATAAAGTGGGTGCAGCCGTGGTTTTTGCGGATCAGACCGTGCCAAACAGCTTCCCGCGGGCCAGCCATGCGCATGGCAAGGTTGAGCAGGGACATAGATGTTGTGGAGGCTGGGTATTGGTCCAAAACCGCCTCATAGCAGCGCACGCGAGTGAAGTGGTCGATGTCGCCGGGTTTGGTCAGGCCGACAACGGGGTGGATCAACAGGTTGGCCTGTGCCTCTTTGGCGGCGCGGAAGGTCAGTTCCTGATGGGCACGGTGCAGCGGGTTACGGGTTTGGAAAGCAACCACTTTGCGCCAGCCCATTTTGCGGAAATAGGCGCGCAATTCGTTTGGCGTGTTGCGGCGTGCGCGGAAGTCATAGTGCATGGGCTGCTGGATGCCGATGATCGGGCCGCCCAAGTATACGTCGCCAGCTGTGTTGTGCAGGTAGTTCACTGCAGGGTGGGCGCTGTCATCCGCACCGAAAACTTTCTCGGCTTCATGGGCTTTGTTCGGGGTCCAGTTGTCGGTAACCGACATAACCGCCAGAATAACGCCTTCAGGGTCGCGCAGGGCGATATCCTGACCGATTTCAATACCTTCAGCGAAAGATTTAGGCACATCAAGCGTGATCGGCATGGGCCACAACGCGCCGTCAGCCATACGCATATTGTCCACAACGCCTTCGTAATCGGCTTGAGACATGAAGCCTTTTAACGGGTTGAAGCCGCCATTCATCAACAGTTCAAGATCGCACACCTGACGTGCTGTCAGATCCCAAGACGGCAATTGCGCTGCTTCGAATTTCATCTTTTCGGCGCTGTCGTAAGACACGTACAGCTCGGTTATAGGGGCGAGATTGTTTTCCATCATTATAGTCCTGTGTTTTAATGGAACCAAAGTACTGGTGGTTCCGGTCAATTCGGCATGTAACGCGTCATATTCGGCGAATTTACGTGCCAGAAATCTGTCGGTGAGGTGGATTTTCTCCGCGCAACCCCGAGAGGTGAGCGAATAGGTGAAGCGCTGACGATTGTCTGCGCCTTTGCGGTTGCTGATCTTGACCAGCTTTGCATCCGTCGCGGATTTCAATAGGGCGTTCAGGCGACCCAAAGACACCCCGATCGCAGCGGCAAGCGCGCGCTGCGAGGCATCGGAAGCAAGATCAAGCTGGCGCAACAGGCGGAAAAGCTGATCTTCTTCATCGTGATTGGGTTTTGCTGTCTGCAACGTCCATACCTGCGAATCAAAGTGTGTTCACGCGTGAACGCATCGCATAGTTCTTCAAATGGACAAAGCATTTTTTCTTGGGTGAGCGAAAAACGGCATTTTATGGGGCGCGATGATCACGCCGTATACAGAACTTACGAAAAAGCCCCGACGATGATCCGTCGGGGCTAGTGTGTTTTGTTGTCTGCTTCGCACTTATGGGTACGCGCAGGTGCTATTCGTTTTCAGCCAGAAACCGTTCCGCCTCTAGCGCTGCCATACAGCCCATTCCCGCAGAGGTGACCGCTTGGCGGTATTGGTGATCCGTCAGATCGCCTGCAGCAAATACGCCCGGGATGGATGTGGCTGTGCTGTCGGGTTTGGTTTTCACATAGCCGCCCATATGGGTTTCCAGCTGGTCTTTGACCAATTCGCTGGCAGGGGCGTGGCCAATGGCGACAAACACACCTTTGCACGGGATTTCTGTAATTTCGCCAGTTTTGGTGTGCTTCACCTTTACACCTTCTACGCCCAGCGGGGTATCGGTGCCGATGACTTCGTCCAGTTCATGGAACCACAAAGGCTCGATCTTGGGGTTCTTTTCCAGACGGTCGATCAGGATTTTTTCCGCCCGCAATGTATCGCGGCGGTGGATCAGCGTCACTTTAGAGGCAAAGTTGGTCAGGAACAGCGCTTCTTCGACCGCAGTATTGCCGCCGCCGATCACAACGATTTCCTGTCCGCGGTAAAAAAAACCGTCACAGGTAGCGCAGGCGGAAACGCCAAAGCCTTTGAATTTATCTTCGGTTTCCAGACCCAGCCATTTGGCCCGTGCGCCTGTTGCCAGAATAACCGCATCCGCCGTGTAGGTGGTGCCGCTGTCACCGTTCGCGGTGAAGGGGCGTTTGGACAGATCCAGATCGGTAATAATGTCGCCGACGATTTCACAGCCCATCGCTTTGGCGTGGGCTTCCATGCGGATCATCAGATCCGGGCCTTGAACTTCGGTGTCACCGGGCCAGTTTTCCACCTCGGTTGTGGTGGTCAGCTGGCCACCCGGTTCAATGCCCTGCACCAAAAGGGGTTCAACCATGGCACGTGCGCCATAAACGCCAGCGGTATATCCCGCTGGGCCAGAGCCGATGATCAACAGGCGGGTGTGGCGGGTATCAGACATGAGGATTCTCCGGTCGGTATAATTGGTTTCGCCTTATATACGGTCGCGCGGGGCGAAGGGAAAGGCAGGGATTTTCACGCTGTTGCGACTGGGTCAAGACTGGTCTATGGCCGTGCTTAGGAAATAATATTGCGCTGTTGCGAAATATTATTGCGCAGCTGGGCCGTTCTGCGTAATTTGCCGCGACGGCTGTGGAGATATTATGCCAACAATCAAACTGGACCCCATTGATCGAAAGATTCTGGCCGAGCTGCAAGGCGACGGTCGGATGACCAATGTGGAACTGGCCAAACGTGTCGGGATTTCCGCGCCCCCTTGTTTGCGCCGGGTGCGTACCTTGGAAGAAAGCGGGCTTATTCGCGGCTATCACGCCGATGTGGATGCGCGCGAATTGGGATTCGAGGTGAAGGTTTTCGCCATGGTCGGCCTACATTCCCAAGCCGAGGTAGACCTGAGCGCTTTTGAAACCCAATGCCGCGATTGGCCTTTGGTGCGCGAATGTCATATGTTGAATGGCGAAATTGATTTCATTTTGAAATGTGTCGCGCCTGATCTGACCACATTCCAGACCTTTTTGACCAATCACCTGACCGCCGCTGAAAATGTGGCAAGTGTGAAGACCTCTTTGGTGATCCGCGGCGCCAAAGACATGCCAGGCGTGCCGTTCAGCGTTTTGGAAGCCCGCGCCATCGACGATTAAGGCCACCTGCCATAGCTGCGACGCAAAAACTGTCTGTCGAGCCAGCCAAAAGAAAACCCCCGCCATGAATGGCAGGGGTTTGTTTCAGGGGGAACGTGCACCGTATTCCTGAGGAATTCTATAAAACGGTGTGACCACCGACGCGCGCAGCGCGATTTTGACGCGAAAGCATGGGGCGCGATTTAGCTGGCTGCTTTCAACTGTTCTTTTTGGGACATTGCAGCGGATTCTTTAAGAACCCATTTCATCCAGCGATTGTTCTTTTTCATGTGCTCAACTCCGGTAGGTGTTTGCGTTTCGTTAAGTCTGTTCTACCGAGGGATTGCGCCGCAAAATGCGCAGGAAAAAGGTGGTTTTGTGAAATCTTCGAAAATCTTTAATAGAAATGTGGCATTGGTAGGATTGTGCTGTAGTGCGTTGAATTATAACAACTAATTGACTTATTGGTCTGCCATTGCGGCCGCTAAATATGTCAAAAGGCGGCACGTCTCAGCCACATTGTTTCCAATTTGGCTACAATATGATGGCTGAAATCAACCGACCGTAATCCGCTTCTTTGCGATGGGTGGCGCGACGATAGGAATAAAACCGGCTTTCATCCAAATAGGTGCAATGACCGATCCAATGGGCATCCGCCAGACCTGTTTCACGCAGCTGGTGCAGGCAGAAACCGGGCAGGTCGAATAAAAAGTGGTGATCTGTGCCTTGGGCAAAGAATCGGGTGAATTCTGGGTCTTCATCGCGGAACTGTTCAAAAAACTCGGGCCCGACCTCATAGCTGCGCTGGCTGATGCAGGGGCCGATGCAGGCTTTGATATGGCTGCGGGTTGCACCAAGGGTAACCATGGCGTCGACAGTTTGGGAAATCACCCCGCCAACCGCGCCTTTCCAGCCGGAATGGGCCGCGCCAATAACACCAGCTTGTGCATCTGCAAACAGAATCGGGGCGCAATCGGCAGCCAGCACAGAAAGTGCCACGCCTTTGGTACGGGTCACCAGGGCATCCGCCTCGGGTCGCTCGGCGGCATTTTCTGCTGTGGCGATCTGTACTTTGGCGGAATGGATCTGGTGAACCCCAGCCATCAGCTCTGCCGTGGTGCCCATAGATTTCGCCACCATTTTTCGGTTCATCGTCACCACTTCGCGCTGGTCGCTGGACCCAAGTCCACAGTTCAACCCGCTGAAAATCCCCGAGGATGCCCCACCGCTGCGGGTGAAAAAACCATGCCGTACAGGGGCCAAAGTGTCAGATGTCAGAATTTCCAGTGTCATTAGATAAATCCAGCAGGGGCCACCCCGTCGCGGGGCAGGATTGCCATTACTTTAAACAACTCACCCATTTCATCGGGGTGCGTCAAGCGATGATGGGCCGTGATGTGATTTTCCAAAGCCGCGCCTGACAGGTTTTGCGCCAGCGTTTGGGCACGGGTGGTAATCCCGAGCCGTTCCAGAAACGCGCCTTGGGGGGTTGGTCCTGCTGTTTGCACATTAACCAGCGCGTCTTTTAAGGCTGCGAAATTCACATGGGCGGTCAGGTCTGCCTGCCCCACATGATCTAGCGGGTCCATCTTTTCATGGGCGCGGATCGCTTGCAATGTGTCGCCGCCCCCTGTGTCCCCGTAATCACAGATCAGGGCCAGCCCGCCGTGGCGGGTGATACTGGTCGCAATGTCTTGGACAATGGCGTTGGCCGCAGGACACAGCTCGATCACTGTGCCGGTTGTGGCGTCTTTGGGCAGTTCGCTTTCCACGGCCCCCGCTGCGCGACGGGCAAAACAAAGCTGGCCTTCATGACTGGCGACGATCTGTTCGTCCCAACCACTGTCAGTTGCGATGAACTGGTTGATGGGTAGGCAGTCCAAAAATTCATTTGCCACCAGAAACAGGGGCAGGGCAGGCAGGTCGGTCGTGCTGGCGATCCAGTGGGGGGCAAAGCTGGCAAGTCGTTCGGCTTGCTGCGCCTTAAGATGGGGGTTCACCTCGCACAGGTAAAGCTGTGCAGCTGCGTGAAAACCGGGAACTGATTTTGTGGCGCGCAGGATGTCGGCCATCAATTGGCCTGATCCCGGACCAAGTTCTGCCAGACAAAACCGCTCCGGTGCGCCCTGATCCAGCCAGTTCTGTGCCAGACACAGGCCGATCATTTCACCAAACATCTGGCTGATTTCAGGCGCGGTGATGAAATCCCCCGCGCGGCCCAGCGGTTTGGCTTGCGTGTAATAGCCGTGTTCGGGGTGATACAGGCATTGGGTCATGAACTCTGAAATGCTCATCGGACCCAGCCGCCCGATCTGGCGTAGTAATATATCGTGCAGTGGGGTCATTTGCGGCGCACATAAAACAGCAAGGCCAGACCGATCGCGATCATTGGCAGGGATAACACTTGCCCCATGGTCAGGCCCAGACTGTCAGGGTTTTGGCCAAAGCGCAGGATATGGCCCCAAGGGTTAGAGAAATCGGTGAATTGGGAATCCCCTTGGCGAAAGAATTCCACCACAAAGCGGGACAGGCCATAGCCCGCAAAAAACAGCGCGGTGATGGCGCCCGGTGTTTTTAACCAGCCCCGACGATAGGCCAGATTCCCCAGCAGAATGAACAGGACCACACCCTCTAGGAATGCCTCATAGAGCTGTGAGGGATGGCGGGCGCAAACCGGCTCGATCCATGTCAGCGGGCAGTCGGGCGCATCGGGAAAGACCACGCCCCAAGGCACATCGGTGGGGCGGCCCCAAAGTTCAGCGTTTATAAAATTGGCGACGCGGCCAAGGCCAAGCCCGATGGGCACGCCCAAGGCCAGAATATCCCCAAGGGACATCATGGGGATTTTGTATTTCCGCGCGAATAAAATGGTGGCGACAATCACGCCCGCAAAACCGCCGTGAAAGGACATGCCGCCCTCCCAGACGCGGTAGATCATGGCTGGATCATCCAGATAGGCGCCATTGGAATAGAACAGCACATAGCCCAACCGCCCGCCGATGATCACGCCCAAGATCGCCCAGGTCAGGAAATCCTCTGTGTGTTTGGTGGTCATCGGGGCTTGATCGTTGGGCCACAAGGACGTGCGCCGGATTGCGCGGTTGGCCCAGCCCCAAGCCAGCAGGAACCCCGCGATATAGGCCAGCGCATACCAGCGGATCGCTAAGGTAAAGCCCAGAATATCAAAGGAAAACAACACCGGATCAATGTCGGGAAATGGGATTGCTGCTATCATGGAATTGCCTTTATGCCAGCCCGATCGGGGCGAAGGGTCGCGTTATGCACTTGGGGCTTTGCATTTGCCCGTTTGAACCCCATATAACGGGGAACTACAGCAATGATAAGGGGGCCGCCATGCAGACCCGTAACAAACTGTTCGAAGACCTAAGCCAAGTGATGACCAACGCTATGGGCGTGGCCCAAGGCGCCAAGACCGAGGCCGAAACAGCCATGAAAAGCTGGATGGACCGCTGGCTTGCGGATCGTGATTTTGTCAGCCGTGAAGAATTCGACGCGGTGCGTCTGATGGCGCAAAAAGCCCGTGAAGAAAACGCAGCCCTATCCGCCCGTCTGGACGCGCTGGAAGGCAAAACCGCCAAGAAATAGGGGGCTTAGGCTCCCAAGCGATCTGGCGCGGCCTGTTTTTTCGGGCTTGCGCCAGATCGCCGACAGGATTTGATAAAACCCGCTCGACCTTGGGGATGTGCCGTGCTTTTAAAGGCCAAAGCGAAAGGCATGTCTTATGGAGCTTTGGATTCCCATCTCAATCGGCGCGGCGTTCAGTCAAAACCTGCGCTTTATGCTGCAAAAACATCTAAAGGCCACGGGGCTTAGCACAGCGGGCGCAACTTTCGCGCGGTTCCTGTTTGCAGCCCCTTTGGCGGCGCTTCTGTTGGTTGTCTTGACGCGGGTCAACGGCTGGGACATGCCGCAAGTGTCGCCTCGGTTCTTCCTGTTCGCAGGCTTTGGCGGCATCGCGCAAATTCTGGCAACCATGCTGGTCGTCGCGCTGTTTTCCCAACGCAACTTTGCCGTGGGCATCACATTCAAAAAGACCGAGACCATCCAGACCGCCCTGATCGGCGCCATCGTGCTGGGCGAGGGGATTTCGGGCTATGGTTTGCTGGCCATAGTCATCGGCTTGGTGGGGGTGATCCTGTTGTCCGACCCGCCTGACAGCAAGGGTTTGGGGGGCTGGCGGCGCTATTTCAATCGGGCGGCGGGTATCGGTCTGGCTTCGGGGGCGTTGTTCGGGGTGTCCGCCATCGGCTATCGCGGCGCATCTTTGTCGCTGGGGGATGGGTATTTTTTGCTGCGCTCGGTTTTTACCTTAATGTGTGTTACCACATTTCAGACCGTAATTATGGCTGTGTGGCTGTCCCTGCGCGAAGCTGGCGAGATCACCAAAGTTTTGCACCATTGGCGGATTACTGCACTTGTAGGTCTGTCAGGGATGATCGGATCACTCGGGTGGTTTACCGCCTTCACCTTGCAAAATGCCGCCTATGTAAAGGCGCTGGGGCAGGTGGAACTGATCTTTTCGTTTCTGGCGTCTTATTTGTTTTTCAAAGAAACCAGCACCCCGCGTGAATTGACGGGAATCGGGTTTGTGGTGCTTAGCATCATCGTGCTGGTGATGTTCCTTTAGTCGCAGGGGGGCTGCGTTAAATCATGCCCGCTGCGCGTAATTCAGGGCGAAAACTGCGGGATACTGGGACTTCGGCGCCGTCTGACATACGCAACCAGACTTTGCGGTCCCGTTTGATCACGCCTGCAACTTCACTGTAATTCACCCAATGGGACCGATGCACTTGTGATCCGTCAAAACTTTCAAGCATCTGGGTGGCGTCGGATAGCCGCATCAACAGCAATTTGGGGCCTTTTTCGGTGTGAACCTCAACATAGTGGTCAGCACTTTGCATGCGCACCAGTTTATGACCCGCATCCGGTCCCAACTTGCGCAGGATCATGCGGGCGGCTTGGGATCCCCCCCCATGGGTCAACTGATCACGCACAATGTTACTGCCCCTGATAATAAAGAAAAACACTGGCATCAGGAAAATGCCCACCAAAAGGTTTAAAAGATACCAGCGCAGATCGGCACGGCTTAGGGCGCTGCCGGATACATCCGCCGCAACCATTGCCCCACCAAGGGCCAAAGCCCCGATCCCCACACAAATCAGCGATAAAACAGCGATTCTTTTGACGACAGGACTGTCGGGGTAAAGCCGCGTGATCGCCATGAACCCCAAACGATACACAGGGTACATAATCAGAATGCACATCAGGATAACGGCTATATTTTTAAGGGAAACAGGTGATTGGGACGATAACATCGGGGGCAGGGCGTTCAAAACGATCAACACCGTATACAAACAGCTTGCCAGCCACATCACAGCGGGCAGGGCGTGCAGCACGTTTCTGTCCCGACCGGAGAAGATGATGTTGATGTTCATTGCACAGCCTTATTTTTAACGGGTTTTCGTGAATTGCACCCTGATACGGCTGGAATCAGGCAGAAATGTGTCAGACCCGTGTCGGGGGTGTGGTGACTCCAAGGTGGTCATATGACGCTTCGTGAAAGGGGCTGCCTGAAAGGGGGATGTGCATTTCGCGAAGCGCCAAATTGAATTTCAAAAGGCATGGGTCATTTCACGAAGAATATGTGTCGTTTCACGCAAAGCGGCTAGAAAACAAAGGATTTATCCGCGATAACAATTCTCGACTTCAGGGCGCAAGCCGCCCACCTCCAGGTCAGTCAGGTGCACAGCACCAGTTGTGTTAAGAGCAGCTTGTTTCATCAGAAACGCACTGCAGCACATGACTAGCTTCGCTAAGGTAACACGCTCGTCCCGTGGCTCTGGTGCGATACTGACGAAAAAAGGCGCTCTCGGATCTGCCCCCGAGAGCGTTTTTTTGTGGGTAAATCAAATCTTCACATTTGGCCTTTAGGTAAAGAAAAAGCCCGAAGGCGGGGAACCTTCGGGCTGTGATTGTTTCGGAATTTATAGGGGATGTTAGGCTGCTTTGTGACGGTCGTAATACAATGCTACCACGTGCTCTGCCTCGGCAAAGAACAGCCAGCGGGCGGCGAACAGGCCGACCAGATGCAACAGGATCGCCACAAGGGCGCTCAGGTGGCCAGGGGCTGTCAAAACCAGCAGCGCGAAGGGGAGTGCGCCCAAGCACAACAGCGCGATTGTGCGCAGCTTTACGGCGTGTTTGCGGCCAACTTGATGGGCCATTTCTTTGAGCAGGTAATTCGTTCCGCTGTGGGGGCTTTCCAGCAAGCGCACTTTCCCCAGATGCCCCAGTCCGGTGGCCGTTTCAATCGTGGCACCCGACTGGGCCAGCCGTTTGTCACCGATCAGCCAATGGGCGTATTGTACGGCGCATAGCAGGATCATCAAACCGGCGGCGAGTTTGACTTGCCCCGCCAGCAAGGCCCCGCCTGTCAGCGTGAACATCATGAACAAAACAGGGGTTAGCGGTTGGTTCCAACGGGGGACCGTCTTTAACTGTCCGTAAATCATTGATGTGCAATAAACAGAAATCAGACAGAGGATTGATCCGATAATTCCCAGAATCGGCAAACGGAGGTTCAGAAAAATCAGACAGGCCGCGTAAAGCCCCATGACGCATAGGGCCAGAACTGCAAAGACGCCTTCGCGCGATAACCAGCTGCTGCGCCATTGGCTAAAGGCTTTGATGGCCCGTTGCGGATTGCCAAGGTGAAAAGTAGACGCCAGCAAACCGCCGACCGCCAAAGCATAGCCGATAAAGAAAAAGACAAAGGCCGTCAGCCCGGTCACATCTGGAACATTCAGCCCCAGAAAGGCCAGCAGACCAAAGCCAAGGCCGGAAAACGCAGTGAAGACAATAACGGATGGTGCGGGATGCATCAGAGTGACTCCAGTGCTTTGTCGAGCCAGCCAAGAAGGCCTTTGGCGGGTGTCGGTGTTGTGTCCAGAAACGGGGCGAGGATGTTAATATCGCCATCTGTCTGTATATCCGCTTTGGGGCGGGGCGGCAGGTAGCGATTGACCGGTTTGGTTCCCTGTTCGGGGAACAAAGGCACCGCGCCACGGGCCGCTGACATTTTGGAAACATCGCTGTCCGGATCGGCAAAATCCCCGAAATGGCGCGCATTTGCCGGGCAGGTGCGCACGCAGGCGGGCTCGCGGTCGATTTCGGGCAGGTTTTCATTGTAAATGCGATCCACACAAAGGGTGCATTTTTTCATCACACCCTCGGCGGCATCCAGTTCGCGCGCACCATAAGGACAGGCCCAAGCGCATAACCCACAGCCGATGCAGTCACTTTCATTGACCAGAACGATACCATCCTCAACCCGTTTGTAACTGGCCCCTGTTGGGCAAACCGTCACACAAGGCGCGTCTTCGCAGTGCAGGCAGGATTTGGGAAAATGCACAGTTTGGGCCGGTTTTTCAGGGGCTTTCACCTCATAGGTGTGAATGCGGTTCAGGAAAGTGCCCACTGGGTTCGCACCGTAAGCATCCTGATCCGATAAAGGCGCGCCATAGTTTGAGCTGTTCCATTCCTTGCAGTTGATCACACAGGCATGGCAGCCGACACAAATATCCAGATCAATGGCAAGCCCAAGCTTTTTGTGGGTGGATTGTGGAAGGGTCGTCATAGGGAAACTCCAAGCGTTTTGGTCGCAAAGTCTGCAAGCTCTGCGTTGAAACGGGCGGGATGTTCGGCAAACGGAGCATGTCCGGTTTCGTCGTAAAGCGACAAACTGGCATTTGGCAGCGCTTCTGCGGCGGCTTTGCCGACTGCGGGCAGAACAATTTCATCGGATGTGCCGTGGATCACCAGCGCCGGTTTGGCGAACCCTTGCCAAACAGGGCGGCAATCCCAATCGCCAGCAAACAGCGCGCGCCGCACAAAAGCCGACACCAGCATATTTGCCGCGACCAATGTAGCAAACACCGCGCGGTCGAGCGGTTTAAAAGTGCATTGATCGACAAATTTAACGGTGGCGGGAATCAGGCGGCTTTGTTCCGAAGTATAGAGGTCTTTGTTCAAAGCGGGACTGCCTTCGCCCATCATCCACGGTTCGCGGTGCGCGCCGATGGCGATGACCCCGCCAATCAAAACGATCCCCGCGATGGCATCCTGCCCGTGGGTGGCCACATAAGACGAAATCACCCGCGCCCCATAAGACCAGCCCACAAGGATCGGGTTTTTCAGGTCCAGCTCTTTGATAACTGCGTAGATATCGTTCCCCCAGAGGGTTGCATCAGTGTAATCCGCAACCTCGGGCGGGGTTTCGGATGCGCCGTGTCCGCGCAGATCAAGGGCAACCAGCCGAAAGTTTTCCGCAAGCGGCGATTGTGCCTGCCAGCAGATGTTATGTTGCGCCCATCCGTGTACAAACAGCAGGGTCGGGGCGTCTTTGGAGCCTTGCTCGGTCACGTGGATTTTGCATCCGCCGCCGCCGGAAACTGTATGGCTCTGCATTAGAAATCTTCCCCGTAGCGGATGTCTTTTGGTCCTGTGCCCACGGGGGACTTCTGCGCAGGCAGTTCCGGCTCGGATTGCAGGTTTTCGGGGATCGGGGCTTTGCGGATGTTCACCCGCAGATCATACCACGCTGCCTGTCCTGTGACCGGATCAGAATTCGACCAGCGCAGTCCGTCGCCTTTGGGTGGTAGAAGTTCGTGGATTAAGTGATTGAGAAGAAAGCCTTTTGTGGTTTCCGGCGCGTCTTCGTTCAAAGCCCAGGCCCCTTTGCGTTTGCCAATGGCATTCCATGTCCAGACGGTTTTGGCGTTCAGCGCATCCATGCGCACCACCGGCACCTGAATTTCGCCATGATGGGATTTGAGGTAAGCCCAATCGCCCTCGGCAAAGCCGTGTTCGGCCCAGACCTCGCCTGACACATACAGCGGATTGTGCCCGTGGATCTGGCGCAGCCAAGCGTTTTGCGACCCCCATGAATGATACATGGCGGCTGGGCGTTGGGTCAGGGCATGCAGCGGATATTCAACGCCGTCCACAAGAGATTCTTCAAAGGGTTGCCACCAAGTGGGCAGCGGGTCCATCGCCATTTTCAACTGGTCGCGCAGGTGATCGGGGGGCTGCAATTCGCCTTTACCCTCGGCCGCCAGCCGGAATTTTTGCATCTGTTCCACATAGATGTTGAACGTATAGGGGGAGGGTTTGTCGAATATGCCCCGTTCCACCGCCCAGTCCTGATAGGCTTTGTTCCACGGTTTATAGAACAAGGCTTCGTCGGGAATGTGATCCATATAAAAGCCGCCATTTTCGATATAGCGGTCGATTTGTTTGGGGTTTGGCGCACCGCGCCCCGATCCTTTTTCGTCCTCGCCCCGCCATCCGGCCAAAGGTCCAACTCCGGGGCGGCGTTCGTGGTTGACGATGTAATCCGCGTAATCCTGGTACTTTGCGCTGCCATCATCGTTTACAAAACCGGGCAGTTTCATCTTGGCGCCCAGCTGGATCAGGGCGGACTGGAACCCGCGCACATCTCGGTCCGGCTCGACCACGGGCCAGCGGATGCTGTCGCACATGGCTTCAGCCTCGGAAATGGGGCGGTCCAGTAGGGAAATACAATCGTGGCGTTCAAGGTAGGTGGTGTCAGGCAGGATCAGGTCGGAAAACGCCACCATTTCAGATGAATAGGCGTCGGAATAGATGATCCGCGGGATGACATATTCTCCGTCTTCGGTCTTATCCGTTAGCATATCCATCACGCCGCGGGTGTTCATCGACGAATTCCACGACATATTCGCCATATACATAAACAGCGTGTCGATTTTATAGGGATCGCCTGCATGGGCGTTGGAAATCACCATATGCATCATGCCGTGGGCCGACATGGGATTTTCCCATGTAAAGGCCTTGTCGATCCGCGCAGGTGTGCCATTCGCCTTGATCGCAAGGTCTTCGGGGCCTTGCGGGAAGCCCAGATGTGGCCCGTTCAGCGGGCTGTTTGCAACGGGTTTGGCGTGAGGGCGCGGGTGGCCTGTTACGGGTTTGGGGTAGGGTGGTTTAAAGCGGAAACCGCCCGGAACCTCGACACTGCCCAGCAGGATTTGTAACAGATGCAGGGCGCGACAGGTCTGGAACCCGTTGGAATGGGCCGAAATCCCGCGCATGGCGTGAAACGCCACGGGGCGGCCGATCATGGTTTCGTGTTTTTCACCGCGAAAATCTGTCCACGGTTGGTTGATCACGATCTCTTCTTCAAAGGCGGTGCGGGCCAGTTCAGCGGCGAGGCGGCGGATGGTTTCGGCTTTCACACCCGTGCGTTCCGCCACGTTTTCGGGCGCGTAATCATCCACCAGATATTTTTCGGCCATCAGTTGGAAAGCGGGGCGGTAGAGCGTGCCTTTGTGGGTATAATCTGTGGCCAATTCGGGTTTCACACCCTGCTGGTCAAACGGTAGGGGTTCTCCCGTGGTGCGGTCCAGAACCTGTGGCTTGCCGTCATTATCGTATAAAAACAGGCCATGATCGTCGGAATTCGGATCGCAATTCACCAGATATGGCGCGTTGGTGTAGCGGATCAGATAGTTCAAATCCACTTTGCCCGCCGCCAGCAATTCGCGGATCAATGACAGGATGAACAACCCGTCCGTGCCGGGCGTGATCCCGACCCATTCATCGGCGATGGCGTTATATCCTGATCGCACGGGGTTCACCCCGACGATCTTTGCGCCCCGTTCTTTCAAACGGGACAGGCCTATTTTGATCGGGTTGGAATCGTGATCCTCGGCCACGCCAAAGATCATGAACATTTTGGCCCGTTCCCAATCAGGCTGGCCGAATTCCCAGAATGCGCCGCCCATGGTGTAGATGCCAGCAGCCGCCATGTTTACCGAACAAAATCCGCCGTGGGCCGCATAATTTGGCGTGCCGAATTGTTGTGCCCAGAACGATGTCAGGGATTGGGATTGGTCGCGCCCAGTAAAAAACGCCAGTTTTTCGGGGTGGTTTTCGCGCAGGGGCAGCATCCAGTCTGATGCGATCTGAAAGGCCTCGTCCCAGCTGATTTCTTCAAATTCACCCGATCCGCGCGGGCCGACCCGCTTCATCGGTGCATTCAGGCGGGCGGGGGAATAATGCTGCATAATCCCAGCCGAGCCCTTGGCACAGAGCACGCCGCGATTGATCGGGTGGTCGCGGTTGCCCTCGATGTATTTCACTTTACCGTCTTGCATATGCACATTGATGCCGCAGCGGCAGGCGCACATATAGCAGGTGGTCTTGCGGATTTCGTCAGAAACCTTGGGGGACGTATCTAGCGGTGGCTGGATGTGTTTGTTCATTTTGTTCTCCGTTCCCAGTGTTATCCGGATTATTGTCCCAAAGTACCACCGTATTTTTAGAATATTTGCCTTACGTGCGGGTCAGAATTGCTGCCAATGCTGCCGAGGCCAGCCGCGCGGCTGGGGGATCGGCGCGTGAGGTCAACAACACGGGTACTTTGGCGCCCATCACCACGCCTGCAGCGCAACCGCCTGCCAGATAAACCAGTGCTTTAAAGATGGCGTTGCCTGACACGATATCGGGCACAACGATGCAATCCGCTTGGCCTGCGACAGGGTCGTCTTGCAGACCTTTGATGGCTACAGCCTCGGGCGACAGGATCAGATCAAGCGCCAGCGGGCCGGAAAAATCTGCTCCGGCAATTTCGGCTTTGGCCCATGCGCATAGTTCAGCCGCTTCCACTGACGAAGGCACAGAGGGGATCGCGCTTTCGGTGGCGGAAAGGAAGGCGACTTTGGGGTGGGCGATACCTCGGGCGCGGGCCAGTTGGACCACGGCTTGGGTCGCGGACTGGCGGGTTTTTACATCGGGTGTCACGTTTACCGCCGCATCGGAAATCAACAGCGGCGTGTCCTGACCCGGCGGCGTAATATGGAACACATGCACCAGACGCGCACTGGTGCGCAGGCCGTTTTCACGGGACAGCACGCCCTTCATAAACTGATCGGTGTGCAAATGGCCTTTCATCAAAACATCGGCCTGACCCGCGCCGCAGAGTGCGGCTGCGGTATCGGCGGCCTCGGCCTCGCCTGTGGTGGCGTGCAGGGCAAAAGCGGTAATATCCCAGTTCAGGGCCTTGGCTTCGGCTTTTATGGCATCGGGTTCACCGACAAAAATCGGGGTCATGATGCCCGCCTCAGTAGCTTCTTGCGCGGCTTGCATGGGCAGGGCGGCCCCTGCGCGGGCGATGGCAACGCGGGGCGGGGGGCCTTTGGCGGCCTGTGCGATCAGGGTCGGTGGGCAATCAGCCGTGATGTGCGACAGAAATGCAGAGGGTTTGCGTATCATCGGATTCCTCGGGGTGTTGGTGTAACTGTATCAGTTATAACGTGAAACTTGCTTAGGGCCAGTTGACCGCACGGATATAGCCAAAATGACAAAGGCCCCATGGAATGGAGCCTTTGCACAAGTTTTTATAAGGATTTTTAGCTGGACCAGCGGGCCGGATCAGCCGCGCCCCTTCCATGGGACCAGCTTGTTTTCAGCCATGCGCATCAGCACGTCGATGCCATATCCGATCACACCGATGATAATGATCCCGATGATCACAATATCCGTCAGCGAGAATTTGGAGGCGGCGATGATCATTTTACCAGCGCCCTTTTCAGCGGCCACCAGCTCGGCTGCCACAACTGTGCCCCAACAGACCCCCATCGCCACCCGCGCACCAGTGAATATTTCTGGCAATGAGTTGGGTAGAATGACCTTTGTCAGCAATTGCCGTTTGGTCGCCCCCAGCGAATAGGCGGCGTGGACTTTGGATATGCTAACGCCCGAAACCCCAGCCCGTGCAGCGATGGTCATGATCCACAAGGCCGCAAGGAACAACAGCGAGATTTTGCCCTGTTCACCGATCCCGAACCAGATGATTACCAGCGGAATTAAGGCCAGCGGCGGTACGGGCCGCATGAATTCCACGATCGGATCAAACCAGCCGCGCAGCCATGAATTTAACCCCATAGCAAAACCAAGCGGGATGCCGAACAAACAACCGAGCGAAAAGCCGATGACAACACGGATCAGCGACCAGAACACGTTTTCCCACAGGCCGACACCCTGATAGCCCTCTTTGTTGAGGGTTACGAAGGACGACCAGACTTTTTCAGGGGGCGGCAAATAAAGCGCCTCCATGGTCATGCCAGTTGCGGGGCGAACGGACAGAGATCCCTGTTTTGTGACGTAGATTTCTCCATCCGCAAACGGCACTACGGATTCCCGTGTGACGGGGGTGCCGTTGATTTCAATCACTTCATAGCCGTCTTCTTTACCGCCGATGTCGTTGTTCTGCGCCTTTAGAACTTTGGTGCGGCGTTCAACGATCAGAACCGAGTCGTCTTTGGCAAAGCTGGTGCCTTGGTCGGTTACGTCCTGTTTGTCGGGGCGCTCTTCGCCTGTTGCGTAGACCTCAACGTGGACAGTGGCTTTGGCGGTTTCCCCTGCGGCGTTGCGGGCAGTATATTCAAAGGATGAATTGCCCACAAACGGCGGTGGCAGCACGGTCGGGATCAGCGAAGATCCGGTTGCGATACACCACAGCAGAAAAATCGTGACAATCGCTGCAATGGACGCAAAGCGGTTGGCGGTTACGGCACTTTCATCGCCGAAGGTCACGGTTTTCAGCGCGGTATAGCCTTTGGCCTTACTGCGGCTGTTGGTAAGTGCCTTGTAGGCATAAGAAATTGCCATGCTGACCAAAAGAAACACGGCCATGATCACGGTGATCCCCACCACCATACGCAGGGTCGTTACGATAACTTCAAGAACTTCCTGTATCATTATGCGCTCTCCGTCCGGCCCATGATTTCTTCTTCCATGTCCCAGATCATCGACAGGATTTCATCCCGTTTCGGGCCAAAGTCGGGGTGGCGTTTGACCTCACGCAGATCGGCCCCCACGCCCAGTTCAGCAAATGGCAGGCGGTATTCTTTGTGGACCCGACCAGGGCGCGGGGCCATAACCAACAGGCGCTCGCCCAATAGCAGGGCTTCTTCGACCGAGTGGGTGATCAGGATGATGGTCTTGCCGGTCTTTTTCCAGATATCCAGCACAAGGCTTTGCATCTTTTCACGGGTCAGCGCATCCAGCGCGCCAAGGGGTTCATCCATGAGGATAATATCGGGATCATTGGCCAGACAGCGGGCCAGCGCCACGCGTTGCTGCATCCCCCCTGACATTTCATAGATCATTTTTTCGGCAAAATCCTGCAAGCCGACGATGCCCAGCAATTCAGTCACTTTGGCGTCGATTTCAGCCTGCGGTGTGCCTTTCATTTTCGGGCCGAACCCGATGTTTTTGGCAACGTTCATCCATTCAAACAACGCCCCTTGTTGAAAGACCATGCCCCTTTCGCTGTGAGGGCCGGTGATCGCATGCCCGTTCAGAGACATTTCACCCGATGTGGGGGCCAGAAACCCCGCGAGAATGTTCAGCAACGTCGTCTTGCCACACCCCGAGGGGCCAAGCACCGACAAAAGTTCGCCTTTGTTAATTTGAAGTTTGATGTTCTTGAGCGCTTCGACATTGCCGCCATTGGGCAATTCAAAGGTCATTGAAACATCGTCGATGACCAGACCTGACATAGCAATTCCGTATGTTATGAGAATTGGGATAGAAATGGAAGGAACCGCGGCGCGAAGGCCGTGCCACGGTTCACTGTACCAGTTTTCAGACGAAGTGGATTACTTCATCATTTTGCTGGCAGCTTCCAGATAGCTGGTGTTTACGATGGCTGCATAATCACCCAAGGCTTTGATTTTGCCGCCAGCTTCTAAGGTCGCGGCTGAATCTGTCAGGTATTGGGCTACGAAACCACCCATCCACTCGTCAGACAGTTGCTCTTGGATTGTCGGGAATGCAAACACGTCGATCACGGCGGTTGTGCCTTCCATGTCCATGCCGGCCTCTTGCTGGATCGATTCCATCATCGGAGCGCGGTCTTTGGCGTACATGGCGTTCATCTCAGCGGTGATCGCCAGAAACTGGGCCAGAACCTCTGGGTTTTCTTCGCCAAATGCAGTTGGAATAGTGGTCAGATCGAACACTTTGCCGACGACTTTTTCTTTTTCAGCACCTGACAGGATTGTGTTGCCGTGTTGTTTCATGGTGCGCAATGCGCCACCCCAACCACAGACCATCGCCAGATCAGAATTCGGCTGGCTAAAGGCGGCAGCGGAATCTGAAGGGGCCATATCAACAATAGTCAGATCGGATTCAGGGATACCCAGATATTTCATCTGTGCCAGAAAACCGGAATGGGCGGCTGTGCCCAATGGAACGGCAACTTTCTTGCCCTTTAGTTCTTCGGCAGCGTTGTCTTTGGTGATTTCCAGCTCAGAGCGGACAACACAGTTATCGTTGTCTGAATAAGATACAGCGATATCAACGGCTTGCAAATCCTGACCTGCGGCGGTTGCCACCAAAAACGGTGTCACGCCTTGGGAATAGGAAATATGCACGTCACCAGAGGCCATGGCGGCAGACATTGCAGTCCCCGCATCAAAGGCAACCCATTTTACAGGCATGCCCATTTTTTCAGAATAAATCTTGTTGTGCTGGGCATATTGGTTTGGCGTTGGCCATTCCAGAAAATAGCCCACAACCAGTTCGTCCAGCGCATAAGCGGCGGACCCTGTGGTCGCAGCCAGTGCAACTGCGATGGCGGTCAGCGTTTTTGTCAGTTTCATGGTAGTCTCCCTGTGTCACGAGGTCTTCTTTGGGCCTCGCAGCGTTTCTTTTGGTTAAATCCTGCGGTGACGCGGATTTAACTGGTGATTAGTGGGCCTGTTTGGCGGCTGTATGATAGCGCCAGTTGGCCTATTGGATGATTCCAATAAATCAAGTGTCTCAAAACCGCAAAGCGCTGACTAGCGATTTCTTATGGTTTCCGAAATGATGGAAACCCCTTTTGGAATCATGCGACTGTCGATGGAAGAATAGGCCAGCCGATAATGGTTTTTCGGGGCGTTTTCGCCCTCAAAAAATGGCGCACCCGGTTCAATCAACACGCCTTTGGGCTTTAAAACTTGGGCCAGTTGCTCTGTGTCAACATCCTCGGGGGCGCGCATCCAGAAGGACGAGCCGCCGAAAGACGCGCTGCCTGCGATGGTCAAGCCATGTTCTGTCAGGGCTTTCGCCATCACCTGACGGCGTTCAAAATAGGCGTCTTTCATGCGGCGGATCAGGGCATCATAATGGCCAAGAGCCAGAAAATTCGCCGTGGTGCGCTGCATATGGCCGGGCGGGTGGCGCAATACCATGGATCGCAGGGCGCGGGCCTGACGGATCAGCGGTTCGGACCCCACCAGATAGCCCAGCCGCAGTCCCGGAAACAGCGATTTGGAAAAGCTGCCCACATAGATCACACGGCCCTCGGTATCCAAAGATTTCAGCGCAGGCGAGGGGGCATTCAGAAAGGACATTTCAAATTCATAGTCGTCTTCGACGATGATCATATCCTGTTCGCGGGCCATCTTTAGCAGCGCATGGCGACGGGTCATTGGCATAGTGGCTGCGGTCGGTGCGTGATGGCTGGGGGTGGTGAACACCACATCGGTATCAGGCGGGATCAGCGCGGGGATCATGCCGTTTTCGTCAACGTTTACAGGGGATAGGCTGCAATCCCGGTGGCGCAGAATATCGCGCAATCCAGGGTAGCCCGGATTTTCATAGGCTGCTTTGCGCCCGTGCCCCAACAACAATTGTGCCACCATCCAAAGCGCGTTTTGCGCGCCTACGGTCAGCAAAACCTGGTTGCGATTGGCCTGAATGCCGCGCCGCGTCAGCGTGTGACGGGCGATAAAGTCGATCAGTTGGGGATCGTCCTCCTCTGCGTAATCCGAAGTCAGACTGTCAAATTCTTTTTTCCCTAACGCCTGATGGGCGCAGAGCCGCCAGTTGGAGTGGCTGAAGAGTTGCGGGTCGGCCTGACCATAGGTGAACGGATAGGGGTAGGATTGCCAGTTGAAGGATTTTGCCACCTTGGGCGCGCCTGTATAGGTGCGTTGCAGGGCGGCGGACCAGTCAACTTTATCTGTGGTATTTGCGGTGGTGCCATCAAAGGCAGATGTAGGCGCGTCATCCGCCACGAAATAACCCGAGCGGGAGCGGGTTGCCAGATAGCCGTCTGCCACCAATTCCTGATAAGACAGGGTCACGGTGATGCGCGAAATCCCCAGATGTTTCGCCAGTTTTCGCGATGAAGGCAGCCGCTCTCCGGGTAGAAAACGGCGGGACAGGATCGCAGAGGCCACGATCTGTCTGATCTGGCTTTGCAAGCTGCCTTCAAAGGCAGAATCAAGGAAAAAGAGGTCTTCGGATAGGGCCATAGCCCAGCTTAGCTGGACTTATGGTGCTGGTAAAGTGGACTTATTTTTGAATTCTGCTTGGGCGCAGAGCCACTCAGCCCTACAGTTTCAGGAACTGCGAGTGATCACCGTCATGGCTGAAAAATGGTACAGGATGGTCGGTGTCTGGGGTGTTCAGGCGGTTCTGAACCTCGGCCAAGACCACCTCGGTGATGAAGGGCAGGTCAAAATCGCGGGATTTGGCCAGCGGAATCCATTGCAGGTGGGACAGTTCATCTTGGGCGCGAGCAAAATCATCCGGATCGCCCTGGATCAAATCGGCGCGGCCCAGAAAGAAACGTGCATCAAAGCGGCGGGGGCGACCGGGCGGGGTAATGGCGCGAAAAATGAATTCCAATCCACTTGGGTCCGGCAGGCAGCCCGATTGAAAAAAGCTTTGCCAGTTGTCAGGCTGGGTATGGGCCATTTCAGGGGCGCGTTCGGATCGTTGGCCGATCCGGTGGCCGGTTTCTTCCCACATTTCACGAATAGCTGCGGCCAGCAGGGACGGGGCCAGATCGGGATCGGCGTCTTCTTGCAGGCGGGCCATGCAGCGTTCTGATGCAGAATTTGTCAGGGTCACTTCGGCGTCCGTTAAATCAACAGCACCGCCGGGGAAGACGAATTTATTCGGCATAAAGACCGCAGATTTACCCCGTTGCCCCATCAGAACCTGTGGGCCATCGTCTGCATCACGCACCAGAATTACGGTTGCTGCATCTTTAATGGGAATATCGTTCATAGCGGCGCCTGACATTAACTGTTTGCGCACATATAAATCCCCCGGCTTGGGGATTGTCCAGCTATTCTGCGGCCACTGGCGCTACGTCGCGACCAAAACCATGCATTCTTTTGGCCCATTGCAACCCGACAAACACCCCTTTGATCCGCGGCAGCATATAGAGCGCCAACGCCACAAAAGCGATCATAAAGCCGACAGTCAAAACCAGCGCATTGGGGCGAAAGGTTTCAAATATAATCAGCATAAGCGGGGCCAGAAGGTGACCGCATATCAGAATCGTTACATAGGCAGGACCGTCGTCGGCACGGTGGTGGCACAACTCTTCAGAGCAGACCTCGCAGGTGTCGCGCACGGTAAGATACCCTTTAAGCAAAGGGCCGGTACCACAGTTCGGGCACTTGCGTCGCCACCCGCGTAACATCGCTGGTTTGGTCTCGCGCTCTGCCAGATTTGGGTCGATTATATGATCAGTCGTTTCCATGAGCCCCATTTAAGCCGAATGCGCACAAAAAGAACTAGGACAAGCTGTCTTGCGGCGGGATGTCGCAAATAATTTGAAAAAAGACCGACGGAACCCGTTGGGCCCTTGCGTATCAACCCCGACAAAACACTGTCACACTGTGTAACGAAGGTTAGGAAACAGAATGAGAAATTCAGTAAAAATCGGGCTTATGGGCGCAACAGCAGTTATGATCGCTCTGAGTGCGACGATGCCTGCGATGGCCAAAGGCCGTATGGGCATGCAGTTTGATAAACTGGACATTAATGCAGACGGATTTGTGGATAAGGCCGAATTGATTGCTGCGCGGGATGCGCGGTTTGATGCGATGGACGCCGATAAAGACGGCGCCGTGACCCAAGAGGAAATGGACGCCCATCGCAAAGCCATGCGCGAAGAAATGCGCGCTGCACGCAGCGAAGCGGGCGATAAAGAAGCGGGTGGCAAGCGGGAGCCGTCACCAGAAGCAAAAGCCGAGCTGTTCAAAAAGCTGGATACAGATGGCAACGGATCCCTGTCGCCAGAAGAATTCGATGCAGCCATGAAAATGCGCCACGACCGCATGGGGGAGCACGGCAAAAAGCACCACGGTGACAAACGCGGTGGCAAAGATGGCCATAAAGAGGGCCGCAAAGGTGGTGACAAAAACGGCCGCGGCGGCGACCGTCACGGGAATATGATGGCCAAACTGGATGCCAACAAAGACGGCAAAGTGACCAAAGACGAATTGGGCACTGAAATGGCCGACCGGATGATGTCCCATATGGATACGGACAAAGACGGCCGCATTTCCAAAGCCGAGGCCGAAGCGGCCCATGATAAATGGTCCAAAAAATCTAAGTAACGACACCGCAGGGCAACGCCCGGGCTTTGGTCCGGGCGTTGCTCAAAATCTTAAAGACAGGTAATGCCGGTTCACGATGATGCCTTTGGATGCCCAAACTGATATTAGCGATGACGCCCTGATGGTTCTGTTTGCCAACGGGGACGGTCAGGCTGCAGGCGTGTTGGCCTATCGCCACACGGGGCGGGTGCTGGCTCTTGCGTTGCGGATGTTGGGTGATCAAGCCGAAGCCGAAGATGTGGCGCAAGACGCGCTGATGCGGTTGTGGAAAATTGCGCCGGACTGGCGGCAGGGAGAGGCGAAAGTTTCGACCTGGCTGTACCGTGTGGCCAGCAATCTATGTCTGGATCGGCTGCGCAAACATTCGGGCAAACGGGCGACACAAGATATCGACAGTGTGCCCGAACCGCCCGACGAGCGCCCCTCGGTCGAGTCGGATTTGATTGCGCGCGACCGTGCAGAGGCTTTGCAGGCAGCCTTGCAAAACCTGCCAGATCGACAGCGTCAGGCCGTCAGTCTGCGGTTTTTGCAGGAATTGACAAACCCCGAAGTGGCCGAAGTTATGGAAGTCTCGGTCGAAGCGGTGGAAAGTCTGTTGTCACGGGGTAAACGCGCGTTGGCGCAGGCGCTGGACGCGCAGAAAATGGAACTGGGATTGGAAAGTTAGATGGCACAAGCTGATAAAAACCAAAACGATCAAACGCTTGACCTGTTTTTCGACGCGGCGAAAGCTGCGGATCCCGTGCCCAAATCGGATTTAATGGCCCGTGTGATGGCGGATGCGGCCAGCGTTCAGGCCAGTTTTAATGCGCCCCCTGTGGCCGTCTCTGTGGCCGCGCCGCAACCCCGCCGCGGGTTGTTTGCCGGATTTGCCGAGATGATCGGCGGTTGGGCCGGTGCCTCGGCCTTGACGGCCTGTGTCTGTGTGGGGTTGTTATACGGGTTCACAGCCCCCGACACTGTGCGCAGTTATTTGCCAGAGGCCGCGCAGCAAACCGCCGAGGTGGATTACACCTATTTGGATATATTAGACGATACCACCGCCGAGTTGGAAGGGTGAATACGATGACACAAGACACAAGCAGCAAGAAGCCGCGCAACTGGTCCAAGATCGCCCTGATCGGGTCGCTGGCCGTGAACCTTTTGGTGGTCGGCTTGGTGGCAGGCGCTTTTGCCCGTTTTGACGGTGGGCCGAACCCACATGGGGATCGGGGCAGCATGGGCATGGGCGCCTATATCAAGGCCTTGCCGCCAGCCAAACAAGATCAAGTGCGCGCGGCATCTGGATTTTTCGGTGAAAACCGCAAGGCCTCGATGCGGGAAATGCGCGAAAAGCGGAATAATTTCGAACAGATGTTGCTGGCACAACCGTTTTCAGAAGAGGCCGCGCGGGCAGCCATCCGCGAACACAACGCCTTTGCGCTAGGGTTTAACGATCGCTTGCAAGACGCGCTGGTCACAGCAGTGGCCGATTTGTCAGACGCTGAACGCAAGGAATTTGCCGACCAAGTAAAAACGGCCCGCGAAAAGCGGAAAAGCCATAAGAAAGAGCATTAGTCGCGGCAGGTTATGCGGCGATTCCCCCGAAAATAACACAGTTCCGACCACCGCCTTTAGCACGATAAAGCGCGCGGTCGGCGCTGTCGATGACGGCCTGCGCGTTGCTCCAGCCGGATTGTTCAACATTGCTGACCCCGATACTGGCGGAAATCGAAATCTGACTGCCATTTTCACAAGTGAACGGGTGTTGAGACACCGCAAGGCGCAGCCTTTCGGCAATATCGCGCAGCTTGTCTGGCGAGGTGTCACTAAGAACAATCAAAAACTCTTCGCCCCCAAGGCGGGATAACAAATCGGCAGAGCGGATATTGCGGGCCAGACGTTTGGCGGTTTCTTTCAAAACCTTATCGCCTGTAAGATGACCGTAGGTATCGTTAACCAGTTTGAACCGATCCAGATCCAGAATCATCGCAGTAAGGGTCGCCCCTGTACGTTGGGTCTTTTGCACCATTTGTTCCAGATACTGTTGGGCGTAGCGGCGGTTATAAACGCCTGTAAGCGGGTCAATGAGTGCAGATTTCAGGTGGTTGGAAACAGCCCGTTCGGTGCGATAAAACATTTGTTTTTGCCAGATTAAACGACGCAAATGGCAGACCATTTGGGTGACTGATCCGTGAGAGGGCACAAATTCCTGCGCGCCAAGCTCCAACGCACGGGTTGCATTGGGAGTGTTGGTGTCACAGGTGAAAAGAATCGTGGTTTCCGTGCTGGGGCTGGTTTTGCGCAAGTCGCAGATAGCGGTGAAAGCGGCGGTGCGGCCAAGGGTGAATTCATCTACAATGGCGATGTCTGCGGGTCTGTTCTGGCTAATCTGATTGCTTTGCGTTTTCAGGGTTAACATGGGGAAATCACGGGATAAGCCAGTGGTCACCGCCGTTTGGAATTCTGGATCAAACAGGACCAAGGCACGAGACACATCCAGCACCACACCGCGGGAAACGGGCGGTGGATAGGCCGTTGGGGCCTCGGCAAATCCCATTTGTGAAATGGCCTGCTGGCGGGCAATCAATCCGTCAATTTTTTCCTTGCCACGGATCAACATATTAACCCGCGCCGCCATCAACCAGCGTTGGGTTGTATAGGCCAGAACATCGTCCACCAAACAGTCGTGTGCTGCGTCCCATAGGGTCGGGTCTTGGCTGTTGTGTAAGAAAACGATTGGGATATGGGCGGAATTCGCCTTTGATTTCGCCCAGTGGACATTGCGAAATTGGACCGCCTTTTCAGCAGCATATGACATCATAATCAAGTCGGGCGCGCCAAACCGCAGACTATCCGTCAGTTCAGCCGCGTCCGAAGCCAAGGCGACATCAAAAAAATCCCGCGCCAGTTGGGATTTCAGCATCAGCCGGTTGGTGACCTGCGGATCAAAGATTAAAATCCGTCCTGGCATCGCGTTCCTCCGGAGTGTCGCGTTAAGGGGGCTGCATGGCGAAACTCACCCTTTCGGGCGGTGCTGCTTACAGGTAAACCCAAAGGTGTTAATGAAACCTTTCGAAAATTGCGAAACTTTGAATTAGATTGGATTGGAATGTCACCGGAACAGGCAGAAGTTGTTGCATTGCAGGCTTTGGCGTGGGTCGTCGCCGAAGATGATTTGCGAGATGTTTTTCTGGGGGCCAGCGGTGCCAGCGTTGACGACCTGCGCAGCCGTGCCGGGGATGCAGATTTTCAAGGCGCAGTTTTGGGTTTTTTGTTAATGGATGATCAATGGGTTATCCAGTTTTGTGATCAACACGGGTTCAGTTATCAAACACCCTATGAGGCGCAGCAATCCCTGCCAGGGCAGGGAGAGGTGCATTGGACCTGATTCCTTGGTGTGTCACGGGGGGAGGGCTTTGCCCTCTGCGCCTTTGGCGCATTCACCCAAGATATTTATGCTCTAAAGAAGAATTTTAGAGGTCGATTTCCAAGGTTCCGCCCGCTTGGGCGGCGCGGGACTGGCACAGGATCAGGGCGGATTCACGCTGTTTGTTGGACAGGACGAAATCACGATGTTCGACTGTGCCTGACACAATATTGCATTTGCATACGCCACAGATGCCATCCGAACATTTCACGTCGATTTTAACCCCTGCTTCTTGCAGCACATCAGTGGCGGTTTTATCGGCAGGGATGTCAAAGCTGCGTCCCGATTTGGCAAGTTTCAGGGTGAAGGCGTGGTTTTCGTATTCGGGCTGTTCGGGAACCGAGAAATATTCCAGATGGCGGTTTTCTTCGGGGAAGCCGTTTTGTATGGCCGCGTCGATGACGGCCTGCATATAGCTGTCAGGCCCGCAGGTATAGACATGGGCGCCTTGGGAATAGGCAAGGGTTTTGGCCAAGTCTGCGCGGCTACCTTTGTCGGAATAGTGATAGGAAACTTTGTCAGACCACGGTTGATCGGCCAAAATTTGTGCGAATGCTGCATTTTTTTCGCGCGAGCAAGAATAATGAACCTCGAAGTTTTTACCCAAACTATGTAGTCTATGGGCCATAGCGATCATCGGGGTGATGCCGATGCCGCCCCCCATCAGGTAGGTTATTGTGGCGTCCTCGTCCAAAGGGAAGTGGTTGATGGGTTTTGAAATAAAAACCATTCGGCCTGCGTCGAATATCCGTGACATCAGTTTCGAACCACCGCGACCCTTATCCTCGCGCAATACTGCGATCTGGTATTTTGAGCGGTCCGCAGGGTCATGGGACATGGAATATTGGCGGAAGAATTCAGGGGCGACCACCACATCAATATGCGCACCCGCAGTGGTTTCGGGCATTGGGCTGCCATCAGGGTTTGAGAATTCATAAAGGGTGACGCTGTCAGTCAGTTGTTCGACTTTGGACAGCTTCACCCGCATGACAGGGGCGTCATCGGGGTTGTGGTTTATATAGCGATGTTCGGGCGCGATCCCTGCGGCGCGGCGGCGTTTGTGTTCGGCGGCGGGGATCATATCCTGATAGGCTTTGATCGCGGCTTCACGATCCATCGGGAAAGGCCACGGATAGGGTGGTGGTAACAGATTGGCCGGATAAACGGCGAGGGTTTGGTCGCTATATTTCAGATCCAGATCGGTAGACAGACCGCGCAGATTGGTTTCCTTAACGGGTGTGGTATAGGGGCCTTCATCGGTCATTTCCAAATCCCACCACCAGCGTTTGGTGGTGTTGATCCGCCCGTTCCCCGCCAGATCATCCAGCTTTGCCAGTGCTTTGGCGGCTTTTGGCAGCTTCATGGCGGCCCAGCGGAAGGGGGCTTCGGCAAACAGGCCTTCCAAATTCCACGGGCAGGTTTTCATGCAGCGCCCGCACATGGCGCCCCCTGCGGTGGTGATCCGGTAAGTGGTGCATTTCTGGCTGTCGGATTTCCAGATTTCATAGCCGTTGAACATCAGCTTCGGCCCAGCGGTGATCGCGCCCGAGGGGCATTCGCGCGCGCATTTGTTGCAGCTTTCGCAAAAGTTTTGCAGGCCAAAGTCGATAGGTTTGTCGTGGGTCATCGGCATGTTGGTGGTCACGGTGCCTGATTTCAGGCGCGGGCCAAGGAAGGGGTTCAGGATCACCTCGCCGATGCGGGAAACCTCGCCCAAGCCAGACAGCAGCATCAGCGGGGGTTGTACGACCTCGGACCCCATGACGGTATGGACGTTGGCGGTGTAGCCAAGGTTGCGGATTTGCTGGCCCAGCACGCCGCCGAGCAGGGAAAACCGCAGGTAGGCGCGCATGGACTGGGCGCAGGCGATCCAGTCATCCCCCGAAGCGCCCTCCATGGTTTCATGACCTTGGTCGATGACGATGGAAATGGCGTTGGAATGATAGGGTGTCAGCTCTGCACCCGTGGCATCATGGGAATAATAGCACCAGTCGGGGCAGGCCGACAGGCCGACGGCATCGCAGCCCAGAAAATACGCTGTGGCCTTCAGGTTGGCTGCATTTCTGTCTGGGTCAGACACGCTCGGGTGGATTTCATCGGCCTTGCCCCCGTCCTGCAACAAGACAAAAGCGCCAAGGGCGGGGCGAAAGGCAAAGGCGGATGCGGATTTGCGCACGTAATTGCCGTTTTTTGCTGCCTCTTGCTGGCTCGGGCCAAGGTCGCCAAACAGCGAGCGGGCAAACATATCGGCGCGTTTTGGCACGCGGGCCACGTTGGGCGCGTCAATATAGGTGGTGGGGTCGTCCACCCGTTTCAGCTTTTCATAGGGGTGGGGGCCGTCGGCAAAGTTGCGTTTGGCATAGGGGTCGCGGGTGCGCTCGGATTTGGCATGTTGTCCTGTGCCGAACTTATAGGAATAAAGCGGCGGTTGCGCGTCGGCCAGCGGTTGGTCGGGTGCAATTTCAAGCGTGGTCGTGACCACCGCCAGCCCGTAGCGGGTGCCAAGGATCGGGTTCGCCGCCGCACCATTTTTGATGCTGGCAAGCCCGGCAGCCACGGCCACGCGGGGCAGGTCTATGTCCGAGGCAGATACCGAATGGGCGCGGGCGTCATAGCCAAGCGTGCGAATATAGGATGCCAGAACGGATGCTGTTTCGGCGGCCCGCAATCCCGCTCGGTGGGTCTGGGCATCTTTGATCCAGTCGCTGCCCGGTTCGGTAGATTTCGGATCGCGGGGGTATTCAAACAGAAAGGCAATGGCATGGGTGTGATGGGTGCAGGTGGTGGGCGGGGCCTTCATGGATTCGCGCAGGCCTGCAAGGATCACGTCGATGCCAGAGGCCAGCGTTTTTACCTGTTTTGTGCGCAGGGTTTCGGCCAGACGCTCTACATCAGGATTGGCGTAAGGGGTTTCCAGCCACATGGGCGCAGTGATCCAGCTGGTGCCCACCATAGACGCATCGCAGTAATAGCCAAAGGCCTTCAGGTGGTCCGCCCGCTCTTGTGGATCACTTGGAATAGTGGCGATTTCCTTTTTCACCAGACCGTCGCGGATCGCGTCCATCATAGCCTGATATTCGCCCATTGCGTTGATCACAGATGTGGGGTCATCCGCGCAAAACAGGGTTTGTGGTGCGGGGGGCAGAGTTGACAGATCGGGCTGTGTATTGGTGCGGCGCAACCGTTCCAGCGGAAAAGATCCAAGATGCACGGGGCGGTTTTTATATGAGAAAAGCTTGGTCATTGGTTTAAACCCCTGAAGCGGTGGTTGCGGCGGATTTGGTGAGTTTTTCGAGCAGGGCGACAAGGGTGGCCTGTTCTGTGGTGGTTAGAACGGCGTTCAGATCGGCGCGGTTTTGGGCCGCCAACGGCAATGACCGCGCAAGGCGGCGTTTTCCGTCCTGGGTTAAGGCCACTTGGGTGGTGCGTTTGTCCCCTTGGCCGGATGCGCGGGCCAACAAGCCTGATTTTTCCATTTGTTTCAGTGTTCTGGATGCCGCAGGGCGGATGATGCCAATGTAATCGGCAATGGCTGATGGGGTGTCTATGCCCTGTTCACCTACAGCGACCAGCACACACCACATCTGCCGTGTCAGACCCAGATCAGACAATTTGGCATCAAATACAGCATTGTTGGTGCGCGCGGCGATGGTCAGGCGATAACCGAGACCGTCGTGAAGGTTGAAAGGGTTCGACATGATTAACAATGTTAATCAAAATGCACCGCCTGTCAATCTGAAACAATTCGTGGCTGGAAGCCGGTTAAAAGAGTCAGTAGGGGTGGCAAAACGCAGAGGATGGAATATGGCGATCAAAGGGTTGGTTTTCGACAAGGACGGCACGTTGTTTCACTACGGGGCGACTTGGATGATCTGGTGTGATCTGGTGCTTGAGGATTTGTCCCGTGGTAATCCATCAAAAAAGGCCGAGCTGGCAGAGGCCGTGGGCTTTGATCTGGACAATAACACGTTTTTGCCGGGCAGCCTGATCGTCAATGCCTCGGCCGGGGAAATCAACGGGGTTTGGGCGGCTTTGCTGCCGGATTTCAGCGATGCGGATGTGGATGCTGTGGCGGTGAAACATCTGGGCAGCCTGCCGTCTGTGCCAGTATGCGATTTAAAGGCCTTGTTCACCGGGTTGCGGGCGCAGGGGTTAAAGCTGGGCTTGGTGACCAATGATTACGAAGCAGGCGCTTATCTGCAACTTAAACAGGAAGACATCGCAGACCTGTTTGATTTCATTGCAGGGTTTGACAGCGGCCATGGGGTAAAACCTGCTGCGGGGCCTTTGTTGGCTTTTGGCGAGGCCCAAGGATTAGCCATGACAGAAATCGCCATGGTTGGGGATAGCACCCATGATTTGGGGGCGGGACGCGCAGCGAAAGTAGCATTGAATATCGGCGTTCTGACGGGGCCTGCGGCGGCTGATGATATCGCCCATCTGGCGGATGTCATTCTGGATGATATTTCAGGAATTCCTGCCGTATTGGTGTGATTTAGGTCAGGGCCGAACGGCCTTTGCGATCCTCGGACGGCTTCAAGCCGAATTCGGTTTGATACAGCCGCGACAGGTGCGAGGGGCTGGGAAAACCCGTCATCAGTGCGATTTCCAAAATTGACAGATTGGTGTGCCACAACAACTGGCGCACCTTTTCCAGCCGCAATTTGCGATAATACCGTGCAGGCGAGGTATCAAGGTGACGCGCAAACATCCGTTCCAGTGACCGCACGGTTTTGCCCGCCGCACTGGCCACTTTGGGGATCGGCAAGGTCAGTTCCATATTGGCAATCATTGCGGTGATGGCCTGCTGCATGGGTTTGGGCAGGGTTTCATACTGGTTCAGCGAATAGGGCCGCTGCCCGACCGAGGCCCCGCGGATCCGGTCGATCTGATATTGGTTGCCCACCGCATTAGCGATGCCGATGCCGTTGTGTTCGGCAATAATATGCAGTGCAATATCCATCGAAGACAGCCCGCCTGATCCAGTCCAGCGGTCGCGGTCCATCACGTATAGGTTCGGGGAAATCTCCAACTCGGGGAATTCCTCGGAAAAGGCGGGTTGGTTTTCCCAGTGCAGGGTGAAGTCATAGCCCTCAAGGAACCCCGCACGGGCCAGCATAAAGCTGCCAATACACAAAGCGCCAAAGACTTTGGACTGGCGGGCAAACCGTTGCATGGTCGAATTTAGCGCCGCACGATTGGGCGGATTGGACTGCATCCCTGCGCAAACAAAGAAATAATCGAACTTTTGCGCCTCTTTGCTGGACAGGGTTGGCAGCACCGACAACCCGTCTGACGCCATCACAGGTTTATCGTCTACTGATACAAAATCCCAAGTATAAACCTCGGCGCCGAGTTCACGGTTCGCGGATCGAAACGGCCCTGTCATCGCGGTAACACAGAGCGATGAAAACTGGTCTATCAGCAGGACTCCGGTGCGAATCTGTTCGGACTGTTTGGCGGTGGGGCGCTGATTGGGCATTCGGTCTGTCCACTTAATTGGCTTGGGCCATTTAAGAACGCTTTTCGGTGATTGCCTTGCTGAAATCGACATCAAATGTCGCAATCTCAACACTAAAAACGACAAAGCGCTGCCACAGTGATCGGGCTGGCGCAAAAGTGACAGCCTATCAGCACGGGAGACCCACATGGCAGCACGGATCAGAAGCGGAGGCCGCGCCGGCAATACGCGCCGCTCTTCAACCCATGCGATCGAGCAGATGCCTTGGCGCAATATCAAGAATATTGACCGGCCGACAGAACCGCTGGACGGCGAAGGTGTGCAGGCGATTCACAAAGGGGCCATGCATATTCTATCGGTGATCGGTATCAAAATGCTGAACCCCGAAGCTTTGCAGATCCTAAAGGCCGCTGGCTGTAATGTGGTGGGCGAAACCGTCTTTATGGATGAAGAACTGGTGATGGAAATGGTCGGTAAAGCCCCGTCCGAATTCACCATAACCCCGCGCAATCCCGACCGGCAAGTCACGGTGGGCGGCAATAATCTGGTGTTTGTGAATGTGTCTTCACCGCCAAATTACTGGGATTTGGAAACCGGCAAGAAAACCGGCGATTTTGAAAGTTTCCGCAATCTGATGAAGCTGACGGGGTATTTCAACTGCATCCACGTTGCGGGTGGCTACCCGGTGGAGCCGGTGGATATCCACGCCTCGGTGCGGCATCTGGATTGTGTGCAGGAAAAGCTGCTGCTGACGGATAAAGTGGTGCACGCCTATTCGCTGGGCAAAGAGCGGGTCGAGGACGTGATGGAAATGGTCCGCATCGCAGGCGGGTTAAGCCATGATGAATTCGACGCCGCACCCCGTATGTACACCAATATCAACTCGGTTTCGCCT
The DNA here is from genome assembly GCF_031454055.1 of Roseobacter sp. N2S. Classification (NCBI taxonomy): domain Bacteria; kingdom Pseudomonadati; phylum Pseudomonadota; class Alphaproteobacteria; order Rhodobacterales; family Roseobacteraceae; genus Roseobacter; species Roseobacter sp. N2S. Next base: position 386,191 of record NZ_JAVDQB010000003.1, read on the forward strand.
TTGGTGCATGACTATCCCATGCTGGACGGTGCCATGCGCATGGCCCGTCGCAGCCAGCCTGTGGTGGTGACGCCGTTTACGCTGGCAGGGGCCATGGCCCCCGTTACCATGTCAGGCGCTGTCGCGCTGAGCATTGCCGAAGGTTTGGCCGCGATTGTGCTGTTGCAGATCATCAATCCGGGCTGCCCCGTGGCCATTGGCACGTTTACGTCGAACGTAGATATGAAATCCGGTGCGCCGGCATTTGGCACCCCTGAATATATGCGGGCCACGCAAATGACAGGGCAGATGGGGCGGTACTATGGGTTGCCGATCCGGTCTAGCGGTGTGTGTACTGCCAATGTGCCGGATGGGCAGGCTATGTGGGAAACCTCTAACAGCCTATGGGCTGCGGTGCAGTCCGGTTCGAATTTCGTATACCATTCAGCGGGTTGGCTAGAGGGTGGATTGATCGCCAGCCCCGAAAAATTCATCATGGACTGCGAAGTCCTGCAAATGATCCAACGTTACATGGAGCCTGTGATCACCAAAACCGGCCCCGAAGAGATCGCCCTAGATGCCATTGCCGAGGTCGGCCCGCAGGGGCATTATTTCGGGGTGCAACACACCCAAGACCGCTATGAAACCGCATTCTACAGCCCGATTGTCAGCGATTGGCGCAATTATGAAGCATGGGAATTGGACGGCGCAAAATGGACGGTCGAGCGGGCCCATAAGACCTATAAAGACATCCTCAACGAATTTACCCCGCCACCGATGGATGAGGGGCACCGCGAGGAACTGGCGGAATTTGTAACCAAACGCAAAGCCGAAGGGGGCGCGCCGACGGATTTCTAAGCGGGGTAAGGCGGATTTTAAGGATAAATATTGGCCCGCCGCCGCCCGTCCTAGCGCTTTGTTAATATTCTGCACTTAATTCAGGGACACAGTCTTTGAATAGGTGCACGGATGCATGGAACGATAAATCGCGGATTGCAGGGCTATGTCTGCGAAATTTTTGGCGCAGAAACTTGGGAAGATGCCTGTGCTTTGGCCGAACTGGCCAATTTCAATTTTGAGACAATGTTATCCTATGATGACGTGCTGACGGATCGGCTGATCAACGCGCTAACACAACTTTTGGGGCGCGAACGGGCCGATTTACTGGAAGATTTCGGTACTTTTGTGGTCTCGGAAAACCATCTGCAATCAGTTCGAAAACTGCTGCGGTTTGGCGGGGAAACCTATGTGGAATTCCTGCAATCCCTAGAAGACGTGCACGACCGCGCCAAAATCGCGTTGCCGGATCTGGATGTTCCCCTTTTTGAACTGGAAACACAGTCGGAGGGGCAGTTTATCCTGCACTATGAATTCGACAAGCTGGGCTTTGGCGCGGTGTTTCTGGGGTTGTTACGGGGAATGGCCGACGACTATGGGGCGCTGATCCTGATCGACCATATTCCAGTTGCAGAAAACGGCAAGGACGTGGACAGATTTGAAATTTCCGTCCTGCAATTGGGCTGGCCGGATGCGGTCAACAACTCAGCGGGGATGCCAGCATGAATATTGTTACCTTTCCCGAACAAAAATCCGACGATGCCAAAGGGGGTGCTGAAAATGTGATCGCGAAGCATTCGGAGCTGCTGGACACGATGATGCCATTTCACATTGTGGCCCACCGCACAGGCCACATCTTACACGCTGGCCCCAGCTTTCACAAACTGATGCCGGATGAAAAAGTTGTGGGGGCTTCGCTGTTCGATCTGCTGACAATAAAGCGCCCGGCAGGTCTGGCTGGTGTTGCCGATATTCTGGCTCATCAAAAGGAAAAGCTGTCGATCAACCTGACAGCATTGCCCGGGCACAACCTGAAAGGCGTGGCCGCAGGACTGGGGCAGGGACATGTGCTGATAGACATCTCGCTCGGCGCGGGGGTGATGGATGTTGTCAGTAAATGTAACCTTAAAAACAAGGATTTCTCTCCTGCTGACCCGACCGTTGAAATGATCTACATGATAGAGGTGCAGTCGTTTGTATATCAGCAACACAAAAACCAAAGCCATAAATTACAAGGCGCAAGGGTACACGCCGAAGAGCAGGCTTTTACCGATGCATTGACCGGATTGGCGAACCGGCGGGCACTTGAAAACCATATGACGCGATTGCTGCGCCGCACCAAAGGCAACGGATTTGCACTGATGCAGATTGATCTGGATTTCTTTAAAGCGGTGAATGACACCCACGGCCATGCGGCAGGGGATTTTGTCTTGCAAGAAACTGCCCGAACCTTGCAACAGCAAATGCGGGCAACCGACCTTGTGGCGCGGATTGGTGGCGATGAGTTTGTGATAATCATGTCAGAGTTTGGCAATGAATCCGCCTTACAAGCCGTTGCAAACCGAATAATTGAACAAGTGCGTATCCCCATCCCGTTTGAAGGGGTGGAATGCCAGATCGGTGCCAGTATTGGCGCGACCATTGTTCAAAGAGGGGAGGAGCGGACACCAGATGCCATCCTTTCAGACGCAGATCGCGCGCTTTATGCATCAAAAGCCAAGGGGCGCGGTGTGTTTCATCTGGACCAGAACCTGTAATCGGGTTGCGCCACATTTGGGCCATATTTATCCCAGAATCAGCCCGAAATCGCCAGTTGCCTTTGGGGAACCTTGATGTTTTTGACCCGTAATCGGGCCCAAATGGGGCAGTTTGAACCAATTGAACAGAGTGTTTCCAGAAGTGGGATAATCCAATAACTGGGCAGGAACCTATCCCAAAGGATCGCGGTAGATTTCTCATCTATCCAAAGGAATGGGGTTTTCGAAGGCACGACAAATTTTTTTAATATTTATTAAAAATCAATATCCTATACGCTATTCGGTACCTATCAGCATTAGTTAAATTCACTTAAGGGTGAAATGATTTCAAGTAATTTTTCTTGAGAAGCATTGCTATTTTCGCCCTCAAAGCCCTCCAAAACATCATCGAATTTTGTGAAAATCAGCCTGTTTTGATGCTACGCCCGCCAAATGTGCAAAAATCATGTTCCTTGGACTCGGTTAATTTGGTAAATATAGGGCATCGTCATGTTGACGGTTGTAACCAATCCGCGGTTCCCCTGTTCGTTCTGAACCGCCAGATTAAAAGAGTGTGAGAGTAAAATGGGTAACGCCATAAAACCAGAAGCCATCGTATCAAATCGTCGTTTTGTGCTGGCCGATAACCTGCGTCCGCGGGCTTGGCATGAGCTACAGAAAACAGAATCCGGTTTTGGAGCACCGACCCCAGCCACACGCCATTTCGATGGCCGTGATGACGGGATGACAGCGGATCCAGAATTGCAAAGCGCAATCAAACAAGCCCTGGCAGGATTGAACTCCTAATTCAAAACGCACGGGCGCTTCGAAAGCTGCGCTGACGATCAAGTTATTGCCCCGCCTTTGCAACGTTCTCACACGCGTTGAAAAGGCGGGGTTTTGCTTTTTTACGTTTTTCGCGGGGAGTCGGGCTATTCAGCGCCGCTGCACCGGGACTCCCATATTTTGGTAAGCTGCGCTGCCAAAGTCATCGGATTGAACGGTTTGGGAATAATTTCCAAAGCATCGGTGTTTTGCAACAATATCTCAGAGGCAGCCGCCGATTGTGCCGTCATAAAAACAGCGGGGGTCTTTTGGAAGGCAGGCATCTGGCGCAGATGTTGCAAAACTTCTTCCCCCGTCATGATCGGCATCATTTGGTCCAGAAGAATAAGATCAGGTTTAAACCCCTCGATGCTTTCCAGCGCCTTGGGCCCATCGAAAAACTGTGCCAATTCCATGCCGCCGACCACTTCTAGGGCCAAACGGGTGATTTCTTGAATATCTTCGTCGTCTTCCACGTGGAGAACGCGTTTTAAATCAGTCATAGCGCCACCTATTCTTATATTTCGTGAATACGCTTATCCCACGAAGATTCAAGTGTAAGTTGTGTTTGTATCAAAAATGCAACCAATTTAACAACAATCTAGTGTATTAAGAGTTGCGTGAAAAATAACCATAGCGTGTATCGACTTGTAAAGTACATAATCATCCCAAAAAAATGAGGCGCGTATTTTCATGATGGGTATGAAAAAAAACGTGTTTGCAGTGACAAAAACAGGTCTGTTGCAGGCAGCAATACTCTTGGTTGGCTTCGGTTGCGTTACCTATACGATCGAAGTTTATAACCTTCAAACCGAAGTTTCCGATCTTCGCGGTGAATTAAGCGAAGTCGGGGATTTGAAACGGGCTAAGATTGAGCAGCAGCTGAATGCTGCCCTGTTGTTGTCGCGTGCGCTAAGCGTAGCGATTGAGTTGGAGCCGGACACGATTGATCAGGCCCGTTATTCCAAAATTGCGGCCAAGATGATTGAGAATAATTCAAGTGTTCTTAATGTGGCCGCTGCACCTGATTTGATTGTGAAATTTGTCCATCCGGTGCAGGGAAATGCCTCTGTTATCGGTCTGAATTACCGCGAGAATAAAGCGCAATACGCTGCGGCAAAGCAGACGATGGATTTGGGAAAACCTGTTCTGGCTGGGCCTTTGAATCTGGTTCAAGGCGGCGAAGGATTTATTCTGCGCAATGTGATTCACAGCCCTGAAGGTCAGGGAAATACCGAACCAGAATTGGGTATCGTTTCGGTTGTTCTGGATAAAAGCAAGTTTTTGGCGAGCCTGCGGTCGGAAGCGGATGAAACCATTCAGTCCGTGGCAATTCGCAAGGTATCTGCGGATTCAGGGGGCAAAACAGCCTTTGTGCCAATCTCGGGGGATCAGGACCTGTTTCAGGGTGATCCGGTAATAATGGACATTAATGTGCCATCAGGAAAATGGCAGTTGGCCTTGCAGCCCGTCAATGGGTGGCCTGTAGTCTCTGAATATTTCCTGCGCAATTTGTTGGCTTTTGCGCTGGTATTGAGCTCTGTTCTGGCGTTGTTTACGATTCTTAACCGTATCCGCAGCAGTAAGGAAGTTGCAGAGGTACGCCTGCGCACAGCGTTGGAAGCCTGTGATCAGGGTTTTGCGCTTTATGACGCCGAAGACAGGCTGGCCCTGTGCAACACACGCTTTATGCAGGACAATAAACTGTCACAAGCACGGGTGAAACAGCGGCCGTCATTCGAAGAAATCCTGCGTGACGGTATAAGTGAAGGCAGATATCACACAGGTGAAAAACAGGATGAAAACTGGATAAAACAACGGCTTGAAACCCATAATCAACTGGCGTCGGTGCAGCATCTGAAGCTTCCCGATCAACGCTGGTTGAAAGTTTCCAATAAAAAGCTGCCAGATGGCGGTGTGATTTCATTTGCCGTGGATATTTCCGAAATCATCAAGGCAAAAGAGATCGCTGAATCCTCTGAGAAGGCCAAGATGCGCTTTATGGATGCGGTCAGCCATGAGTTGAAAACGCCCTTGAGCATCTTGCTGGGATATACCGCATTTTTGGAAAATCCCGAACATTTGAAATCTGTCGCTGCGCTGAAAAAACAAGCAGGCGACGCTGAGACTTTCCAAACCAATCTGGATCATGTGAACGCGGTGACCAGTGAAGTGAAGGGGCATGCAGGGCGGATCAAAACGGCTGGATTGCAACTGCAAACGCTGATTGAAAAGGTGCTTGAGTTTACCTCGCCCAAGGCGGAAGCGCCCGTGGTTCAGGATAAAACCATTCGCGCGGGTCAGGTTATCGGGCCTATTGCGGAACGGTTTCGCACCGAAGCCTCGCAAAAAGGTTTAGAGTTTTCGGTTATTATCGAGGAAACCACACTTCAGGCCGACCCGTTGCATGTGGAACGGGTGCTTAGCCGGATGATCGAAAATGCCATTCAGACCACAGAGGTCGGGTCGATCAAAATCTCGGTTAAGCCAAGTGGTGACTTTGTGAAAATCATGGTGCGTGACACCGGATCTGGCTTTCACGGCGAAATTGACGGGCCGCAGGACGACGCAGATAGTTTCCAGTCTGATCTGGTTGATTTCATCAAGTCGGACGGGCTTTTGGCTGGGGTGTCAGATGTGGAAAAAAGCGACGGTGAGGTGTCGGTTGATTTTGATCGGGGGCTTGGGAAATTGGTGACCTTTACCTTGCCTATCCTTCATGACGCCCGAAAAGCTGTGGCTAAGACTGTAGCGGCGGCGGAGTAATTGTTAGCCCGGAGGGGGCTGTGACGGTGCGTAACGATTATTGAATTCCAAGTAATTACCTAATTTATGACAATATCGATAGATATTGTGAAACGAGGCAGCGCTGGCGTCCTGAGGAGTGGGGCAAACCAGCGTTTTGGAAGGGGTAGGGAAGTCAGATGGGCGTCTCTGAGTATAACAAAAAGGCAAAAGCCGGTAATCTTGTGGTTGCCGTGGCTATCCTTGTCTGTGGTATTTCATTTTTGTTGTATCGGGTGGGCCTGCTGACAAAAATGGTCTCGCTGAATGATATGGCGTCGGGGTTGGTGATTGTGGTGCTGGTGCTGCTGTTCGGGCTGGTGGTGGCCTATCAATGGCACATCAACGCACAGCGCAAAGAGATCATGGATCGGGATCGCGAAATCTCATTCGTGCAATCGGCGATGGACTTGCATAATATTGTTACGGTAACGGGCGCGGATTCGACCATCGTATCTGTTAACGATAAGTTCTTGAAAGTATTCGGATATTCCAAATATGAAGCCGTCGGAAAGAAGATGGATCTGATCTATTCCGATTTGGGGGATGACTCTGTTTACAGCGAGATTTTGGAGTTCACCTCGCAAGGGAAGATCTGGGAAGGGCGTCATCCTGCGCGCACGAAATCAGGCGAAATCCGCTATTTCCGCGCGACGATTGTGCCGCAATTTGACGATCGCGGAAACCATATCAGCAATGTTTCAATTCGCCATGACATCACAGACCTGCGCAAGGCAGAACAGACCAAGCGGACCAATGCGATTCTCAGCAAGCTGCACGATGAGATCTATATTTTCGATTCGGTCACTCTTGATGTGGTCTATATGAACGAACGGGCCTTGCAACGGTGCGAATGGACGGCAGAAGAAAGCGCCACCAAACGGATTGTGGATACAGATGAAAATTTCCACGAAATGGCCTTCCGCGCCCATGTGCGGCCCTTGTTCGACGGGTCCAAAAGCTCTGTTGTGATCTCGGTCAAACAGGCCAAAGGCTATGTAGAGGTCCATACAAGCTTGCTGGAGCAGCTTGATGGCACCACTGTATTTGTGTCGATTTTGCGCGATATTAACGACCGTATGGAGCTTGATAAGGCGAAAATGTCGTCAGTTTCTGTGGTCAGCCACGAATTGCGCACGCCAATAACGTCGATCAAAGGTTCTTTGCAATTGTTGCAGGCGCAGACGGCAGGAGCGCTGAATGAAAGTTCTGAATCCATGGTGGCAATTGCGCTGCGCAACTGTGACCGGCTGATGTTCATTGTGAATGACATTCTGGATATGGAGAAAATCCATTCCGGCAAGATGGAATATGACCGCCAGAACCATAACCTGCGGGCATTGTTGGAAGAATCACTGGATGTAAACAAAGGCTATGGCGATCAGCATGACGTCAGCTTTGAATATGTCGCCAGCGAGGATGAGGCCCATGCAGTCTGTGATCGGGATCGGATGATTCAAGTCATGTCGAACCTGATGTCCAATGCGGTGAAATTCTCGCCCAAAGGCGGTGTTGTGGAAATCGGGTTGCAGGACAATGTTAAAAATTGGTGCATTTCGGTGGCAGATCGCGGGCCGGGAATCAATCCCGAAGATCAAAGCCGCTTGTTTGAAAGCTTCTCTCAGGCGAAACCTGCGGATGGTAAGAAGCGGGCAGGCACGGGGCTTGGGTTGGCGATCACCAAGAAGATTGTGCAGCATCACGGCGGCACCTTGGGGCTGAAAAGCGAAGTGGGGAAGGGGACGACCTTTTATGTGTACCTTCCAAAGCCTGAAAAACTGGCGGCTTAGCACCTATTTCCTTTGCGGCGCGTTACCAGCGCCAACGTACCTTCGGTGACGTACAAACAAAAGCATAGCGCGGCTTGCGCTGTGCTTTTGGTTTTAAAGGGGGGGATGGTACCAGCGCCCCGGCTCGAACGGGGGGCCTCTTGATCCACAATCAAGCGCTCTAACCTACTGAGCTACGCCGGCACTGGGGCTGCGTTTAAACATCTAAACTATGGAATGCAAGACTGATCTGGCTTGAAAATGCATGGAATTTACGATAGCGCCAGATCAATCATGAGGAGTGTGACATGGGTATCAATACCGAACGGGATTTAGAGGCGAATTTGCAGATCGGGCCAACCACCGATGGGATGGTTCGGCTGTTCATCGAAGGCAACGGTGTGGAAATCCCACTGGACTTTGATCCGGAGGAAGCCTTGGAAATCGCAGAAGAAATCAAAGCGGCTGCAGCACAGGCCGCGGCTGTTTCCAAATAGTCCTTTGCGGCGGATCACTGATTGACAGGGGGCGCGCAGACTGTCCAATGTCGGGTCTATGAAATATCCGCCGCAAAACCCCGCCCCCGCAGATGCCGCCACACGGCGTGCCATCGCTCCGACCGTCTGCTATCCGATCGAGACCCTGCCAAAGCCTGACATGGCGCTCTATAGCGCTGCGCGGGCTGCGTTAACCAAGGTGGATGAGCTGATCATTCCGCCCCGTGACGCCCGCTGCTGGGTCCTGCCTGCAGGCCATTTCTGCCGGATTGTCAGCATTGAAGGTCCACAGGTCGGGGATTTGAACCTGTGGAGTCAGCATGATCTGAACGAGCGGTTTTTTTCCGGAAAAACAAGGGCTTTGCACGGCACCCATGTATCTACGGGGGATCAGTTGTGGTCCACTATCCCGACAGTGCGTCCGCTGGCCACTGTGACCTATGATACGCTGGATTGGTACGGCTGGGATGCGTTCGGCGGCTCTGTCCATGATGTGATCGGGACGCGGTGTGACCCTTATACCAATCATCTGTTGAGTGGCACGGATTATCATTATTGTTGTCATTCCAACCTAAGCCGCGCTTTGGCGGATTTCACCGGAACGCCTGTAACGCAGGCCGAGTTGTTGGTACATGATGTGTGCAATGTGTTTATGGCCACGGGGTTCATGCCTGATACAAAACAATACTTCATGAAGGCTAGTCCGGTGCGGCCGGAGGATTATTTCGAATTCTTCGCCGAAACCGATTTGATCGGCGGGCTGTCCGCCTGTCCGGGCGGGGATTGTTCAGCGCAGCATTCCAGCGATACCGCGGCCTGTTATCCGCTGAAAGTTGAGGTGTTTAAACCTGCAGAAGGCAGTTTGGATGGGTGGTCGCCAGCAACCGTGAACGGGTATTCGCGTAACCACGGGGTTTGAGCCCTCTTGCAGAGGCGGCCTGCGGCTTTTAGATATTTGACCCAAAAAGAGCCGCTGGAGCGGGGTTATGCGTATTTTTCCGGTGCGACCCATTGTGCAGCAGAGTATCTGTCCCCCCAAGCCCAACCTACTGGTAGGATGCGTTCGATTTCTTGCATGTCTGCGGTGGTTAAGGTGATGTCACAGGCGTTTTGCCATTCGGCCAGATGCGCAGCGGTGCGAGTGGCGGGAATCGGGATCATATGCGGGCCGCGGTGCAACAGCCAAGCCAGAGCGGTGGCGCTGGTGGTCCAGCCTCGTGATTGGGCAAAGGTTTGGAATTTGGCGATCTGGCGAATGTTGTCTGAATAATTGGGTTCTACAAAGCGGGGATTTTCGTTTCGAAAGTCCTTTTGCGCAATGTCTTGTCGTTTGATCGGCTGATCCGCGAACATGCCTCGCGCGATGGGGGAGAAGGGTACAAAGGCCACACCAAGGCGTTCACAATCTTGCACAAGACCCAGTTCCGGTGAACGGGTCCAAAGGGAATATTCCGATTGCACTGCCGTACAAGGATGAATGGCATGGGCGCGGCGCAATGTTGTGGGCGAAATTTCAGACAGGCCGTAGCCACCGATTTTCCCCTCTTTGATAAAGGTTTGCAGGGTGTCGATCAGATCCTCTATCGGGCGGTCCTGTTCGCGGCGGTGAATGTAATACAGCGCCACGTGATCGGTGTTGAGCCGCTTCAGCGAGCCTTCGAGGGCGGAGCGCAGGTATTTCGCCTCATTGTCGATTCTGCGCCCGTTTTCGTCAATTCGAATGCCGCCTTTGGTGGCGATGTGAAACCGGTCGGGGTGTTGCGTGCGGTAGTTGCCGATGATGGTTTCCGACAGCCCCAAGCCATAGAGTTCAGCCGTGTCCAGAAAGGTGATGCCCGCTTCCCAAGCGGCGTCAAGGCAGGCGTGGCTGGTGGCTTCATCCGTGGGGCCAAAGGCGCCTGCAAAGGACATGCAGCCAAGCCCGATGGCGCTGACCTTGGGACCGTTTTTACCTAGGTTGCGTGTTTTCATCGGGTGTCCTTTCGCGCAGGGAATACTAGCGCAAAAGAACGGGGATTTAGATCAGACGCAAGGTTATTCTGCTGCGACCGCTTTGGTGTCTAACAGGGTGACGATGTCCATCATGATGGTGTTGAGTTCAAAATCTTTCGGCGTGTAGACTTTGGCAACACCAATTGCGCGCAGGTGAGCGGCGTCATCATCAGGGATAATACCGCCTACAATCAAGGGGATATCCGACATACCTGCGGCTTCCATCCGTTTTAAGACATCCTCGATCAAAGGCACGTGCGATCCGGACAGGATCGACAGGCCGATCACATGGGCGTTTTCGTTCAACGCGGCAGTGACGATCTGTTCGGGGGTGAGGCGGATGCCTTCATAGGTGATGTCCATGCCGCAATCGCGCGCGCGCACGGCAATTTGTTCGGCCCCGTTCGAGTGACCATCAAGGCCCGGTTTGCCCACAACAAATTTCAACCGGCGGCCGAGTTTGTCGGAGACTGCGTCCACAGCCTCGCGGATGTGATCCAGCCCTTGGGTCTGGTTCGACACGGATTTGCCAACTCCTGTGGGCGCGCGGTATTCGCCAAACACGGCGCGGATTGCGGTGCCCCATTCGCCAGTTGTAGCGCCAGCTTTGGCGGCTGCGATGGATGCGGGCATAACGTTGGTGCCGTCTTTGGCGGCTTGGCGCAGGTCAGAGAGTGCGGCTTGAACAGCCCCTTCGTCACGGGACGCACGCCAATCATTCAGGCGTTGGATTTGGTCTGCTTCGGCGGCTTTATCCACCACCATGATTGCGCCATCGCCTGCGGTCAGCGGGCTTTCGGCCCCTGTGGTGAACTTATTAACACCAATCACGGTGGTGTCGCCTGTTTCAATCCGGCCAAGGCGGGCGGAATTGGAATCCACCAAACGGCCCTTCATGTATTCAATGGCAGCAACCGCGCCGCCCATACCGTCAATCTGGGCCAACTCGTCGCGCGCGCCTTGTTTCAGGGCCTCGACCTTGCGATCTACGGCAGGGTTGCCGTCAAACAGATCGTCATATTCCAGAAGGTCGGTTTCAAAGGCCAGAATCTGTTGCATGCGCAGGGACCATTGCTGATCCCATGGGCGGGGCAGGCCCAAAGCCTCGTTCCAGGCGGGCAGCTGCACAGCGCGGGCTCGGGCGTTTTTGGATAGGGTAACCGCCAGCATTTCGATCAGAATGCGATAGACGTTGTTTTCGGGCTGTTGTTCGGTCAGCCCTAGCGAATTGACCTGCACGCCGTAGCGGAAACGGCGCATTTTGGCATCTGTCACGCCGTAGCGGTGTTCGCAGATTTCATCCCACAGATCCACAAAAGCGCGCATTTTGCACATTTCAGTGACGAAGCGGATGCCTGCGTTTACAAAGAATGAAATGCGTCCCACCACTGTTGCGAAATCCTCGGCGGGGACTTTGCCCCGCACATCATCGAGCACGGCAGTGGCGGTGGCCAGCGCAAAAGCCAGTTCCTGTTCCGGTGTCGCGCCAGCCTCTTGCAGGTGATAGGAACAGACGTTCATCGGATTCCATTTGGGCACGTTGGTGTAACAATAGGCCGCCACATCGGTGATCATCCGCAGGGATGGTTTTGGCGGGCAAACATAGGTGCCGCGCGACAGGTATTCTTTGATTATGTCATTCTGAACAGTGCCTTGCAGCTTTTTCACATCTGCGCCCTGTTCTTCGGCCACCGCGATGTAAAGTGCCAACAGCCAAGGCGCTGTGGCGTTAATCGTCATGGATGTGTTCATTTTTTCCAGCGGAATGTCGTCAAACAAGGCCCGCATATCGCCAAGATGGGATACGGGCACGCCGACTTTGCCGACCTCGCCGCGGGCCAGTTCATGATCGCTGTCATAGCCTGTCTGTGTGGGCAGATCAAAGGCCACGGACAGGCCGGTTTGCCCTTTGGCAAGGTTGCCGCGATACAAGGCGTTGCTGTCTTTGGCGGTGGAGTGGCCCGCATAGGTGCGGAACAGCCAAGGGCGGTCTGGTGTGTTTGTCATGGGTTGCGACTCCGATCTGTGCTGCGCCGCAGCATAAGTTATAAAATTACCCGAATGCAACCGTTTGTATAATAATCGTGCGCGGAAATTTTAGGCACTTGGACTGAACCGGGTGAATCCGACACATGGAAACAACCGGTTCAGCCTGTTGTCGCTGCTTAAAAACAGCGCAACTAATCAATTGGCGGGGCGTGCGAAACAGGTTACATCTGATCGCCATGTTTGAGACATTGGAAATAAAGGTTTGGGTGGTTTGGGTGGCAGGGCTGTTGGCGCTGGCAGGCCTTTTGGACCGAATCCTGATGCCCTCGGTCCGGTGGTATTTACGGCGGCGATTTAATAAAGCCATTGAGCAGTTGAACACGCGACTGCAATTGCAAATCCAGCCTTTCAAGCTGACAGAGCGGCAGGTGATGGTGGACCGACTGGCCCATGATCCCCAGGTGATGGAGGCGGTGTTGGAGCATTCCAACGCCGAGGGCATTCCCTATCATGTGGCCGCTGACATGGCGATGCGCTACGCCCGCGAGATCGTCCCCTCGTTTTCGGCTTTTGCCTATTTCGGCTTTGGCATCCGCTTTGCCCGCTGGTTAAGCCGCGCGCTTTACCGTGTTCGGCTGGGCTATGTGGATGAAACCGCGCTGCAAAATATGGACCCCAATGCCACGGTGGTATTTGTGATGAACCACAGATCCAACATGGATTATGTGATCGTAACCTTTCTGGCCGCACAGCGGTCTGCCCTGTCTTATGCGGTGGGGGAATGGGCGCGGGTTTGGCCGTTAAAGCAGTTGATCCGCTCGACAGGGGCGTATTTCATTCGACGTAAGTCCCGTAACCCGCTGTACCGGCGTGTGTTATCACGCTATGTGCAGATGGCTACGGCGGCAGGGGTCACGCAGGCTGTGTTCCCCGAAGGCAGCCTGTCACGGGATGGCGCCCTGAAACCCGCCAAGCTGGGGCTGCTGAATTACATCGTGTCCGATTTTGATCCCGCACAGGACAGGGACGTGGTGTTTGTGCCTGTGGGCGTGAACTATGACCGCGTGCTAGAGGACCGTGTGTTGCTGGCGGCCCATCGCGGGGAAAAGACCGGCCTTTGGTTCAAGCTGTGGACGTTTTTGCATTTTATGGTGCGTCATTTGTGGCTGCGCATGACGCGGCGGTTCTATAAATTTGGCTATGCCAGCGTCAGTTTCGGGGTGCCGATTTCCCTAAAAGGATTTCTATCTGGTCAGGACGCCATGTCCCATGAACGGATGACCGCCAATCTGGGGCGCGAATTGATGCAGCAAGTAGGGCAGGTGGTGCCGGTGCTGCCGGTTTCGCTGATCTCGACCGTGTTGTTGGATCATGGCGAAACCCCGCTGGGTAAAGAACAGGTGCAAACCCTTGCGCGCGAAGAACTGGACAGGTTGCTGGCCAAAGGGGCGCATATTCACATTCCGCGCAAGAATCTGGATTATGCGGTGGAAATCGGTCTGCGCATGCTGATCCTGCGCCGTGCATTGGTTCTTAGGGACGGGGTGTATCATTTTAAACCCGATCAGTTGCAGTTGATCCAATATTACGCCAACGCCATCGCCCATTTGCGCTGAACGCAGACGAGCATTGCACTGCACGCTAGTGACAGGTGCGAATCCCCCCGCTATAAGCGCCGCGAACACCTTAAATTGCATGGAAAAGACGAAAATGATCCAAGTTTTTGGCCATTTGGCCCCCGATACAGACGCAACCGGCTCCGCTATTGTGTGGTCTTGGTATCTGAACGAAGTCAAAGGTCAGGCGGCCGCGCCAAAATTGTTGGGCACGCCAAACACCGAGGCTGCTTTCGTTTTGACCCGTTGGGGCTTTGATCAGCCAGAAATTATTGCCGATGTGGCTGCAGGCGATGACGTTGTAATCGTTGACACCAACAACCCTGCGGAATTGCCGCCCTCGATCAATGATGCGAATGTTGTGGAAATCATCGACCACCACATGCTGGTAGGTGGTTTGAAAACCAAAGGCCCGATCAATATTACTGTACGCCCGCTGGCCTGTACTGCGACCATTATGGCCGACCTGATGGGCGACGATCTTGCCAAAGCCCCTGATGCGATCAAAGGTGTGATGCTGTCGTGCATTATTTCCGACACGCTGGAATTCCGCTCGCCCACCACAACAGAAGTGGATGTGGCGCGCGCCAAGGCGCTGGCCACTGAACTGGGCGTGGACATTGCCGAATATGCGGCTGAAATGTTTGCTGCAAAATCCGATGTTTCGGCGTTTTCCGATGCGGAACTGCTGCGGATGGATTCCAAACAATACGAAGTGGGCGGCAAGAACTTCCGCGTGTCGGTTCTGGAAACAACAACACCAGCCATCGTTCTGGATCGCAAAGCCAGCTTGATGGACACAATGAAAACAGTCGCCACAGAAGACGGTGTCGATCAGGTTCTCTTGTTCGTGGTGGACATTTTGAACGAAGAATCAACCCTGCTGGTGGCCAATGATTTGGTGAAAACCGTTGCTGAAAAATCTTTCGGGGCCACCGTTTCCGGCGACACTGTTGTGTTACCCGGGGTTGTCAGCCGTAAAAAGCAAATCATCCCGCAATTGGCCGTGTAACAACGCCAAGACAGAAAATTATCGAAAGGGAGGCGGTTTGCCTCCCTTTTTTTATGCAAAAATGGCGGATTTGACGTTTTAGGCTTTCAGATCAATCGGCGGGCTTCGTAGAGGGGAGGGGTGGCGAAAATCCATCACGCAATTAAATTTCGTCACAGAGGTGCATTTTTTATGATTATTGCTATTGCGATTTTTGCTGCGTTGCGGCATTTAAAGTGCGAACGTAGCGATTAGCTGACTCGCTACTCGTATTGCCTAACGCAGGAGAATAAATCATGGCCCCACTCGACGCCGGATATGAAGCCCCCGAGAAAGATCTTTATGAGGTCGGGGAAATACCTCCAATGGGTCACGTGCCCAAACAAATGTACGCATGGGCGATCCGCCGGGATCGTCACGGCGAACCTGATAAGTCGTTTCAAGTTGAAGTGGTGGATACGCCGACGCTCGACAGCAACGAGGTTCTGGTTTTCGTGATGGCTGCGGGTGTGAACTATAACGGGGTTTGGGCCGGTTTGGGCATTCCGATTTCTCCGTTTGATGTACACAAGGCTGATTACCATATCGCCGGGTCCGATGCCTCGGGCATCATCTGGGCTGTTGGGGATAAGGTGAAACGCTGGAAAGTCGGCGATGAAGTGGTGATCCACTGTAACCAAGACGACGGTGACGACGAAGAATGTAACGGCGGCGATCCGATGTTCTCGGACAGTCAGCGGATCTGGGGATATGAAACGCCAGATGGGTCATTCGGGCAGTTCACGCGCGTGCAGGCACAGCAATTGATGCCACGCCCGCAGCACCTGACATGGGAAGAAAGTGCGTGTTACACGCTGACACTGGCCACGGCCTATCGTATGTTGTTCGGCCATCGCCCCCATACGCTGAAGCCGGGTCAAAACGTGCTGGTTTGGGGCGCTTCGGGTGGTCTGGGATCGTTTGCGATCCAGTTGATCAACACCGCAGGGGCCAATGCCATCGGGGTGATTTCCGAAGAAGACAAGCGGGAATTCGTGATGTCTTTGGGTGCCAAAGGCGTGATCAACCGCAAGGATTTCAACTGCTGGGGTCAATTGCCCGAGGTGAACACCGACGAATATAAAGCTTGGTTCGCAGAAACCCGCAAATTCGGCAAAGCCATCTGGGACATCACCGGTAAGGGCAACAATGTGGATATGGTGTTTGAACACCCCGGCCAAGCCACGTTCCCTGTGTCCACCTTTGTGTGTAAAAAAGGCGGTATGGTTGTGATTTGTGCAGGCACCACAGGGTATAACCTGACCATGGACGCGCGTTATATCTGGATGCACCAGAAACGTGTTCAAGGCAGCCACTTTGCCCACCTGAAACAAGCCGCCGCAGCCAACAAACTGATGATGGAACGCCGTCTTGACCCCTGCATGTCAGAGGTTTTCCCATGGGAGCAAATCCCTGCCGCCCACGTGAAAATGCGTAAAAACGAGCATAAGCCGGGCAATATGGCTGTGTTGGTCAGCGCGACACAAACAGGTCTGCGCACCTTTGAGGATACCCTAGAGGCGAGTAAGGCCAAGTTCTAAGGTTAAAAATGAAAAACTTTAGCGTGCAATTTCCGCAGAAATTGCACGCTAACCCATAGGCCTAAGGGCCTAAAAAAATCCAAAAATCTTGTAAATTCAATAGGGTCCATTTTCGGAACTCCCTATTTATGGCTAGTTTACTCAGGCGAGTGTTTCGTGCCATGATACTCGTGGTATAGTTGTATTAATAATCTGTTAACCTTTGTAAACGAGAGTGCTTATGTCACAAGAATGGATTGTTAACGTACTTCAGGATCTTCGGAATTTTGCAAACCAGAACCAGCTCGATAAACTGGCGGAACATCTGGACGACACCATCCATGTTGCTGTGGCAGAGACAACAGCAAAGGCCCGCATAATTGCGGCGACGGAGGGCAATGCAAAGTCAAATCGAAGCGTTTCTGGAACGCGTAGAGCAATGTAAGACGCTGGTCGCGTTGAATGAGGTGGTCAGTGAGTTACGCAATATTTTTCAGGTTAACCATGTTGTGTATCATTCGGTTAACAGTTTAGGCGAACCCTACGCTTTGGCGACCTATGCAGAGGATTGGGCGGCTCATTACGAAAACGAGGAATTGTACCGGATTGATCCGGTAGTGCTGGGCGCTTTTCAACGGTTTCATCCCTATAATTGGAAATCTCTAAGTTGGGAAAAAAAGCCTGCGCGGCGGTTTTTTAAAGAGGCATTAGACGGCGGTGTCGGGAACCAAGGGGTCTCGGTTCCCATTCGCGGCCCCCACGGAGAATTCGCCTTATTTTCCGTCAGTCATGTCTGCTCGGATGAGGTTTGGACCCGATTTTTGTCCCAACAAATGCCCAACCTTCTGCTGATCGGCCATTACATCCACGCCAGCATCCGTGCCTTGGAAAATCTCAACGAACCGGCAAATTACGTGGCTTTGTCACCCCGTGAAACGGATGCGCTACGTTTACTTGGGACGGGGATGAATCGGGGCAATGCCGCAGAGTTTCTGCAGATTTCAGAGCATACGTTGCGGGTTTATATTGAATCGGCACGGTTTAAATTGGGCGCTTCCAACACCACGCACGCAGTTGCAAAAGCAATGGCGCAGGGGTTGATAAGTATTTAAAAACAGAATGTTGCGATGAATTCATAATCCTTAATGAATCCTCACCCCATGGTGCGGTCATAATTTGTTAACCACGGCCCGCAAAGGCTCGGCGCAGTTAATCTTGAAACAGAGATTGCCTGTGCTGTGACGCCTAAAACCCCCAGCAATCAGGCGATCCAGCGCACGGAGCCGCCTGCATGCTATCCTATATCTACGCCGACGAAATTGCCGCCTTTCCCTTGTTGCAAGAAACTATGTTTAAAGACCGCAAGGTACAGTTCCATGATCGGCTTGGCTGGGAGGTAGCAATTGATGCCGCAGGCCACGAGCGGGATGAATATGACACCATAAATCCGCTTTATGCGATCTGGCAACTGCCTGATGGCAGCCATGGCGGGTCAATGCGGGCGCTGCCGACCACGGGGCCTTGTATGACAAATGACCATTTTGGGGATATTACGGGCGGGCCGATCACCAGTCCGCTGATCTGGGAAAGCACACGGTTCTGCCTGTCGCCGCGGGTGGATTCAGCTGCGGGGCAGATTTCGGCGGCAATCATGCTGGCGGGCTGTGAAATTGGCTTGAACTTCGGGCTGCGTCACGCTGTCGGCGTGTTCGATCCCCGCATGGTGCGGATTTATCGCCGTCTTGGCTGGTCACCAGAAGTTTTGGGCAGCAAGGGCGTGGGGCGAGGCCGTGTTTCTGTGGGGCTGTGGGAATTTTCAGAAGGCATTCGCCGAACCCTGTGTCAGGCGGCACAGGTGACGCCAGCCCAGTCTACGGGGTGGTTTGAAGACTGCTTCGGGCCAGCATCCGTGTTACGGCAAGCGCCGCAAAGGGTTTAAGTTTCGCAATTTCAGGGGCAGAAAGCCGTTCAGATTGGCACAGGGTTGCGCTATGTTGGTGCGAAACAAGACCGGACCCGAGGCCATGCAGTTTTCCGAAGATCAAGCCAGCGCTTATGATGCTGTGTCCGATGTGCTGAAAGCCTCGGGTGTGGATTTGGAAAACGGGATGCTGATCCCTGAAACCACCGGAAAACAGCAGACTTTGGCGGTTTTAGGCAAGGCGGGGTCGGGCAAAACCATGCTGCTGGCCAAAATTGCCGATGCGTTGACAGATGCGGGTGTGGATACCATCAGCGGAGATTACGAGGGTCGTGCCCGCAAGGAACGCCGCACACTGGCTATTCTGGCCCCCACCAACAAAGCCGCCAGTGTACTGCGCAATCGCGGCGTGGCGGCCACGACGATTCACCGGATTTTATACACGCCGATGTATGATCCCGAATATGAAAAGATTGCCGAATGGCTGGCAGGTAATGCCGAAAAGCCGGAAATCGAAGGATTAACCGATATCGCGCTGGATCGGGCGATGGTGTTTTATCAAACCAATAAATCTATCCCTGGCGCTTTGGCCGTTGCGGGGTTGCGCGGCTCTGATTTCATCACCGGATGGAAGCGCCGCGAAGACCCGCTGGATGTGGGGTTTGTGGATGAATCCTCTATGTTGGACGACAAACAACTGGCTGATTTGCAAGAGATTTTTTCAACCTTGATCCTGTTTGGCGATCCAGCACAGCTGGCCCCAGTGGGACAGTCAGGCAGTATGGCGTTTGACGGGCTGCCAGAGCCGCGAAAGCTGTTTCTGAGCCGCGTACATCGGCAGGCGCAGGACAATCCGATCCTTGATCTGGCCCATGCGCTGGCGGACCCCGCGCTGCAATTTCATGATTTCGAGCGGATGATCGAAGAAGCCGCACGCAAAGACGAGCGGGTAATTGTGACCCCGCGTGTGGATGCCAGCGCAATGGCGCGCGCGCCGGTTCTGGTGTGGCGCAATGCCACCCGCATCCGCCTGATCCACGCCTTTCGCAACGCTTTTGGTGCGCCAGCAGAAATGTTATTACCGGGCGAGCCGTTGATTTGCGACGGGTTGGAATTGCCGATGAAACACCGCAAAAAACGCATTGATCTAGAAGCCCGCGGGCTGATCAAAGGCGCACAAGCGGTGTATTTGGGGGAAGGGCGCAAGCCGGGGTTTTCCCGCTTACATGTGATTGGCGCAGAGGATCCGCAGGTGTCGGCCGCGACGATTATCAAGATTGAATTGCCGGATCAGGAGGAGCCGTTTATCCCCTCTGCGGCGCGGATGGGGGCGGCCTTTGTGCATGGCGCAGCCTGTACGATCCATAAGGCGCAGGGTTCGCAATGGTCGGATGTTCAGGTGTTTGCGCCTGATATTTATGCCGCCAGTCGGGCGGGGCGCACCGAGGCGGGGATCGCCCTGTGGAAGCGATTGGCCTATGTGGCGATCACACGCGCCGAGCATCGCTTGTTCTGGGTGACGCGATACATGTTGGCCAAACCAACCGAGGCGTTGGGAGTTGATGACCTGCGCACGGTGGCGGCGCCTGTTTTGGAACTGGCAGCGCCTGAGGCTGAATAGGCGTGAATTTAGGGGCGCTGCCCCTAAGACCCCGGGATATTTTTAGAAAGAAGAAGCGGGGTGGCGAGGTTTTGGGGCATCCGTTTTCTAAAATACGAGGTTCATCATGACCATGGAGACGATCAGGAACAGGACTGTCATAATGCCACCCGTGCGCAAGAAATCCACCACGCGGTAGCCTGCAGGCCCCATGATAAGCGCGTTGACCTGATGGGTGGGGATCAGGAACGAGTTAGATGTGGAAATTGCCACGGTCATGGCAAAGATTGCCGGATCACCGCCCGATGCCACTGCGATCGAGACTGCGAGGGGGACCAGCAGAACGGTTGCGCCCACGTTCGACATGACCAATGTAAAGATGGTCGCAAGGATCGCAACGCCCGCTTGAAGCGACCAAATTGGCCATCCGTCAAGTACGGTCAAAACGCCTTGGGCGATCCATTCCGCCGTGCCAGTCATTTGCACAGCTTGGCCAAGCGGGATCAAGGAGGCGAGCAGGAACACTGTATTCCAGCCCACTGCATTATAGGCGTCGTCAATGTCAATCACACGAGTGACGATCATGCCAGCCGCACCCGTCAGCAGGCACAGCGACAGGCGCATATCGGTGAACAGGATCAGGCTTAGCGCGACGACGAAAAACAACACGGCCCAGCCGACTTTTTGCGGGCGTAGTTCTTCTTGGGGGAAGTCGGTTGTGACGACGACGAAGTCGCGGCCCTTTTTGATGCGGGTCAGGTTTTCCCATAAGATATGCACCACCAGTGTGTCGCCAGCACGCAGCGGGACGCTGCCAATGCGAGTGGCTTCGTGGTCTTCGTGCTCAACGTGGCTCATGGTGTCATCGCCGCGGTGGATCGCCAGCATGGACATGCCATAGGTTTTGCGCAGGGCCAGTTCTTGGGCAGTTTTGCCGATGACTTGGCTGTCTGGCGGCACAACAATTTCCGCAACGCCTGATTTGGTCGGGGCGAATTCTTCGGCAAAGATGTCTAGGTTTGGCTTGATTTCCAATCCATAGATATCGGCCATTTCCTCAATCACTTTGCGCCGTCCAAGGATGGCAAGGCGACAGGGAGTGGTGATTTCGGTGCTGACCACGGGGGCAACCCAGCGGTGGCCTTGGAAATAGCTGCCGATGATATAGCAGTGGTGAACTTCCATCAGATCGTTGAAGGTTTGGCCGAGCAGGATGTTGCCTTCGGGGATTTCGACCTCAACAATATCGGCTTTTAGGCCGTAGAGCCGTTTTAGGTAGGCGTTCATCGACTGACCTGATGCGCCGTCACCTTTGGCTGTGCTGCCGGGCAGAACCCAGCGACCGAAAAAGGTAAAATAACAGATGCCCGTTAGCACCAGTGCGATGCCAACCGGCGCCACGGAAAACAGCGAAAAGGCGTCCATCTGGGCATTGGCAGGCAGGTCTTTATTGGCGGTTTCGATCAGATCATTCAGCAGGATCAGCGGCGAAGACCCGACCATAGTCATGGTGCCGCCAAGGATTGCGCAAAAGCCCATGGGCATCAGCAGGCGGGACATGGAAATATTGGTGCGCGATGAAATGCGCGACACGACTGGCAGGAACAGGGCGGCAGCGCCCACATTCTGCATAAAACTTGAAATAAACCCGACTGTGGCCGAGATGATCGGAATAATCCGACCCTCGCTGGTACCGCCATATTTCAAAATGGCCGAAGCGACGCTAGACATCAGCCCCGTTTTATCCAGACCCGCGCCCAAAATCATAACGGCAATAATGGAAATCACCGCATTAGAGGCAAAGCCATCGAACAGGTGGTTGATTTCGATCAGACTGCCAAGGCCAGGCAAATAACTTAGCGCGCCAAGCATGACCATCACGATGATTGCGGCCACATCGACGCGCACGACTTCGGATACGAATAACACCACTGTGAACCCCAAAAGGGCCAGTACAACGATCATATCGGGGGTTAGTGTTATTGGGTCCACGGGGCCTTAACCTCTTGTCGTTCAGGTCTTTATTTGTATACGCGGGCTAGGCGTGTCGGGCAACCAGCCAGTTGGTATTATTCAGGCTCTGTGTTTGGACTTATGGGGATACACTGCACGTTTGCATGACCGCAGGAGTCAGGTTAGGTTTTCGCAAGTAAATATCTTGGGGCAATCGGGCTATGGCACAGACAATTGTGATCACAGGGGCGGGCAGCGGTATTGGCGCTGCTACGGCTGAAACGTTTTTAAATGCGGGCTGGAATGTGGGTTTGATCGGCCGCCGTGCAGCACCTTTGGAACAGGTGGCGGCTGGTCGTTCGGCAGCACTGGCTTTGCCGTGTGATGTTACGGATGAAACACAGGTAGAAGCGGCTTTTGATACCGTTGCAGCGCATTTTGGCCGCGTGGATGCGCTGTTTAACAATGCAGGCACGGGCGTGGCGGGATCAAGCATTGATGAAATGGACGTGGCAGCCTGGCGCAACTGTGTGGATATCAACCTGACGGGTAGTTTTTTATGCGCGCGTGCCGCATGGCGGATTATGCGTGGGCAATCACCGCAAGGCGGGCGGATTGTGAACAACGGGTCGATTTCTGCCACGACGCCGCGGCCGGGAACGGCGGCTTATACGGCGACAAAACATGCCATTAGCGGGCTGACCAAAACTTTGGCGCTGGACGGTCGTGCCGTGAATATTGCTTGCGGACAGATCGACATTGGCAATGCCCATACCGAAATGGTTGCGCCAATGATTGCGGGTATTCAGCAGGCGGATGGGTCCATGCGACCGGAATCGACTATGGATGTGCAGCATGTGGCGGATGCGGTGCTGCATATGGCAAGCCTGCCGCTGGATGCGAATGTCTTGTTCATGACAGTGATGGCCACGGATATGCCGTTTGTCGGGCGCGGCTAAAGCAGTTTGCGCATCACAAGTGCCGAAGATTTTTGCCCATTAGGGCCGTTGTAATAATCCTTGCGGATGGCGCGGTTTTCGAACCCTGCGCTTTGGTACAACTGGATCGCCGGGGTGTTATCATCCACAACTTCGAGGAAGATTTCTTCGCAGTTGCGGGAATTGAGGTCTGTTATCAGGGCATTTAGCAGGCTGCGTGCCAGCCCTTGGCGGCGTGCCTCGGGGTGGACAGCGATGGTCAGCAATTCGGCCTCGGGGCCTGCAAGGCGGATGATTGCAAAGCCCAGCTTGGCGGTCTGAATGATACACTGCGGAGAGGCTGACAATTCGGCGAATTCCGCTTCGGACCACGGGCGGGGCTGTGTGAAACAGGCGGCGTGGATTGCAGCCATTTCCGCAGGGTTCATGGCAGAATCAACGGCGGCTGTTCAGACGGGAGGGCCGCATCCGGCGCGCGCACATAAAGCGGTGCAGGGCGCGGTTGGTCGGTGCCAAAACGCTGGGACGCCAGAATAGCCATATTCTGCAACAGATGTTCGGGTGTGATTTGGGTTAGTCGGGGCAGGTCTATGGGGGCATCTGACACAAATGGCAGGTCTGTTGGGAAATCTGCGACGTCGGACAGGGCCACGTCTGTTTGCGGGGTGCCTGCGTCAAAACGCTGGTGGTACATCCGATTTTGACGGGCGTCGACAACCGCGATTTGCTTTGATTCTGTGCCGTAGGCAATTGCTTCTAAACGAGAAATGCCAATTGCGGGAAAGCCCAAAGACAGGGAAAGCCCCCGTGCCGCAGCCACGGAAATACGGATGCCCGTAAAGTTTCCCGGACCAATGCCAACAGCAATAGCGGATAGGTCGGGCCAGTCATGGCCAGCTTCAGACAGAACGCGGTCAAGGATCGGGAACAGCTGTTCAGCCTGTCCTTTATTCATTGGTTCAATCGCGCTTGCCAGAACGGTATCCCCCTGAAACAGGACAGCCGCGCAATGCGCGGCTGCTGTATCAAAGGCCAGAATAAGTGGTTCAGGCGGCAACGGGGCGCACCTCGGTCACTTCGGGGATATAGTGGCGCAGCAGGTTTTCGATGCCCATTTTCAACGTGATGGTCGATGATGGGCAGCCCGCGCAGGCACCCTGCATGTGCAGGTAGACAATGCCGCGATCAAAGCCGTGAAAGGTGATGTCGCCGCCATCTTGGGCCACCGCAGGGCGCACCCGTGTATCCAGCAAGTCTTTGATTTGCTGAACGATCTCGCCGTCTTCGCCTGTGTGTTCTTTGTGACCTGTGTTTTCCGCATCCGCGCCCATGACAGGCTGGCCGGATTGGTAATGTTCCATGATCACACCCAGAATCGCGGGTTTGATGTGGTTCCATTCAATGTTTTCCTGCTTTGTGACGGTCACAAAATCAGGGCCAAAGAAAACCCCAGTGACGCCGGATACCCGAAAGATCATCTGCGCCAGAGGCGAGGCTTGGGCGGCGTCTTCGGTTGGGAAATCAGCGGTGCCTGTTGCCAGAACCGCCTGACCGGGCAAGAATTTCAATGTGGCCGGGTTCGGCGTGCTTTCGGTTTGAATAAACATGTCTCATACATCCTTTTGGAAGGTTGCCCTAGATATGCGCTTGGATCGGCGCTCTGTCAAGATTTAGAATTATTCTAAAGATGCGGCGATCTGGCGGAAAACCTCGATATTCATTTGCGAGACAGCGCCGTCGCCTTCACGAAAACGGGTGTCGCCTGCGTTCACGGCGATCACCACCTGACGTTGGCTGTTTACATATATGTACTGGCCGTAAATGCCGATGGCAAAAAATTCACCCTCGGCGGCATTGTGGGGACGCCACCATTGATAGCCATAGCCATGTGCGCCCTCAGGTGTGGTGGCGTTTTGCGGGTCTGGGGGCGGTGCGGATTGCGCGGTGGAGGCTTTGACCCAATCCGCAGACACAATCTGTTGTCCGTTCAGCTGCCCTTGTTGCGCAAACATCAGACCAAAACGGGCATAATCCCGTGTGGTCATGTTCAGGCCGCCCAGAACAAAAGGCTCGCCCAGACTATCGGTCAGGAAGTAGGGCGTTTGTTCCAGCCCCATGGGTTGGAAAATCAACTCGGACACCAATGCGTTGGTGCCGCGCCCTGAAACCGCCCGCATCACCATGCCGATCACATGGGTGTCGATGGACACATAGTGGTTGTAGGTGCCTGCAGGCCATTGCTGTTCGCGCAGCCCTGCCGCAAAAGCATCCATTGATCCGCCGATGGCCAAAATGCGACCCATGCGGTTGATATCAGAATGATAATCCAGATAATCCTCGTTAAAGGCGACGCCGCTGGCCATGTTCAAAACATTGCGGATGGTGGCGGTGTTATAGGCAGACCCTTGCAACAGCGGCACCAGATCGCCGATTTTTGTGTCAAAATCCGGCATCATACCGCGATCCACCATCACGCCAAAGGTGGCTGAAAGGATGCTTTTGGACATGGACCACGAAATGCGCCGGTCCTGTGCTGTGGTGCCGTTCAGGTAGGTTTCATGGGCAATGGTGCCGTTTTTAAGAACGACCAGCGCACTGATGTTGCGCTCGGCTTGCCAAGTGTCCAGATCAAAGCGCCGCCCTTGATGAGTGAAGCTGCGTTCAATATTGCGTGGCGCTGCGGGGAGTGGGCTGACAGTTTGTGGGGTGACCTGTGCGTCTTGGTTGAAAAACAACGCGCGCATGTCGGTGAAATTTTCGGTGATGTTCTTTGGATCAAACAGTGTACCCACTTTTGCAACGCGCTGTATCCCTTTGAAATCAAGCCGAAAAAGCAAGCGGCTTAGAATTTTGGCGGTATCGCCTAGTTCAGCAAAATCAGGCATTTTATCTGTCCAGCTTTATGAAAACTTATCCATTAAACGTTGCATCGGGCTGCGGGTGTCGGGTTCGGGCGTGGCTGGCTCTGCCGGTTTTGCGGCCTTTGGCGCAGGTTTGGACGGGCGCGGCGGCACCACACGCAGCGCGACGGCATTCATGAACCGACCGCTGTCGCCTGACGCAAGATCCTTGGCTCCGTCCGAAATACCGCGCAACAGATCGTCGATCCAAACCTCATCCGCTTTTGAAAAATCATGCAGGACGTATCCCGCAACCGCCTCTTTGCGGCCAGGGTGGCCAATGCCGATCCGCACGCGGGCGTAGGTTTCGCCGATGTGTTGGTGAATGGAGCGCAACCCGTTGTGGCCCGCATGGCCGCCGCCCTGTTTGACGCGGCATTTGCCGGGGGCAAGGTCTAGTTCGTCGTGAAAAACGGTGATGTCGTCAGGGGTGGCTTTGTAAAACCGCATGGCCTCGCCCACGGATTGGCCGGACAGGTTCATAAAGGTTTCGGGCTTGATCAGGATAACCTTTTCGCTGCCCAAGCGGCCTTCGGATACTTTGCCCTGAAATTTACTGCGCCACGGGGCAAAGCCGTGATCTTCGGCGATGCGATCAAGGGCCATAAAGCCGATGTTGTGGCGGTTGTTGGCGTATTTCGCGCCCGGGTTTCCAAGGCCGACAAAGATTTGCATGGGGTCTGGTCCTATTGCCGAGAGGTCGATTCGATGGCTTTATAACGGGTATCTGTGCGGGATGCCAAAAACGCAAAGAAAAACCCCGCGTGTTCCGATGAACTCGCGGGGTTTCAATTTTCCAAACGCGACAGATTTATTCTTCTGTTGCGTCTTCTGCGACTTCATCTTCTGCTTCGTCGTCAGCATCCGAAGATTTCAGGCTGGACGGTGCAGAGATGTTTGCAATCACGAAGTCACGGTCTGTAATCATCGGGCGCGAGCCTTCTGGCAGGGTGACGTCGGAAATGTGAACGATATCGCCCACATCCAGATCAGCCAGATCGATTTGGATCGCGTCAGGGATATTGCCCGCAGTCACTTTCAGTTCGATCTCGTTACGTACAGCAGTCAGAACACCGCCGCGTTTCAGGCCAACGGATGTTTCTTCGTTGATGAATTCAACAGGCACAAACAGGTTCACACGGGACGTCCGACGCAGGCGCATCAGGTCGAGGTGAACAGGAAGGTCTTTGACAACGTCCCGTTGTACGTTGCGGCAGATCACGCGCACGTCTTCTTGGCCTTCAACCTTCAGGTTGAACAGGGTGGACAAGAAACGGCCAGCTTTCAGCTGTTTGAGCAGTTCGTTAAATTTTACGTTGATCGCGATAGGCTCTTCGCCACCGCCGTAAACCACACCTGGTACTAGTCCGTCGCGACGGGCTTGACGGGCGGCCCCCTTGCCGGTCCCCGTACGTGGTGTGGCGTTGATGTTTGGCATCTCGGCCATGATATTCTCCAATGTGCAAATGGCGGCAATCCTCCAAGGGTGTAAGTGCCGCGTGAAGCGCTGCATTAGGGCAGAAATGGCAAAAGGGCAAGGTGGAAAATACCAGTTTTTGCTGAGGAAAAGGCAACAGGGCTGGCATTTGCGCCTGTAAGGGCAGGTTGAACCACCCGCTGCATTTATAAGCGGGTGGCCATCGGGACTAGGCGCTGGGGAAGCGGATTACTCCCATTCTCCGCGAAAATCTTTTGGGATCAGCAGGTTATTGCGTCCCATATTGTTCAGATCCCGCTCTCCGCACAGGGCCATAGTGGTATCGAGCTCTTTCTGGATCACTTGAAGCGCGGTTTTCACCCCTTCGCGGCCCATAGCGCCCAGACCATGCACGAAAGAGCGCCCGATCATTGTGCCTTTGGCCCCAAGGGAAATTGCCTTCAGTACGTCTTGGCCTGAACGGATACCACCGTCCACATGGACCTCGATCTGGTCGCCAACCGCATCGACAATATCAGGCAGCATCCGGATTGAGGAAATGGCCCCATCCAACTGCCGTCCGCCGTGGTTGGACACGATCAACGCATCCGCGCCAACCTCGACAGCGCGTTTGGCGTCTTCGACGTCCAGGATGCCCTTGATGATCAGCGGGCCACCCCAGCGTTCTTTGATCCACGCCACATCGCCCCAGTTCAACGCGGGATCAAACTGTTCAGCCGTCCAAGCGCCAAGGTTTGCCATATCCGTGACGCCTTTCACATGCCCCACAATATTGCGGAATTCGCGGCGTTTGGTGTTCAGCATATTATAGGCCCATTTGGGCTTGGTCGCGATGTTCAGGATATTCGGAAGGGTCAGGCGTGGCGGCGCAGTCAGGCCGTTTTTGATGTCTTTATGACGCTGCCCCAGAATTTGCAGGTCATAAGTCAGCACCAAGGCAGAACATTTTGCCGCCTTTGCGCGATCAATTAACCTGTTAATAAAGTCGCGATCCCGCATCACATACAACTGGAACCAAAAGGGTTTTGTGGTGTTTTCGGCCACATCCTCGATCGAACATATGGACATAGTGGACAGAGTGAAGGGCACGCCGAATTCCTCGGCGGCTTGGGCGGCAAGGATTTCGCCGTCAGGGTGCTGCATTCCCAACAAACCAATGGGAGCCAAGGACACAGGCATCGCGTATTCCTGCCCCAGCAGCGGCATTTTAGTGGTGCGGTTGGTCATATCCACCGCAACTTTCTGGCGCAGACGCAGGCGCGAGAAATCATCTACATTGTCGCGAAAGGTCTGCTCGCTCCAGGATCCGCTTTCGGCATAGTCATAAAACATCCGCGGTGTGCGTCGTTTGTGGAGTGCTTTCAAATCGTAGATGTTGGTTATTGGTGCCATGCCCAGACCTCTTGTTCAAATTCTCGGTCAGAATAGGGGCAAGGGGATGGGGTTCTCAAGTGGGGAAACGCGAAAACTGGTCAGGCGAGTTGACCAGAGTGGTTGATTATTCGCGCTGGGGCGGATTTGGGGCAAACCTTTACCGTTTCCGACGCAGCAAGCGGCCCACCAGATAAGACGTGCGCGGCACGTAATTATAACGGGTTTTTGTGCCGCTGGTGGGGCGGGCGGTCATGCGGGCCAGACCGAAGATGACCAAAAACACATGGGCGGCAGAGATGAACAGGAACAGGGCAGAAGGGCCGAAACTGCCGATCAGGGCAGCGGCTATGATCGGGCTAAAGATTGCACCGATGGCATAGAGAAACATCAGGGATGCGTTCACTTCGACGATGTTTTCCGGGTTGGCAAAGTCGTTGGCATGGGCGGCAGAGACTGAAAATATCGGGAAGGTGGTGATGCCAAATAAGGCGGCCATGACAAACACGCCGCCAAAATTGGCAGGGCCGACAAAGGAAAACCCGACGCAAACAATGATAGAGGTCACGGACAGACCGATCAGAACATGGCGGCGGTCGTATTTATCCGCCAGCCAGCCGACGGGAAACTGCGCCACCGCGCCGCCTACCAGAACGGTGGCCAGAAAATAGCCGATTTGCTGCGCGCTCAGACCGACTTCCTGTCCGTAGATGGGGGAAACCATCCGAAAGGCAGCTGATGTTGTGCCCGCAACCATCACACCTGCCGCCCCCAACGGGGATAGCAATGCGGTGCGGATCGGGTGCAGCCGCGGGGCGGCAGGGGTTTTGGGTTGCTCAGACTTTGACAGGGTCAGGGGAAACAGGCAGGCACAACAGAAAATCGCCAACAGGTTGTAAGACATGTAAGAACCGGGTTCCAACACCCCGATCATCAGCTGCGCCATGGAAGACGCTCCAATATCCACCACGCGGTAGGTGCCCATCACGCGGCCTCGGGTCTGGTTGGTCAGTTTGGCCTGCATCCAGGATTCTACCACCGTGTAACAGCCAGCTACACAGAGGCCCGTCATGATCCGCATGATGGCCCAAGCGGTGGGATCCACCATCATTGGATGGGCAATCGCACCAATGGCCCCAAAGGCAGCAAAAGCGGCAAAGGCGCGGGTGTGCCCCACGGACCCCATCAAACGCGGTGACCACCAGCATCCTACAAAGAAGCCCAGAAAATGCGCCGATCCCAGCAGACCGATCTGTGTTTGGGAAAATCCCAGTTTCAGCCCCGACAAAGCATCCAATGGCCCGATAGCACCCGAGGACAATTGCAAAAACGTGATGGATAGAAAGAGGGCGGCAAAGGAAATCAACAAACGCATCGGAGGCTTTCAACTGTGTATGTCTGCCACCTTGGCGCAGCGCTGTCGTAAAACCTGTTAGTTTTACGACAGTCCCATGCCGTTTTTGGGGATTGGCAAATCTAAGTTGGCTGCGACGCTAAACGACTGGGGCGGCACAGCCCCAACCCGTTCAAAAATTTTGGGGCTGCAACGCGCGCGCCATATGATCGAGCACTGCGTTAACGAACTTGGGCTCACGCCCGTCCGGAAAAAACGCTTTGGCCACATCAACATATTCAGAAATAACAACTTTTGGCGGTGTCGGCTCGCTTACCAACTCTGCGCCAGCCGCGCGGAACAGGGCGCGCAATGTGGGGTCGATCCGTTTCAGGGGCCATTTTTCAACCAGCGCTTGATCAGTGTGTTGGTCAACCTTGGCCTGATTGCTGACCGCTGCTGTCAAAAGGCGTTCAAAGAAATTTGCGTTGCCTTCCAGCCAGTCATGCTCTTCTTCTTGTGCGCCAAAACGGTGGGTCAGAAACTCTTCGGTCACTGTTTCTACGTCTGAATCAGAGGCCTCCATCTGGAACAGGGCCTGAACCAGATACAACCGCGTGGCGGATTTGATTTGTCGTTTGTCCGCCGGTTTCATGCTGTTTTATCGTCCTTGATATCGCCCGCCATCAAGATGTGCTCGGACGCGGGTTTGAACCCGATGCTTTTGGTTGTGTTCATAAAACGCCGTGAAATGGCGATCAGGTGGAGCGCGGCTTGGGCTGCGCCGCCGCCTTTGTTCTGGCCGTCTGATGCGGCGCGCACCTCTGCTTGGGTGCGGTTTTCGACGGTTAAGATGCCATTACCAAGGCAGAACCCTTCGATTCCCAAACGGCTCAGCGCGTGGCTGCTGTCATTGCAGACGGTTTCGTAATGGGTTGTTTCACCGCGAATAACGCAGCCAAGGGCGACAAAACCGTCAAAATCGTTAGACCGGCTGGCCAGCCGGATCGCTGTCGGGATTTCTAATGCGCCTGGAACTTCGATCAAGTCGCAGGTTGCGCCTGCGGCTGTGATCGCGGCTTTTGCGCCTGCAACCAGATTATCCGCGATGTCTTTGTAATAAGGCGAGACCACAATCAACAGATGCGGTGCATCCGCGTCGTCGAATGTGGGGCTGGGCAGCACGTAATGGGTTTCAGAACCGGCCATGGGTTACGCTTTCGTGATGGGGCGGGTGCCCACGATGTTCAGGTCATAGGCTTCAAGCCCGATGATTTTGGGCATCGGAGAATCCGTCAGCAGGATAAAATCCCGCAAGCCCAAAGACGACATGATCTGTGATCCCAGACCTGTATACCGCAATTGCCGCGGGGTCGAGCCTTCGTCCAGTTGCAATTTGGCATTCAGATCGCGAAACAGGATCACAACGCCGCGCCCCTCTGCGGCGATGGTTTCCATTGCATGGGCCAACTCGCCAGCAGGTGCAGGGCCAAGGCCCAGCAGATCTTCGAGCGGGTTCAGCGCATGAGTGCGTACAAGAACGGGGGCAGGGGTGGTGATGTCCCCTTTGACCAGAACCACATGTTCGGTTTCATTGGTCTTATCGGTGAAAATCCGCAGGTTCCAATCGCCGCCATAGCTGGATGTAACTGTCCGGCTGGCGGTTTCATGCACCAGATTGTCATAGCGCAGGCGATAGGCAATCAGATCGGAAATCGTGCCGATCTTAAGCCCGTGCAATTGGGCATAGCCAATCAGATCGGGCAGACGGGCCATGGTGCCGTCGTCGTTCATGATTTCACAGATCACACCGGACGGGTTCAACCCCGCCAGCCGAGACACGTCCACCGCGGCTTCGGTGTGGCCGGCGCGCACCAGAACGCCGCCTTCGCGGGCGCGCAGCGGGAATACATGGCCGGGGGTCGCGATATCTTGTGCGCCGCTGGTGCCATCAATGGCCACTGCGATGGTTTTGGCGCGGTCATGGGCAGAAATACCAGTTGTCACCCCTTCGCGGGCTTCGATCGACACGGTAAAGGCTGTTTCATGGCGCGAGGAATTGGCCGTGGCCATCATCGGCAGGCCAAGTGCGTTCAGGCGTTCGGATTCAAGGGACAGACAGATCAGCCCGCGCCCGTGAGTTGCCATAAAGTTAATCGCCTCTGGCGTGGCCATTTCAGCAGGAATAACCAGATCGCCTTCGTTTTCGCGGTCTTCATGATCCACCAGAATGAACATCTTGCCCGCTTTGGCATCGGCGATGATGTCCTCGATCGGGGAAATCATGTCGTGAAAGGAGTCGTCGGTCATAATAGCAGGCCCTAAGCGTTGGTCATTTCGGCAAGACGGGCCACATAGCGCGCCAGCGTGTCGATTTCCAGATTGATTTGATCGCCCAGCGAAACATTGCCCCAAGTGGTGTGCTGTTTGGTGTGGGGGATGAAATTGATGTCAAAATCCGTGTTGTTCACCCCGTTTACCGTCAAAGACGTGCCGTTCAGCGCCACTGACCCTTTGGACGCGATGAATTTTGCCAGCGCCACAGGGGCACGCAGGGTGACGCGGGTGCTATCGCCTTCATCGTGAATTTCAATCACCTCGGCCAGACCGTCCACATGGCCCGACACAATATGCCCGCCCAGTTCATCCCCGACCTTTAAGGCGCGTTCCAGATTGATCGGGCGATTGGCGGCCCAAGTGCCAAGGTTGGTTTTGGACACGGTTTCGGCGGAAATTTCCACATCAAACCAGTTGGCGTTCTGGGTGGTGCCGGACTCGATCACGGTCAGGCACACGCCTTCGCAAGCAATAGAAGCGCCCAGATCAATGGTGCTCGGGTCATATTGCGTTGTAATGCGCGCACGCAGATCGCCGCGCTGTTCCAGTTCGGCAACCTTGCCAATGTCGGTAATGATACCTGTGAACATGTTTTTCACCTGTTTTTTGCTCCTTTGCACCTAGCTCTTGTGTACAAATTGAGCAAGTCCAACTATGATTTTCTGCGGGTCTGACGGGGGGCTCTTGCAAAATTTGGTGATGCAAATCGGCACTTATCTGATTGAAAACTGTGGTTGCACAGTCACACGATGGGATTATGCGTGGCCATTATATCGAATTCGCAATATATCACGCAGGTAGGGGCGTTGGGCCAAAAAATCAACGGTATGCTAGAGTTGCGCCAAGATAAGAAGTCGTTTTTGTTTTTGCAGGGTCCACACGGCCCGTTTTTCTATGAGCTGAGCAAAGCAATTGCCCAGTCTGGCGCGGATGTGACCAAGATCGGCTTTAATGAGGGGGACCGGTTTTTCTGGCGCAATCGCAGTACATTTGTGGCCTTTACCAAACCCTATGAACAATGGCCGCAATATCTCGAAGATTTTCTGAAAACAGGCATTACCGACCTTGTGATCTATGGCGATACCCGTCCTTTACACAAAACCGCCGTTGAGGTGGCCAAAAGTCTGGGCATTCGGGTGCATTGCTTTGAAGAAGGCTATCTGCGGCCCTATTGGGTCACCTACGAGCGGGGCGGGGTGAACGGATTTTCCCGTCTGATGGATCTTAGCGTTGCCACCATGCGCGAAGCGTTGAGCCATGTGGATAATGACCAGCCAGAGGCTCCGGCCCGCTGGGGGGATATGCGCCAGCACATTCTTTTGGGGGCGATTTATCACTGGCATATTCTGTTCCGAAATCGGCGCTTCATCAATTATAAAACCCACAGGGACAGCCCTGTAAGCCATGAATTCTGGTTGCATTTCAAGCGCTTGATCACACGTCCCGCCCATGCCTACCGGCGCTGGCGGGCGACTCAGTCAATCAAGCGCAACGGGTTTGTCTATCATCTAAGCCTGCTGCAATTAAGCCACGATGCCTCTATCCGCAGCCATTCGCAGTTTACTGGAATGGCTGAATTCATGCGCATTTGCGTAGAGGCTTTTGCCCGTAAAGCCCCGAAACACCACCATCTGGTTTTCAAATCCCACCCGCTAGAGGACGACCGCCAGCCCTTGTCTTTGGTGGCCGAACAACTGGCGAAAGAGTTTGACCTGATAGGGCGTATCCATTTTGTGCGCGGCGGAAAACTGGCCGAATTGCTGGATTATGCCCGCTCGGTTGTCACCATCAATTCCACCGCCGCACAACAAGCCCTTTGGCGTGGATTGCCGGTCAAGGCGCTGGGGGCGGGGGTGTTTTGCAAGCCTGAATTTACCTCGGAACAGCCGCTTGATGCGTTTTTTGCGGCGCCAAAGAAACCGGACCTGACGGCCTATCGCGACTATCGCCAGTTTTTGTTGATGACATCCCAGATCACCGGCGGGTTTTATTCCCGCAGGGGACGTGTGCGCCTTGTGCGGCAGGTGGTGGATATGGTTTTGTCAGAACAAGACCCCTATGAAGCTTTGGAGGCCGCAAACGCGTCTCCATTGCAACAGTTTCAGGTTGTGAAATAGCGCCGCGAATCAAAAGGCTTTGATTTCCTTACGCTATGTGCCACCCTAAAAGAAAAAACTGAGGCAGTTTTGACAAAAGGGGCAGAAACTTTGTCAAAAGTTAACACACCTAAAGCCGGGTTATTGGCTCTTTTCGTTATGGCGTTCGCCGTGTCATCCTGTGGGTTGCCGCGTCCAGGGCCCAATAAACGGGAAATCTTTGCTGGTAGCGTCCAGCAACAGGGCAATGCCTACATCGTTTCCGTTAATGACCGCGTGGTTCAGGCAACGGCCGATGCGCCGAATGCCGGTTTTGACGCAGAATTCCTGAAAGCGGGTAACATCGGCGCGGATACAATCCGGCGCGGTGATAAACTGCTGCTGACGGTCTATGAAAACGTCGAAGAAGGGCTGTTTGGCACCGCTGGCGCGCCCTCGACCCTGACAGAATTGCAAGTGGACCAGACGGGGCACATTTTTATCCCTTACGCTGGCCGTATTCGCGCTGCGGGCAACACGCCCGAGGCTTTGCGCCAGATCATCACGCGCAAACTTGATGCTCAAACTCCTGATCCACAGTTCATCGTCGCCCGCGCGGCGGGGGACGGATCAACCGTTTCCATCGTTGGCGCAGGTGGTCAGGGCGTTTTCCCGATCGAGGCTTCGACCAGCACGCTGTCAACTATGATTGCAGCGGCAGGCGGTGTAACCACCGATCCAGAAAATACCCGCGTTAGTGTGATCCGTGGATCCCATAAAGGCACGGTCTGGCTGGAAGACCTGTTTGCCAGCAATGAACAAGACATCGCCCTGCGCCCTGGTGATCGTATCCTGATTCAGGAAGACACCCGCCGCTTTACCGCACTTGGTGCCATGGGCGGGCAGTCTTTGGTGGAATTCCCCCAACCCACCATGAATGCCATCGAAGCGATTGCCTTTATGGGCGGTTTGAACAGTAATCTGGCGGACCCGACGGGCATTTTTATCTTCCGCGATGAATCCCCCGACTACGCGAACCGCGTGCTGGGTCGGAACGATTTCACCACCTCGAAACGGTTCGCTTATGTTCTGGATCTGACAGAACCCACGGGCGTGTTTTTGGGGCGTGATTTTGAAATCCGCGACGGCGACACGATTTACGTGACCGAGGCACCTTATGTGCAATGGACCAAAACACTGTCGGTCCTGACATCCAGTACCGGTGCTGCAAATTCACTTGTTGCAGCGACGGGTGGCTAAGGCCGCCCGCCCGAACCGATGAAACAAAAAAGACCCGCGCACTTGCCTGAAAACAGCACGCGGGTCTTTGGCTTTTCATTAAGTTTCTTTTTCAACAAACCGTTGCGAACGGCTTTAAAATCTGCGGGATTGAAGCCGCGATTTGGCTGGCCGCGTTCTGGGGATAACATCCTGATTTGGGGGCGAAAACCCATATCCAAACGTGGTATTCGCATTGCCAACGCAACAGGTGCCAGCCTTATCACGGCAGAGGATGGTTTCCTGCGGTCTGTGCGAACCGGCCGTCAAGGTGATGCGCCACTCTCCCTCATTCAGGATCGTCAGGGCATCTATTTCGAACCTGACCGTCCGAATGATCTACGTGATATTTTGCGGGCTGGGCCTGCGCTGGACGCACCACAAACCCAAGCAGCAACTGATGGAATTGCCCTTCTGCGGGACGCGCACCTATCCAAATACAATGATTTTGATCTGGCTGTGCCCGACCTGCCAGACCGGTTTGTGCTGGTGGTGGATCAAACCTTTGGCGATGCTTCAATCACGGGGGCAGGGGCGGATGCAGGGATGTTTCAACATATGCTGGATGCCGCATTGGCCGAGCATCCGGACGGGACAATCCTGATCAAGACCCACCCGGAAACGCTGGCCCAAAAACGTCGGGGCTATTTTGACATTGGCGATCAATCCGAACGGGTTGTTCTGTTCACCGAACCTGTGTCGCCGTGGATTTTGCTGGATCGCGCCCGCGCGGTGTATTGTGTATCTTCGCAAATGGGGATGGAAGCAATATTCGCGGGCCATCGCCCCGTGGTTTTTGGCAATGCGTTTTATTGCGGTTTGGACCTGACCGAAGATCGCCATCCGGCGGTCACGCAACTGGGTTCCCGAAGCGTGGAGCAACTGTTCCACGCGGCCTATGTTGACTATTGCACTTGGGTTGATCCCCACACCCGAAGCCCGTCCGATTTCATCGCAACGGCCCATTCTTTGGCAGCTATGGCGGCCTTCAGGCGGGCCCATTCCAAACCAAAAATCTTTGTCGGGATGCGCTTGTGGAAGCGCGGCTTTTTACGCGGCTTTTTTGATCAAGGCAGTGGCGCGCCGCAGTTCATTGAAACCCCAGAGCAGGCGGCAAAGGCAGCAAAGAAAAAACAGGGCGGCGTCTATGTCTGGTCTGGCAAGGAAACCGAAGCATTGGCAAAGGCCTGCGCGGCGGCGGACGTTCCGTTGGTGCGTGTCGAGGATGGATTTTTACGCTCGGCAGGGTTGGGCGCAGCACTTGTCGCGCCGGTGTCTTTGGCGCTGGATGACTTGGGGATTTACTATGACCCAACCCGTGAAAGCCGCTTGGAAAGGCTGATTGCGCAGAATGCAGGCTTATCAGATCGCAAACGCGCGCGGGCTGAAGCATTGCGTCAGGCAATAACCGCGCTTGGTTTGTCAAAGTATAATCTGAAAACAACAAGGCAGGTTGAATTGCCAAAAGGCCGCCATCTGGTTCTGGTGCCAGGGCAGGTGGAGGATGATCAATCCATCCTGAAAGGCACGACGACGGTGGCCACCAATCTGGCGTTGCTGCGACAGGCGCGTCTGCGATTTCCCGATAGTTTTATCCTTTATAAACCTCATCCTGACGTCTTGGCGGGGTTGCGCGATGGCGGGCAGGCCATGGGGGAAATTGCGCAGATTTCAGATATGGTGGTGGAACAGGCGGATATTTCAGCGCTGTTGGATCGGGTGGATTGTGTGGCCACCATGACCTCGCTCACCGGATTTGAGGCGTTGCTGCGTGGTAAATCCGTCGTTTGTTACGGGGCACCCTTTTACGCGGGCTGGGGGCTGACCGAAGACTTGGGCGATGTACCTGATCGGCGGACTGCGCAGGTATCACTGGAGGGGCTGATCCATGCTGCCTTGGTGGATTACCCGTTGTATTGGGACCCTGTTTCCGGGTGGCCCTGTGGGGTGGAAACCGTGTTAGCGCGTTTCGCATCGGGGCAAGTGGCGGGCAGGAAACGGATTGCGATCAAGGCCTTGGCCAAGGTGCAAGGCGTTTTTGCCAGTTACGCGCATTTGTGGCGCTGACTTTGGATTTGGGCGTAGAATAGGTATTTACGCTCTAAAGAAGCCGATAGGTGTGAGGGTTATTACTGGCTTGGGGTCCAGATGGATAGCACGTCTGGCCCAAGTGGGGTGACGGATTTGCGTGTGAATCTTGGCGCATCCGCAAGCGCATCGGTGCCAAGACTGGCGAGGTTGGCCAGCCCGTCTGAACCAATTGCAACGCCAGCGGTGAACAGGGCCAGTTGATCCACAGCCCCTGCGCGCAAGAGCGAGGCTGCGACCTGGCCACCGCCTTCAACGAACAGGCGCGTGATGCCGCGTTCGGCCAAAGTGGCGAGGACGTTGTTGATGTCGATCCGGCCTTGCTGATCGGGGGGACAGGCCAGTGGAATAGCGCCGATCTGATGCCATTTTTCTGTGGTTTTGGCGTGTTCTGAATGGCAAATCCACAGAGGAATTTGCGTTGCACTGTTGGCCAACCGACCCGTGGCCGGCAGGTTCAAACCACTGTCCAGCACCACGCGGATAGGGGAGCGGTGGGATAAACCCATGTCGCGCACAGTCAGGTCTGGATCGTCTTGCGCGACCGTATTGCGCCCCACAAGTATGGCATCATGTTGCGCGCGCATCAGGTGTACGGCGCGTCGGGACATCGGGCCAGTAATCCAGCGGCTGTCACCCGTTTTTGTAGCAATCCGCCCGTCCAGACTGCTGGCAAGTTTCAGGGTGACAAAGGGGCGGTTTTTCTGAATGCGGCTGAAAAATCCAGCATGTGCGGCATCAGCTTGGGTTTTTAGGATGTCTTGTGTCAGGAAAATGCCTGCGGATTTCAGGATTTCGTAACCTTTTCCCGATACTCGGGTGTCAGGATCCTGCGTGGCGCTGACCACGCGGGTTATACCTGCTGTGATCAGTGCGTTGGCGCAGGGGCCTGTTTGTCCTTGATGGGCGCAAGGTTCTAGCGTGACATAGGCCGTAGCGCCTTTCGCGGCCTTTCCTGCATGGGACAGGGCGTGGACTTCGGCGTGTGGACGGCCCCCTGGTTGGGTCCAGCCACGGCCAACTACACGCCCGTTTTTGACAAGCACACAGCCCACCGCGGGATTGGGCCAAACATTGCCCAATCCGCGTTTGCCCAAGGTCAGGGCCAAACGCATCCACCTTTCATCCACTGCTGTTAGTGTCACTTTTCCTCTTCACCCGCGGTTGGCGGGCGCAGTTCATGTACGAAATCTTCGAAGTCGTCGGCGGCTTGGAAGTTCTTGTAAACACTGGCAAAACGAACATAGGCCACTGTGTCAATCCGTGCCAACGTATCCATCACGATCTCGCCGATTTTGTCCGAGGCAACATCGCTTTCACCCATGCTTTCCAGCCGACGAACGATGCCTGAAATCATTTGATCCACCCGTTCGGGATCAATCGGGCGTTTTTGCATGGCCATACGGATCGAGCGTTCCAGCTTGTCGCGGTCAAAGTCTTCTCTTTTACCGTTCTTTTTAACGACGACCAGATCACGCAACTGCACACGTTCATAGGTTGTAAACCGTCCGCCACAGGAAGGGCAGAACCGCCGCCGACGAATGGCGACATGGTCTTCTGCCGGTCGGCTGTCTTTCACTTGGGTGTCTGTGTTACCACAAAATGGGCATCTCATGGGCCTGTACCTCAAATTTTGTTCTTATTTTTCTCAACTATACCAATCTTACAGCATTTGGGTAGAAGAAATCGCTAAACCCTAGATACTGTGTGCTATTCGGCATCTTGTGTTGCTTTGGTTGACGGATGAGACGGGAAATTGATAATCTAAATCCGATTGTTTTGCTGGGGAATGAAATGCTGAGAAAATCGCTGGACTGGATTGGTCTGCGGGCAAATCTGTTTGTGACTATTTTGGCGGTCTTGGTGGCCGTTAATGTGCCTTTTCAGGTTTATCTGCATAAAACCACACCTCTGTTGGCGTGGAAGGGTGGTGGCTTTGGCATGTATACCGAACCCCATGCGGAGGATCGCGCAGTTTGGCTTCATTTGGAAGGCAAGGACGGGACGGCCTTCGTTCAACTGTGGCCCGAGACACCTGCATTTGTAGAATGGCGTGAAGCTGCGCGTGTCAGTGGGGGCGCTTATCTGGCTGCACTGACGAAAAATGCCGAACGGTTTCGGTTCTATCCCCGTGATGTGCAGGCTGCCCGACTGATTAACCAACTGTCCCGCGTGCGCTGGCCAGAGGCGCTGATCGGGCAAGTTACTCCTGAAAGCGATTCAGTGTTCAAGCCGGATCGCCTGACACTTGAAGTTTATGAAAATCGGTTCGATCTTGAAAGTAATACGGTGACGCGTGAAAGCGTGTTCAAATATTCTGGCGTGAGGGCGGAATGATGGCCACATTTCGAAACCGCACTCTCATTTCTCCCATCACACGGTTTGTGAGTGACGAATACATCCGCACGTTACTTATTTTGTTTTCGGCAATTGTATTCGT
This sequence comes from Roseobacter sp. N2S, assembly GCF_031454055.1. NCBI lineage: Bacteria > Pseudomonadati > Pseudomonadota > Alphaproteobacteria > Rhodobacterales > Roseobacteraceae > Roseobacter > Roseobacter sp. N2S. The sequence goes on from NZ_JAVDQB010000003.1 coordinate 426,437, forward strand.
TTTCTTCACATCAAAAGAATACATTCCATTTATAGCCCGATTTTTTATGCCGTTTCTATTGATACTGCTGATGACCGCTGCCGAGATGCGCCAGCGTGCGGTTTTACTGTTTTGGATTGTGCTAGGCTTGGCCTTGAATGTGGGAATGAATTATTATGTGGTCGCGAACCATGGATTTATGATCACATTTATTGGCCTTGCCTTAATGATTGCCTGTGCATCTGGTGACACCGCGCCTGCGGTTATGTCGCGGGCTGCCGTGTTGTTAATCAGTATCTTAATGGGCTTGGCCTTGATCCAGAAAGGTGTGTCTACCCATTACATGAGCGGGGCTTTGTTGGGGGGGTATCTGGCGAACGGATATATGTTCAAGACGCTGATTTCGTTGTTTTATTCAGATTGGCCAGAAGTGGTTAAGCAGAACCTTGATGCGCAAAAAATGTTGTTGGCCCAACGACCAGGGGGCGGCGCCACGGTTGCATTGACGATCCCTTTTTGGGTTCAGCTGCTGGCGGTTGTCTTAACCTATGCCGCACTTGCGTCGCAGACATTGATTGAGCTGTTTATCTTGTTCCGAAAGCGGCTTGGTATTTGGACCCACTATGCCGTGTTGCTGTTTGTGTTGATTATTTATTCGACGCGGAATGAAAATGTGTTTCTGTCGATGAATCTGATCCTTGGATTTGCGATTACAGATGAACATACTAAGAGGGCGCGTCTGTGGTATGTGATTGGAATCGCCTATCTTTTGATTATGGAGATGATGGGGTTGCGCCCTGGTATTATCAGTTAATCCAAATGCAATGAGAGGGAAGGCAGCAGAAGTAACACGATGTAGAATACATGACGGGTAGATAAGATCAGGTAAAACAGCATCAATTTGCCGGTTCGATTTGTGTCACAGCGTTACCGCCGATAATTGAATTTGCTTTGGCATAGTCTTCCGTGAATGAGGCGACGACATCTCTCAGGGCTTCCATCGCGCCGTATTCGATGTCGGATTCGCTTTGGCGTGCGCTTCCACTCCATGTGGTGGTGTTAAGCATTAATGACGTGTCGCGGGTTAAAACAACAAGCTGTGTCAGACCCAAAGAGATAGACCAAGGTTTGCAGCCCACAACCTCCACAGAATAGCGCAGTGTCAATGTTGGCTGGCCCGGTGTGGCCTCAATCTCTTCTTTTGTTAGCAAGGGGATGCCAGCTTGTTGCAGTTGGTTCACCACAAAGGAATGGACGGTTTCCCCGAAATTTCCCGTAAACGTTCGGGGGCCGCGCACTGCGCGAAAATCGACGAATACGCCGTTTAACCCGCCTAAGGTCGCCACTTTATCCGCAAGGGTAAGCGGCGTCGTGTCAATTGACGTCAATTCCGCAGGGGGCGGCTGTGACAGGCACAAAGGAGAGGTTTCATGCCTTACATTTGCGGCACCGTAGGTCTGCGCAGAGGGGGTTAAGTTATTGAAAAACGTTTGTGCTTCTGCTGGCGGGACGTCCAGCAACAAGTGACTGCGGAACTGGGATTGGCGCTGGCCGTTAACCACACGTTCCCACATGACCCACAGGTTGTTATGCTCTTGCGGTTGGGCGATAGCCGCCCAAGTCAGGCAGACCCACAACAAAAATGTAAGGCGTAAGCAGCGCAAAAAATATCCTCCTGACGTCTTTTACCCGTGAAATGGTTAAAGCGAGGTTAGCCGAACGACTGCAAATCAAAATCAACAACCAATGGCGTTGAATCCCGTTGATTTTCAGACCTTTCGCCCGCATCGTGTTCTGATGCGAATGCTTCTGCTCTTTTTATGCCTGACCGCTTGTGGCCGCCCGATGACCGACAGCGAGGTGGCTTTTGCGTCCAAATTTCACGGTGCAGGGTTGGATGTAACCAAGGTTCGTCTGATCGATAATGCGCCGGTGCGGTCTTATACGTTAAAGGCCCCCAAGCGCCCGCGTATTGCCTGTACCGAACGGGTCTATCCCCCTCCGAAGACAGAGATCGTGACGGGGGCGCCATCCGCTGTGGCGCTGTTTAACCGAATATTTGTAAATCCGGATTACTATTTGGAAAACTACACGCCGCAATATCCGGAAAGGTTACATCTTTATCAGGCAATGTTTCTGGCCCATGAACTGACCCATGCCTGGCAGTGGCAGAACCGCAAAATCACGGGCTATCACCCGATCAAAGCCGCACGCGAACATCAGTCAAAAGCGGATCCCTATTTGATTGATCCAGATACGGGCGGGGATTTCCTGTCCTATGGCTATGAACAGCAAGGAAGGATTGTTGAAGAGTATCTGTGTTGTGCAACGCTTGATCCCAAAGCACCCAGAACGATGCGTTTACGCAAGATGCTGGAGAGGTATTTTCCACTAGAAAAGCTGCCTGTGAGGGAGGTCATTGTGGGATGGGAAGACGTGAAAATTGAAGGGATTTGTCGGTAGAGTAGCGGGAATTAATTTGAATTCTTACCAAGCCTTAAGGTCGGAAATATCCGGCATTACATGGTGGATATGCCGGTGAAGCGGATGCTTTTGGCGTATGCCAAGCACATAGTTTGCGAGTTGAAAGGCGGTTCGCCATGTTTCTGGGCAAGCCGGACCTTTCATTTCGGTGTCTCCGATAAAAGACACAAAAACCAAATGCGCTTTTACACTGTTCTCATGTAGCCAATTCAAATGCGCAATACGGTTGGTATACTGATAAAACACATCGCACCAATCGGCGCTGGGGGCTGCGCCAAGTGCTCTTTGTGTGTGAGCCATTGCTGCATTGATTTTACTTCGAGAGGCTTTGGATGCCGCTGTCGCTGGGCTTTGGAACTCTCTGAGATGGGCTTTTGCCTCAACAAGAACCGGACCGTCTTTGGTTTGGCCTAAAGCATCCCACTGGGGGCCCTGTTTCGGCCAGAAATCTGCAAGAGATGGTTTTAATGCGCTTAAGCCCAGCACGTCCAGAAAGGCGCCATCCCTGTATTCTGCGTAGGAGTCCGAAAGGAGTGGGGACAGCCAATTGATTTGAGGTAAATTTTTAGGCTGTATGAGAGACGGGGAGTTGTTAACGGCAGCCTGAATCCATTTCAGGCTGCCTTTTTGTCCAATAGGCTGTTCGACACGCAGCCTATTGATCCAGGAAACTCCGCAGTTTGCGGCTGCGGCTTGGGTGTTTCAGCTTACGTAGTGCTTTCGCCTCGATTTGACGGATGCGTTCGCGGGTTACGCTGAACTGTTGGCCGACTTCTTCAAGTGTGTGATCGGTGTTCATACCAATCCCAAAACGCATGCGCAGAACCCGTTCTTCCCGAGGAGTCAGCGAAGCCAGAACGCGCGTCGTTGTTTCCTTCAGGTTGCCTTGGATCGCGGAATCCAGTGGCAGGATCGCGTTTTTGTCTTCGATGAAATCGCCAAGCTGGCTGTCTTCCTCATCCCCGATCGGGGTTTCAAGGCTGATCGGCTCTTTCGCGATTTTCATCACTTTGCGAACTTTTTCCAAAGGCATTTGCAGTTTCTCTGCCAATTCCTCGGGGGTCGGTTCGCGGCCAATTTCGTGCAACATCTGACGACCGGTGCGCACCAGTTTGTTGATCGTTTCGATCATATGCACAGGAATACGGATCGTGCGGGCCTGATCAGCGATAGAGCGGGTGATCGCCTGACGGATCCACCAGGTCGCATAGGTCGAGAATTTATAGCCGCGACGGTATTCGAATTTATCCACCGCCTTCATCAGGCCGATGTTGCCTTCCTGAATCAGATCAAGGAATTGCAGGCCACGGTTGGTGTATTTTTTGGCGATGGAAATAACCAGACGCAGGTTCGCCTCGACCATTTCCTTCTTGGCAAGACGGGCTTCTTTTTCGCCTTTTTGCACTTGGTTCACAATGCGGCGGAATTCGGTGATGTCGACGCCGACATATTGGCCGACTTGGGCCATTTCAGAGCGGATTTCTTCGGCTTTGTCGCGGAAACGGTCGATGAATTGGCTCCAGCCGCGCCCATCCCGTTCTGCGATGTTGTCCAGCCACATAGGATCAAGTTCCTGGCCACGGTAGGCTTCGATGAATTCGCGGCGGTTGATGCGGGATTGGTCGGCCAGTTTCACCATGCCACTGTCCAGCGACATGATCTTGCGGTTGATGCCGTACAACTGGTCGATCAAGGCTTCGATCCGGTTGTTGTGCAGGTGCATCGCATTCACTTGTTCCACCAGAGAGGCACGCAGCTTTTGATATGCTTTCTCTTCTTTGGCGGAATAGCTTTCGTCTTCGTTCAGTGTGGCCGAAATCCGAATATCCTGCATGGCAGCAAGGGCTTCGTAGTCGTGGGCGATTTTTTCGAGTGTTTCCAGAACTTGCGGCTTTAGCGCTTCTTCCATCGCGGCGAGCGACATGTTGGCCGCTTCGTCTTCATCCTCGTCGTCGTCATCATCCACACGGATCGGATTGCCGTCGGCATCGACCTCTTGCTGCTTTTCGGCAGCCGGTGCAGCGGCAACAGGGGCGCCGCCCACGGGTTTCAGCCCCGCGACAACACTTTCCACGCCGTCTTCTTCCATGGAATTGCCGAATGTGGTTTCCAGATCAATCACATCGCGCAGCAGAATGTCTTCTTCAAGAAGTTCCTCGCGCCAGATAGTGATCGCCTGAAAGGTCAGCGGGCTTTCGCACAGACCGGCAATCATCGTGTTGCGGCCAGCTTCGATCCGCTTGGCAATCGCGATTTCGCCTTCGCGCGACAGCAGTTCAACACTGCCCATTTCGCGCAGATACATGCGTACAGGATCGTCGGTGCGATCCAGCGTGTCTTTGCCAGTTTCCGCCAGCGCCAGTTGTTTGGCGCTGTTTTCGACAACGGCCACTTCTTTGGAGCTGTCGTCTTCCAGTTCTTCTTCTTCGATGATGTTGATGCCCATTTCGGACAACATCGACATCACGTCTTCGATTTGTTCAGAGGACACCTGATCGGGTGGCAGCACCTGATTCAGTTCGTCGTAGGTGATGTACCCGCGTGCGCGGGCCCCCGAGATCATCTTTTTGACCGCGGCTTGGCTCATGTCGTTCATCGGGCCTGCGTTTTCAGGATCGTCGGTTTTTGCCGAGTCGTTGTCTTTCGCTGCCATGTTAGCCTCCAAAATCTCCATGTGCCGTTGGCCTTTGGCCTATTTCGGCAGTGTGTTCAACCGAATACGGCGAATCACGTAGCTTGTTTCGAATCAATAGAACGAATCGCTGATTCGCAATGGTTCTACCGCTTTTTCTTTACCCAAATCTGATCATCGATCAGTTTTTGTAGCTGTTGTGACAAATTTTCCCGATCTTCCGAGCCTTCACCACCCGGATTCACACTGGCCTTTGTCGCCTCGGCCCGTGCCTCGGACGCTTGTTGAATGCGCCATGTCAGTCCTTCGTCCGCCAGACCTTCCATGTCTCGCTCTGCTTCGCGCAGCTCTGCCTCGGCACCTTTGTTGGCGGCATGTTTTACCAGTTCTTCGCTTAGGGTCAGTGCAATCAAATCCGGATCCGCATCGGGTTTCAGGTGCGGGTGTATGCGCACGGGGGCCAGCGTCAAAAGATGGTCCATCGGGTTAAACCCGAGCCTGTCTGTCATTGCTGAAATAAGCCGCCCCGACGCATCCTCTCCAGATAGGTCCAAATGCAGCGACGCCAAGAGGGCCGATTGAATTTTAATCAAGTCGGGGGCCGCGATGGGGGATTTTTCAAGCGCGGTTTCACGAACCAGCGCAGCCTTTGGGTTTCTGATGGCGGCGGCGAGGATCAGGGCTTCACGCAGACGAAAGGTATCAGAAACAGCGGTTTGCCCGAGAATTGAAAGTTTGGTGCCGCTGGTCGCAGCTTGGGGTGTTTTCTTGCCCCATGCGCCTTTGCCCGGCTGCCATGGCGCATCGCGGCGGTTTTTCGGGGCGAATAATTCGGCGCGCAATTCTTTGATCGCAGCGGTGTAGTGGGTGCGCAGGGACGGGTCTTTGATGGTGGAAAGGGCGGCGCGCAGGCTGGTATCAAGGGCAGCGCGGCGTTCGGGGCTGTCAAAAACCTTACCCTCTACTTCCCGTTCCCACAGCAGTGTGACCATAGGTTGGGCGGCGTCCAGCAGGTCTTGCATGGCTTGCGGTCCAGAAGATTTCAGCAGGTCATCGGGGTCCTGGCCTTCGGGCAGCACCACAAAACGCAGGGATTTTCCTGCCTCCATTAGGGGCAGGGCCAGATCAATCAGGCGGCGGGCAGCGCGGATGCCAGCGGTGTCCCCATCAAGGGCGATGATCGGTTCGGGCGCGATCCGCCACATCAGATGCAGTTGGTTTTCGGTGATTGCGGTGCCAAGAGGGGCAACGGCGTGATTGAACCCTGCCTGTGCCAGCGCGATCACGTCCATATAGCCCTCGGCCACGATCAGGCTTTGGGTCTTTCCTGCGGCTTCGCGGGCGGGGCCGTGGTTGTAAAGGCTGCGACCTTTGTCAAACAGGGGCGTTTCGGGGCTGTTAAGGTATTTGGCCCGTGCATTCGGGTCCATCGCGCGGCCGCCAAAGGCGATGCAGCGGCCGCGTGCGTCACGGATCGGAAAAATGATGCGGCCACGGAAACGGTCAAACGGCGAACCGCCGTCATCCGGTTTGACGCAAAGGCCAGCTTCATCCAGATCAGCGGCAGAAATGCCTTTGCCTGTCAGATGTTGAAACAGGGCAGCACGTGTATCCGCAGCATAGCCGATTTCAAACCGGTCCTGAATATCCAGGGGCATGCCGCGTTTTTCAAGGTATTCCCGTGCGGTTGTGGCCAGATTGGTTTTCAACTGCATCCGATAGAATTGCAGCGCTTGTTCCATGATGTCCGCAAGAATTGTGCGTCTGTCTGCCTTTTTCTGCGCCACGGGGTCTTGTTTAGGCACCGGCATGCCTGCCTCGCGGGCGAGAATTTCGACCGCTTCCATAAAGCCGACATTTTCGGTTTCGCGCACAAAAGTCAAAGCGTCGCCTTTGGCATGGCAGCCAAAGCAATAGTAAAAGCCTTTACGGTCATCTACATGAAAAGACGCGGATTTTTCTTGGTGGAACGGGCAGGGTGCCCAATAATCGCCCTTGCCGATGTTGGATTTGCGAGTGTCCCATGTGACTTTGCGGCCCGCGACCTGTGCGATGGACAGGCGGGTGCGTAATTCTTCGATAAATCCGTCTGGCAGGCTCATGGCTTTAATATGCTGTCGAAAGGGGCGTGCGGCAAGGTGCGCGATTTGGATATTTGGACCAAAAAGAGGCTCATGGGCGCGGTTCGATTTGCATGGTTTGGCGCAGGTTGCCTGTGGTGCGATCAAAGATCAGTATGGTATTGTCGGTGGTGACAATGGCGTACCAGTCGTCCCCTTGCGTGAAGGCGGTGGCGGTTGTGCCGTCTGGCAGCGTCAATCTGTCGGGGAGGGGCGTGCTGTTGTCTGTCGAGAAACGCATGACAAGCAAGGTGAAGATGGCTAGAAGCCCGAAGATCATGGTTGCGGTCAAGATCGTAACCAACCGTCGCAGGAACCGCAGGTTTGCTGGTTCCGCAATTTGGGAATCGTTGTGATCCATGTCTGACACTATTCAAACCCTTGTTTTGATCCTTGGCGAAACGCCGCCTGCGCGCCTTGATAAGGCACTGGCCGCAGTTGTGCCAGAGGGCGTAAGCCTGAGCCGCTCGCGTATTGGGAAATTGATTGAAGCAGGCGCTGTAACGCGGGTTGCCGGTGGCGATCCGGTGGTGGTGCTTAAAACCCAAGGGGTTGAAGGCGAAGAATGGCGGGTGGATATTCCGGTTGCCACAACTTTGGAAGCCGTGGCGCAGGATATTCCCATTGAAGTGCTGTATGAAGATGCCGAGTTGATCGTGGTGAACAAGCCCGCAGGTATGGTGGTGCATCCTGCCCCCGGGTCCGAGGATGGGACTTTGGTGAACGCTTTGTTGTTTCATTGCGCTGACAGCCTGTCAGGCATTGGTGGTGCAAAACGGCCCGGAATTGTTCATCGTATTGATAAGGATACCAGCGGAGTGTTGGTGGTGGCCAAGACCGATGCGGCCCATCAGGGGTTGGCGGCGCAATTTGCCGATCATTCGATCAACCGCCGCTATGTGGCTTATTCTATTGGCGCGCCTTCAGCCGCCGACCCGCGGTTGTTGGGTTTACCGGGGGTAGGGTTTGAAACGGGGGCCGTTTTACGGGTTGCCACCAATATCGAACGTCACAAGACGGACCGCAAACGAATGGCGGTGGCGTCGAATTCAGGCAAACATGCGATCACCCGCGTGCAAGTGCTTGAGAATTTCGCCGATCGTGCGGCCAAAGTGGAATGCTGGCTGGAAACTGGCCGGACCCATCAGATCAGGGTTCATATGTCCCATATCGGGCATGGGTTGATCGGCGATCCTGTTTACGGAACCCGTCGCCGTGTGAAGACGGCAGGGCTTGATCCTGAGGATGCGGATTATATCAGCGCCTTTCCGCGCCAGGCCTTGCATGCGGCAAAACTGGGGTTTGTGCATCCCGTGACCGAGGAATATGTTGAGTTTGAAGCCGATTTGCCGAATGATTTGAAGGCGTTGGATGCGGCATTGCGCAATATGAAGTGAATCGTCTGTCCGTTGATTTTATTCAAATGGTACGGAACTTTTTATTCGGCTCTGCGTTATCTTGAAAAATCTTGACTGAATTCCTAACTAATTATTAGCGAATTGGGTCGAAAAGGAGCTGTGTTCATGAGCTATACCAATCTTCCAGCCCCCAGTCCTGAGCAGGGATTGAACCGTTATATGCAGGACATCCGCAAGTTTCCGATGCTGGAACCGGATGAAGAATATATGCTGGGCAAAGCCTGGATCGACCACGAAGATACAGAAGCCGCCCATAAACTGGTGACAAGCCATCTGCGTTTGGCTGCTAAAATCGCCATGGGCTATCGCGGTTATGGCCTGCCCACGTCCGAGGTGATTTCCGAGGCGAATGTGGGCTTGATGCAGGCAGTGAAACGGTTCGAGCCTGACAAAGGGTTTCGTTTGGCGACCTACGCCATGTGGTGGATTCGCGCCAGTATTCAGGAATACATCCTGCGCAGTTGGTCGCTGGTGAAAATGGGCACCACAAGTGCGCAAAAGAAATTGTTCTTCAATCTGCGCAAAGCCAAAAACCGCATTGGCGCGTTGGAAGAGGGCGATTTACGCCCCGAAAACGTGCAGCGCATCGCAAATGATCTGAACGTGACCGAGGATGAGGTGATTTCCATGAATCGCCGCATGTCGGGGGGCGATGCCTCGTTGAATGCGCGTGTTGGGGGCGATGATGGCGAAGGGGCTGCGGAATGGCAGGACTGGTTGCAGGATGAAACTGCGGATCAGGCCCATACTTATGCCGAAAGCGATGAGCTGAAAGCCCGCCGTGCCTTGATGGTAGAGGCGATGGATGTGCTGAACGATCGTGAAAAAGACATCCTGATGCAGCGTAAATTGCAGGACCGTCCGACCACTTTGGAAGACCTGAGCAGCGAATATGACGTTAGCCGTGAACGGATTCGTCAGATTGAAGTGCGGGCTTTCGAAAAGCTGCAAGAAAAAATGCGCGATCTGGCCATTGAAAAGGGGATGATGAAAGGGGTGGCTTAACGCTGCCCCTGACGTATTGATCCGTTATTTAACAATTCTGTATCCGATTTCAGCCATCTCTGGGCGGTGCTTGAAAAAGCATTTCGCCTTTATGGGATGTGTGAACAAGAAGATCGTGGGAATTTTAAAGACCTGCTGGACGTAATTTATTTCCCTTTTTCCAATCGCGTCGGATGGCGCAATTGGAAAACGGCATAAAAAATGCCGCGGACTGCGGCTTGTCGATCAAGTTCGGGGAGGGCTGTCGGGCGATCTAAGCCGCCCGACAAAGTATTGTAAGAATTCGGTTTACCCGAAGAACTTGAAATCACGGAATGTGAAGTCTTCGATCAATGTGTCCTGAACCAGAACCAATGCATCATCCAGCTCGATTTGAACATCGTCGCCAATTTGTGTCATGGCATCTTTCACTTCAGAGAACCGGCCAAACACGTCGTAGAACTTCATCTTGTCATCACCGTGGGTAAAGTCAGTGATTGTGATGTCGTAGTTGTCGCTGTGGAAAATAAACTGGTCTTTCCCTTCGTCGCCAGTGGCTGTGTGTGAGCCGGCCAGAATGTCGAATTTATCACGACCACCACCACCTTCGGCAACATTTTCGCCGCGATATAGGCGGATCTGGTCGTTGCCGAAGCCACCGTAGTATGAGTCATTCCCCCAGTTGTCCTGGATATTGTCGCGACCGCCGCCACCGTAGATGACGTCATTGCCCAGATCGCCCGACAGGCCGTCATTGCCAGCACCGCCATAGATCAAATCGTCGCCGTCGATCCCTGCGATTTTATCGCGGCCGTTGCCGCCATAAAAGGTGTCGTTGCCTTTGGACCCGATGATGTCATCGGCAAAATCTGTGGCGATCACGGCTTCGATGCCTTTAAAAGTGTCGCCCGCGCCGGCCCCTGTTGATGTGCCCGAGCTGGCGAAGAGGCTTAGAACCACACGACCTTCTGCGCTTGAATAGTCGACGATATCATAGCCGTTGCCGCCATCATATGCGTCTGCGCCTGCGCCGAAATAAAACACGTCGTCATCATCGCCACCTTCGTAGCTGTCGTTGCCGTCACTACCCAGGAATACGTCATTGCCAGCACCGCCGTAGGAAATGTCATCTCCCTCACCGTCCAAAAAGGTGTCTTCGCCGTTGCCGCCGTCCAGCACGTCATCGCCAACGCCGCCTTCCAGATAATCCGACCCTACATCACCGCTCAAAGAGTCGGCACCAAGCCCGCCGTACAAAAAGTCGTTGCCGTCCCCGCCGTCCAAAATGTCAGCTTTAGCGCCACCATCAAGAATATCGGAATTTGCACCACCATAAAGGGAATCTACGGCATCGCCGCCGTAAAGAAGATCGTTGTCATCACCACCGTAAATTTCGTCGCTGCCGTCATCACCCTCAATGTAGTCGACGCCTTCCAGCCCGAAAACTACGTCATCTGCCGATGTGCCTGTGATAATATCGTCGCCAGCCGTACCGTTGATCGTATTCGCCATTTGTGTATTCCTCGTCCTAATGTTCACAAAATTGTTTGCTTCGACCCTGATCTGATAAGTGACAACAGCCGAATTGCGGTAAATCTAGCAGAGAATTTTTTGCGAAATCACGATGCCGTGAAATGACCTTATTTGTGAAGGTAGACGCGACATTTCGGTCGCAGTTGCCTATCCCAACGGGAAACAACCCCGCTTTAAAGGCTGAATTGTTACTGGATTATGGATAAAATCGGGCGGATTGCGGCGAGATTGTGGCGAATTGACCCGTTTGGATAGTAAAGATATGCAAATAATGAAGTAGCTATACCGAAAACTTCAAATATTTCGGGGCTGTCACTTGGAAAAGCGGCCACTAGCTTTTGGTGATTCAAGGGGGGGAGGCGCAGCGCCGAGAGTGATAGCGCTGCGCTTGGAATTTTTAGTCTTCCATGGCTTCCAGTTCGTCAATCATCGAGCTGATCAACGACAGGCCTTTATCCCAGAACTTCGGGTCACTTGCATCAAGCCCGAAAGGCGCGAGGAGTTCCGAGTGGTGTTTTGATCCGCCAGCCCGCAGCATTTCAAAGTATTTGTCTTGGAAATCCGGATTGCCTTCTTCGTAAACCGCGTAAAGCGCATTCACCAACCCGTCGCCAAAGGCATAGGCATAGACGTAGAAGGGCGAGTGGATGAAGTGGGGGATATAGGACCAGAAGGTTTCATAGCCGTCCATGAAATTGAACACAGGGCCAAGGCTTTCGCCCTGCACGGACATCCAGATTTCGTTGATTTGATCCGGTGTCAGCTCGCCTTGGGCGCGGGCGGCGTGCAGTTTGCATTCAAAGTCGTAAAACGCGATCTGGCGCACGACGGTGTTGATCATATCCTCGACCTTGCCCGCCAGCAGACGTTTGCGGGCGGCTTTGTCGGGGGCTGAATCCAGCAGTTTGCGGAAGGTGAGCATTTCGCCAAAGACAGATGCCGTTTCGGCCAGTGTCAGCGGCGTAGAGGATAACATTTCCCCCTGATCCGCTGCCAGAACCTGATGCACTCCGTGACCCAGTTCATGGGCCAGTGTCATCACATCGCGCTGTTTGCCAAGATAGTTTAGCATCACATAGGGGTGCACATCGGTCACCGTGGGATGGGCAAAAGCGCCCGGCGCCTTACCCGGTTTTACAGCAGCATCTATCCAACCTTGGGTGAAAAACGGCTCGGCAATCTCGGCCATTTTAGGCGAGAAGTCAGCATAGGCTTCGGATACGGTTTTGCGCGCATCATCCCAGTGGATCGTCGCTTCGTCACTGCCGGGAAGCGGGGCGTTGCGGTCCCACACTTCCATTTTTTCCAGCCCCATCCATTTGGCTTTCAGCGCGTAATAGCGGTGCGAGAGTTTGGGGTAGGCGGCCACAACCGCATCGCGCAGGGCCTGCACCACTTCGGGTTCCACATCATTGGCCAGATGGCGGCCCGATTGCGGGGTTGGCAGCTTGCGCCAGCGGTCTTCGATCTCTTTTTCTTTGGCCAGCGTGTTGGTGATCCGTGCAAACAAGGTGATGTTTTCGCCCAGCGTTGTGGCAAAAGCCTCAGCCGCTGTTTTACGGGTGTCGCGGTCCGGATCGGACAGCAGGTTGGCGGTGGATTCAAGGCTAAGAAATTCACCGTCCACGTCAAATTCCAGCGCGGCGCAGGTCTCGTCAAACAGGCGATTCCATGCAGTTGCGCCGATAACAGATTGATCATGCAGGAATTTTTCCAGCTCGTCGGACAGTTGATAGGGCTTCATCGCCCGCATGCGGTCCAGCACAGGTTTATAGCGCGCCAGATCGGTGTTGGCGTCCAGCATACCATCCAGAACAGCATCTTCAATCCGGTTCATTTCCAATGAAAAGAACACCAGAGGGGTTGAAAAGTCAGTGATCTGCCCCTGCATATCGCTGATGAATTTGGCGCGTTCGGGATCGGTGGTGATCTGGTAATACCGTAGGCCCGCATAAGACATGATGCGACCAGAAATCGACTGGATCTTTTCATAACGCGTGATGCAGTTCAACATTTCAGCGGCGGATAGCCCTGCCAGTTTGCCTTCGTAATCCGCTGCAAAGCCAGAACATTCGCCTTTCAGCCAGTCCATATCCCGCAGCAATTCAGGGCTGTCTTGCGCAGGATAAAGATGGGACAGATCCCATTCCGGCAAATCCCCCAATGAAGCGCCTGATGTGGAATCGCGGTGGTCGCGGGGCAGGTCGGGGGCGGTGGGTCTGAACATGAATAAGGCTCCGGTGTAGGTTTTGATGCCAAGACTTAGGACGTCGGGCACGAAAGGGAAAGGGCAGGTTTCAGGGGGCGGTTACAGATCAATGATCGGTTTGTCGGGCTGGATCGCCTCTGGATCTGGCGTTCGCTCGGGCACAGGTGCAGGCTCGGGTGGAAGGGGCTGTTTGCGGCGGATCAGAATGTCACCGTTTTCCAGCACTTCAGGCGCGTGAAAGGCGGACATATCGCCAAGACGATCAATCAAATCCCCCAATGCGGGGCCGATTTCGTCCAGCTTGGGGCCGATTTCATCCTTCCAGCCTTCCAGCAAGGTCTGCGCATTGTCTGACAGTTTTCCAAACCGTTTTTTGAAGTCGGACATGGTGTTGTTTTGCGTGTTGTCCTGTGGCGCGTCCTGCGCCGCGACAGGTGCGGCCAAGGTCAGCGCGATCAGAAGGGGGGCAAGGGGGACGATGTGTTTCATAAGGTCCAATATAGTCTTCCTTGTAAGGGATTTCAGCCCTTCATTGAAAAATCCAGATCAATCGTCACGGGAAAATGATCCGAGGCAGTCAGAAGCGCGTCGCAAAAAGGTTTATCGGCAAAACACTGGGGGTGGTCGAACGGGTGCCATATTTTCCACTGCGGGTTGGTTTTACGGCGCAATTCAGGGGAAATCATGATGTAATCCAACAGCGCATTCAAGTAGGTTTTGGTGGTGTGATTGTAAAATCGCGCCGTGGTCGGGGTTGCGGTGCGTGGGGTCAGTTTCCTGTTGGCATGGGGGTCAAACAGGGTTTGCTCGGGCGGCTTGTTGACGCCCAAGACCACCTCTATTCCCGATTGGCCAAACAGACGCTCGTATTCATCAAGCCCCGGCCCATCGTTGAAATCCCCCATCACCAGCAAGTCATCGCCTGCGGCCAGATGGTCGTCGATCCGTTGGCGTAGCCAGATGCACTGGGCCAGTTGTTTGCGCCGGTTGTCGATGGAAATGCGCACCTCTTGGGTGTGATTGCGCGCGCCGTGGGGGGCTTTAGATTTGGTATGCACCCCGATGATGCGAAACGGCGGGCCGCCTTTGGGCTGAAACGCCAGTTCCAGCGGCGGTTTAGAGAAAATCACCGTGTCGGGTTGGTTGTCTACGTCCAGATCAATTTTGAAAACACCGTCGAAACGGGGGGCTTTTGGTGATCCGTCGGGGCTGCTTTCCAACCCTTGCGGGTCGTGGTGTACGTCTATTTTGCGGGGATCATAGAGAAAGGATATTTCCTGCTGTGTATCGTTTTCAAAGCCGGTGATCGCGGTGTTCTGGCGTAGGTTGAAATGGGCGGCAAAGGCTTCAAGGGCCAGTTTGCTGGATTGGGTGCCACCGGAATCCGGTGCCTCGATCACCATGATCCCGTCGGCATCAAGGGTCTGGAACACGATGCCCAGTGCGGCGAGCTGTTCGGCCTTGGTCACATTGTAGCGTCCTGACCAACTGGCGTCGTTGATCAGTGCGTTGTGCTGATCAAACAGGCTGGCAAACCATTCGACGTTATATGTGGCAATGCGCATTTTTGTGTCCGTTTCAGTCTGTTTAGTCTGGCGCGTGTTTTTCCGACAGGGTTTCCCAGGCCAGATTAACGGCGATCATGTGTTTGGTGGCAAGGCTTATAGCCTCTTCGGGCAGGCCGCGGGCCAACAGGCGATCGGGATGGGTGTCGCGGATTTTTGCGCGCCAGGCTTTGCGGATGTCTTCAAACGGGGTGTCGGGGGTGACGCCCAGCACGTCATAGGCATCCGGTGTGGCATCGGGCACAAATTGGGCGCGCAGACTGTGAAAGCTGCGTTCGCTTATGCCAAAAATAGTGGCCACGGAATGGATGAAGTCGTTTTCCGACGGGTGGTACTGCCCGTCAGCCATTGCGATGTAAAACAGCCCCTCGATCAGGTTTTCCAGCGTGGCGCTGTCGTGGCGGAACATTTTGGCGATGGTGCCTGCATAAACTTCATACCCTGCAACATCCTGACGGGCGAGGTTATAGACACGGGCGGCCTGCAACTCGTCCCGTTTGTGGATTTGAAACACCTGACGAAAGGCGGCGACCTCGTCTTTGGTGACCAGCCCGTCGGCCTTGGCCATCTTTGCGCCAAGCGCGATCACGGCAATGGTAAAGGCAACCGACCGTTCTGGCGGGGTTTTTAGCCGCTCGAAAACATGGGCAAGGCTTTCGCCTTTGGTCAATGCCGACAAAGCCTCGGCAATTCGGGTCCAGATTGACATGGGCCGTCCTTTTGTGTGCGCTTGGGGGCTGGTTACAGCAGTTTTTGTAACAAAACCAGATCAAGCCATTGGTCGAATTTACGTCCAACCTGCGGCAATGTGGCAATTCGGGTGAAACCGCGTTTGATGTGAAAGGTGATTGCGGCAGGATTGGCGGCGCTGACCCCTGCGATTAATGAATGAACCTGTGCGGTTTTCGCATGGGTTTCAAGGGCTTGCATCAGGGTTGTTCCGGTGCCGTGCCCCCGTGCTTGTGGCGCCAGATTGATCGAATGTTCCATGGTCTGCGCATAACCCGGCCCACTGCGAAACGGTCCGTAACAAGCAAACCCGAGGATGGTCTGATCCAGAACGGCCACCAAAAACGGCCATCCGTTTTCGCGGTGGGTCTCTAGCATCTGCACAATCATGTCGCGGGACTTTTCAAGGGTGGTAAAGGTAATCACTGTGTCGCGGATGATCGGGTTCCAGATGGCGCAGATTTGCGCGGCGTCGGCAGGTGTGGCGGGACGGATGTTCATGATGCGACCTTGCCCGCTGGGTCTGCGCTGTCAAGGCGGACCTGCAAGCTGCGACTATTGGGCGGCGATGTTCACTGTGGTGTTCGCTGCGGTGCTTGGTCCGGTGCTTGGTACGGTGTTAGGCGCTGGGTCGGCGTGGACCTGCGCCTGTTTCTTGTGCCAGCCCAGTGCCCATGCAGCAGGCGGGGCCATGCGGGCGCGGCGGCGTTGCAACAGCCAGCGGCTTTCCTCCCCTGCATGACGGGGGGCCATGTGCCAGCGGGTTTCAACCCCCTGTGCGCCGCCATCCTCGGGGGTTAGCAACAGGGGGAGGATTTTGATCTTGCCCATGTCCGCCCCCGTTTCAGCCGCAAGGTGCAGGCGGCGGATCGGGGTCAGGGGCGGGGGGGCATCACATTCCGCAATCACCAGCGGGATGCAGCCCGCGCGCAGGGATTCCTCCATGCACCACAAGATGTCTTCGGCCCGTCTGGGGCGCACAAAGGTCAGGCGACCCGGATCAATGAATCGCAAAATCCCCTGCGGGTTCAGCCCGTCTGGATGCCACTGGGGTTTGATCCACAGGATCGGGGCATCCGTGGCGCTGGCGATCATCAGGGCCAGCGTGCGCCGCGCGGGGCCGCACAATTCATGGGCGCGGTTGAACGGCAGGCTGATATCCGCCGCGATCTGATGGGCCGTTTCGGGTTTATGGGGGCGTCGGGACAATGTGGTCATGAGGCGATGCTAGCGTGTTCCTGATTTGTTCTCAAGCTCTTTCTGGCGATTTCGCCGTTGACAGCAGGGGAAAACCGCCCATGTTTCGCGTAACTTTACATAACCGACAGGACAGCAGCTTATGCGCTATCGCCAGCTTAGCACCACCGACCTTAAAATCAGCGAACTTGCCCTTGGCTCAATGACATGGGGCACGCAAAATACCGAAGCCGAGGGTCACGCCCAGATCGACCGTGCGCTTGAGCGGGGCGTCAACATCATCGACACCGCCGAAATGTACCCCACCAACCCGCTGTCCAAAGAAACCCAAGGCGACACAGAACGGGTGATCGGCAGCTGGATTGGCAAAAACAAGGCGCGGCGCGGGGATTTTGTGCTGGCCGCCAAAGTGTCTGGCAGCGGTTATAAAAACGTGCGCGACGGGGCGCCGATCAGCCGTGAAACGATCCACACGGCGCTGGAAAAATCTTTATCCAGCATGCAGACGGATTACGTGGATATTTACCAACTACACTGGCCCAATCGCGGGTCGTATATGTTCCGCCAGAACTGGGAATATGATCCCACAGGCCAAGACAGCGCCGAGGTGGAACGCCATATGGCAGAGGTTCTGGAAACCATCGGAGAATTGGTAAAATCCGGTAAAATCAGACACTTTGGCCTGTCGAACGAAAGTGCTTGGGGCTGCACGCGTTGGGTGCGGATGGCCGATGATATGGGGCTGCCGCGGGTGGTATCCGTGCAGAACGAATATTCCCTGATGTGCCGGATGTTTGACACGGATATGGCGGAAATGGCCCATCATGAAAAGGTGGATCTGCTGTCATTTTCGCCGCTAGCAGCAGGCTTGCTAAGCGGGAAATATCAGGGCGACGTGACGCCAGAAAAATCGCGGCGCAGCTATGTCAAAGACCTTGGCGGGCGAATGACACCGCGCACGCTGCCGATTGTGGCTGAATATCTGGCGGTCGCGGAAAAACACGGGCTGAACCCTGTGCACATGGCGCTGGCTTGGTGCCGAACGCGGCCCTTTATGGGCACCGCGATCTTTGGGGCAACCACGATGGAACAGCTTGATCTGGCACTGGGATCGGTGGATGTTGCGCTGTCAGACGAGGTGTTAAGCGAGTTGAACACGGTGCATAAAGCCAACCCGATGCCCTATTGAGCCAGCTTGAAACGGCAAAGGCGGCGTGAACGCTAGGGTGCCATTCCATGCAACTGGACACCGACGGTGAAGTTTCTTACCGTCGGGTGTTCCTTTGGGGGATCGATGCATTGGGTAGGAAATGCCCGGTATGTGTCCATATGGAACGATGCTGCAGGGCGCACAGATGTTCGCCATCATGAGAGAGCCAAACGAGGTGGTCTGTGGCTGTTCCAAAAAGGAGCGTTTTTGAGGCGCTATGGGAGTGTTGCTCAGCTGTAGAAAGTTCTTGGACCCGTAGCGGCCTTTTCACGCTGAATTCGGTCATGTTTATCAAGTGCCTCAGGCGCAATAAGTGACCTCAAACTCTTGATGTGGTTCTCATGCCTGTATTTCTCGCGCGAGGCATTTAGCTCAGCATCTTTTACTGCTTCCTGAAGCCTTTCTGCTTTAAAGACAGCATGGGAACGATCTTTGCGCGCCTCATCTAATTCACTGAGCGCACTATCAAGTTTTTCTTTCGCGGCAATTTCATTAGCTGAACGTGCGCCCGCGTGGCCAATTGTTGAATAGCCCCTAGTATTGTAGACGCTTTCTTCCCTAATTTTGAGGCAAGGAGGCCGTTATGGGGAAGCCAAATTTCAGTGAAGATTTCAAGCGT